>CALDYC010000158.1 GCA_937941245.1 uncultured Acidimicrobiales bacterium | reverse complement strand
GGCCGAAGCGGTCGTTGACCTGCTCGTTACACACAAAGCGCTGCTGCAACGCCCGGTTGTCGTCAAAGGCTCCGCGGCGATTATCGGCCGCCCCAAGGATCGCATCGTCGACTTCTTGAGCTAACACCCGATGGGACCGACCGGGAATCTGGCGGGCCACTATCGTGTTGCATGATCTGCAACCCCCAGCCAATGACCCTTCGGAGGTTCACCAGGCAATGACTGCTCTTCAAAATGCACCGTTAGCGATTCAGCTCCCCGAGGAGGATCGTGCCGCATTCGTCGTACGCGTGTATCAGCACGTCCTCGGCGCTGTCGCTGCCTTTGTCGTGTTCGAGACGCTGCTCTTCCAAGTTGGCGTCGCCGAGCGGCTGTACGACTTCTTCTTTGCCAGCGGTGGCCGTTGGCTGCTCTTCCTCGGCGGATTCATGATCGGTCAATGGTTTGTCAGCCAAGCCGTCAGCGATCTTACGAACCCGTCTCGCCAGTACGCCGGCTTGTTCGGTACCGCAGCCATCTATTCGCTGCTGTTCGCTCCGTTCCTGTACTACGTGTACAACGTGGCCGAAGCGAAGAGCACGCTTGCGTCGGCAATTGTCGTGACCGCAGTCGGCTTCGTCTTCTTGAGTGCAGTGGCCTTCTTCACCCGCAAGGATCTGTCATTCCTGCGGCCCCTCGTCATGTGGGGATTCGGTGGAGCGCTGCTGCTCATTGTTGGCGCCGCGATGTTCGGTTGGAACCTCGGCGTCTGGTTCTCGGTTGCCATGATCGCCATCTCGGGTGCAGCGATTCTGTACCAGACGCAGTCGATCATCCGTACCTTCCCGTCAAACGCCCACGTTGCCGCAGCCACTCAGCTGTTCGGCTCGCTTATGACCATGTTCTGGTACGTACTGCGTTTGTTCATGCAGCTGTCACGCGACTAACACACGCCGGCGACACAACAGTCGCCAGGCTCACGCAGCCCCGCTGGGTCTCGAAGATCTCGGGTCTCGAAGATCTCGTGTCTTGAGGATTCAGGCGAGGGCCGCGGTCAATTCCGGAACAAGACCGCTCTCGGCCAGTTCGTGAGCGGTCTTTACCGCGTGGAAGATTGCCTTGGCAGACGATGAGCCGTGACTGATCATGCAAATGCCATTGACGCCAACAAGCGCAGCACCACCGACCGTGTCGGGGTTCATACGGTCATAGAGCGGAGCCAATGCTGGCAACAGAAGTTCGGCGCCCTTGCGAGCGTCGTCGTCAGCATCGAAGGCTGTGAGCAGCGCAGCGATAATGCCTCGTGCTGCTCCTTCGAGAGTCTTCAATGCCACATTGCCGGTGAACCCGTCGGTGACGATGACATCAACGTCATCGCTGAGCAGGTCGGTGCCTTCAACATTGCCGACAAAGCTGGCGCTCGTGGCAACCTGCCACGGTGCCTGGTCAAGCAGAGTCCAGGCTTCCTTCACCGTGGCCGTGCCCTTCGAGGACTCCTCGCCGTTTGACAACAGCCCAACCCGGGGCTGGGCGGTGCCAAAGCGAGCCCGGGTGTACACCGCTCCCATGCGCGCAAAGAGTGCCAACAGTTCGGGGGTGCACTCGATGTTGGCACCCGCATCGATCAACACGTTCGGAAGCCCACCTGAAGGCTTCGGCAAAGGGGTGGCGATGGCCGGGCGGGCCACGCCCTTAATGCGACGCATGCGCAATGTCGCAGCAGCAAGGGCTGCGCCGGTGTTGCCGGCGCTCACCATGCCCGAGGCACGTCCGTCGCGGACTGCTTCGGCACAGCGCACCAGACTTGAGTCCTTCATCGTGCGGACGCTCTTGGTTGGGTCCGCCGACATAGCGATGACCTCAGAAGCCTCGATCAGGTCGAGGTCGGTCGCGCCAATGTCGTCGGCTCGTCCCACGAGCACGACAGGAATGCCCGCATCGGCTGCGAGCTGGGCGCCCGCCACAATTTCGGCGGGGGCATGATCGCCGCCCATTGCATCGACAGCGACGGGCAACATGAGAATCAGTCGATCTCGATGGCCTGACGGCCGGCGTACACGCCACAGGCACCACATACACGGTGCGGAACCTTCACCGAGCCGCACTGCGGACAGGTGCTGCGGGCTGGAGCCTTAAGAGACCAAGCTGAAGCGCGACGGCTGCGAGTCTTGGACTTCGACATCTTTTTCTTTGGAACAGCCATCGGCCATCTCCTCGCTGCGGACGACCCGCAAGATACCCGGTTGTGTGAGGTTTCAGTCGCCGAAGACGTCAGTCTTTCGCTTCGGCACTCGACTCGCCGGTCGAGGGACTAGTCACCGAACTGCAATGCATCGAGCGCCGCCCACCGGGGGTCGCCCGCTCGAGGCACCGGTTGGGCATCGGATCCGCTGCTGTCGCTGTCATCTGGGTCGTCTACTTCGACCGAAGCCGGGAACCGGTCGGGGTCCGGACCAAGGCAGTCATCTGAACAAAGTGGCACCACAGGCACGTTCAGCAGTACCGCTTCACGCAACATTGGTTCGAGGTCGACTTCGTCTTTATCGAGCAGGTATGTCTCGCCCTCGACCGGGACCTGCTCGAAGATCTCTTGCACCTTGAACGACGAAACCCCCGTGACCGGTTCGAGGCAGCGCCGACACGGCCCGTGCCAATGCGCATCGATCCTGCCGGCAGCCACGAGGTGTTCGCCAGCAATTTCGAGAAGAAAGTCGACGTGCAGCGCGCTCGTAACAATCTCAGCTGTGTCAAGACACATGCCCTCGGACGGTTCGAGCTCAGCGACCAAGGGCCGCTGCACCCCCGATGCACGCTTGTGGGGTGTGATATCGACGATGAACGGCGAACGCACTAGGTCGCCTGGCGCGTTTGGCCCGGGTCGGTGCCCGGTTGCGGCTCCGAAGCTCGCTGCACACCGGCTGACGGTGAATCGTCGAGTTCGTCGAGCAAGTTGCCCTGCAACTTCGAGCGACCAGCGGCGACCTGCTGCAACGTGCGGTGAAGCACGTTCTCGAAACTGCCGAGTTTCTGATCGCAATAGTCCTCGGCCTCGAGGCGCAATCGGCGGGCTTCGGCCTCGGCCTGCTCAATAACTTTGCGCGCACGCGCCTCGGCTGCTTTCGATACTTGGGTGCGTTGCACCATCTGCTCAGCCCGGTTTCGGGCGAGCGCAACGATCTCGTCGCCTTCACGCCGGGTCTTGGCCCGGAACTCTTCGCGCTCCTTCAGCAGCCACCGCGCCGAACGCAACTCATCAGGAAGCTGCTGTTCGATCTCGTCGATCAGGGCAAGCACGTCGTCCTTGTTGATCGCCGAACTCGATGAAAGCGGAAGTTGACGCGCAGTCTCGATGACATGGCGCAGCTCTGAAACCCGCTCAGCGACCCCATGAGGCCCCTGTGGTTGCGCAGCTGATTCGTCGTATGGATACTGGTCAGACACCGTTCTCCAGTTTGGCACGCACGCGGTCCGCAACAATGCCAGGTACGAGGGAATCGACCTTGCCGCCTAGGCGGGCGATGTCGCGCACATAGCTCGAAGAGACGAACGACGTCGTCGTTGATGCTGCAAGAAACACCGTTTCGACGCCAGATATCTTCTTGTTGATCTGCGCCATTTGCATTTCGGTTTCGAAGTCGGCGGTGGTTCGCAGACCCTTGATGATGAAGTCGACCTCCAGGCCGAGGGCAAGGTCGACGACGAGCCCATCGTGGACCACAGCCTCGACGGTCGAGATATGAGCGAAGACGTCGCCGATGAGCGCACGACGCTCGTCGAGCGAGAAAAGTCCCGACTGTTTCTGGGGGTTGCCGACTGCTGCGACGATCACTTCGTCGAACATCGCCGCAGCGTTCGTGACAAGGTCGACGTGTCCGTTGTGAACCGGGTCAAACGATCCTGGGTAGAGAACTCGCGTCATCGCAGAGGGTTCCCCTCGGTCTTGTCGGTCATGAACGTGAGCACAGTACTGCCGTATCGGCGTTGACGAATGACTTCCCACCTGGGGTGCTCGGGGGGAGTTCGCCCTGACTCGATGACAACCAGACCTGCCGATACTGCATCGAGAAGGGTCTCCCATTCGTCGAAGTCATAGGGCGGATCGGCGATGAGTAGGTCGAACGCCGGTGAGGACGCTTCGCGGCTGCGAGACGACGTCGCGGCGAAAGACAGCGCTTCGGCCTGGCGAACCGTTGCCTGATCGCCGACATCGAGTGCGTCGATATTGGTTCTCAGCGCGTGCAACGCGGCACGGTCTCGTTCGACGAAGGTGACCTCGGCTGCTCCCCTGCTGAGGGCTTCGAGGCCGAGTGCTCCGCTTCCGGCAAACAGGTCACAGACCGTTGCTTCTTCGAGAACGCCGAGGCTGAAGAGCGCGTTAAACATTGCTTCGCGGACCCGTTCAGACGTCGGACGGGTAGAGGTTCCTTCGGGGGCAACGAGCCGCCGACCGCGGGCTGAGCCTGCGACAATACGCATAGGACAATGGTGCCCGAGATACGTTCCGAACGTGCATGTGCCTGATGAGATTGTGTGCGTTGAATGCCAGGGGACCTGTTACCGGTTGACTCAGCGACCCCACGATGATCCGTTCATCTCCGGTGATTTCGTGGCGTACCGTTGCCCCGACTGTGCCGAACGATTCGATCTGGTGGTTACCGACGAGGCCGACGACTGAAGCACATCAGGGCCGGCGAATCAGCGGCACTGATTTCACCAACCTCGACATATCCGTGGCGCAGGTAGAAGCTGTGATTGCGCGGATTGCTCGACTCGAGGTAGCAGGGCACCCCTGTGGCATCGGAGCGCTCGTGCATCGCAGTGAGCACCTTGGCCCCGAACCCCTGTCCCTGGCGTGAAGAAGCCACGGCAAGGATGCTCAGATACCAGTGCGGCTCGTCGGGGCGATGTTCGTGCATCACTGCGTTGAGTTCTCCGGCGAGCGCCATTCGTTCGCCGAGCTCGGCGGCGACAAGTTCAATGAACAGCGCGCCCTGAACCGCTTCGTCTTCAGGCGTTACCGCTGGAAGGATGTCGCTCGGGGCCTCCCACAACGCAACAGCGTCATGGTGCCTCAGGCCGTGGATCTCGTTGGGAGCGGTCTTGGTTGCAACGAGGTAGCGGGCCAACCCCAGGCCGCGCTCGACCGGCAGCGAGGCGTCGGTTCCGTACATCCAACGCCAGATCGGATCATCGGCGAATGCGTCAGCGATCGTCGCGGCCAGCGGTTCGATGCGCTCCTGCCCGAAGCGACAGACCTCCTCGAATCGGGCCCGTTCACTCTCAAGAAGATCCTCGGGCGGCGTAGTTCGGTCGTGCATGGCCCCATCATGGCGCGCCGCGACGCCATCGACCATTTCGGTGTGGCGTCTAGCGTGGCGCGGTGGACGATGTTGACCCCCAGACCGAAGCCGGCCCGCTTGCGTTGCAGTTCGCCGTGCGAGTCGACAAGGCTTCCCCACCAACGGTTCCGGCGATATGTGCTGCGACGGTGCGGGCCACGATCGCGTTACTCGACGACCCTCGCAGCGCGAGCGGCGGCGAGTGGCACGCCGCGGTCGCCGCGTGGAACGGAGCTCGTATCCGCAAGATCGTGCGACGGGCACGTGGGGCGGCGTGGACCAGGGCCGGCGAAGTCGACGGTGTGACAGCATCGGCCGATGGGGCCGAAGTACGAGCCTTTGTGCCGGGCCCGATGCATCGGGTCCCGCCAGCGGTTGCCAAGCTACAAATTCAATCATCTCCCCTCGCCGAACCGGAGCTGCACGTCGGCCATACACCGGGTTCGCCCGGTTCCATGTGTCTGGCCATTACACCGAGGTTTGCGATGTCTTGGGGCAAACAGGCCGCCCAGTTCGCACATTGCGGGCAGCGGCTGTGGGAACGCGCAGATCCCGCGGTTCGGCAACGATGGAACGATGCTGGACAACCCATCGAGATTCGATTCGTTGACGAAACCGGCTGGGCCGCATCGGTCGATTGGGCGGACGAACACATCCACGATGGCGGGTTTACCGAAATCCCGCCAGGCACCCACACCACGTGCGGTTGGTTCGCCGTCGAGTAGCCGTCGAATAGATGGGTCCGAGCGACACCATCGCTGCAGACGCACCTGACCGTCACTGCCCGCGCAGGTTCTTAGACCGATCGTTGCGCAACGGTTGAGCCGCTCGTTGCCGGCGCGTAGTTCTTGGGAGCACCGAGCTTCGAACGCAGATGTGCTTCGACACTCACCGGCCCATATCTCGACGGGCGACCGTCGTCGACAAAACTGGACAACGGTTCGACGACCACATCAAGGTTCGGATAGTGGAAATATGCCACCGAGCGCCGGTTGGCTGCTGCACCGGCCGACATCGGCACGACACGATGCAGCGTCGACGGCCACAAGTCGTTGGTGAGCATCGCCAGCAGGTCACCAACATTCATCAACAACGACCCCGGCTCAGCGATCACATCGACCCAGGCGCCATCGGCGCCGACGATCTGCAAACCCGGAACCGCATCGGCGAGAAGGATGGTGAACGTCGTGTAGTCGGTGTGTGCCCCCATGCGCTGTTGACCATCGACCGTCATCTCGACCCCGCCCGGACCGGGGCGATAGTCGATGCACGCCATCGTGTCGGGGCCGCGGTTGCTCATCGCGATCAGATCCAACCCAATGCACTCAGCCACCAGAGCATCGAGCCGCTGCGATAGCTGCTCCATCTCGCTCAGCCATGCCTGTGCAGCGCTACGGAGCTCTGGCACCGCGTCGGGCCACCGCGTAGCCGAGATCAGCGGCTCAGGGTCAACGACTGCTACCCGGTTGTCGTGGCCGCAGTTGAAACTCTCGAAGAGATCCGGAGGCGATGCTTCGCCCAGGCTGTATCGAAGCGCCTCACTGCCGCGTGAACGCCATCCGCGGTTGGCCAATGGATCGGGGTTGACCGTTAACTGCTTGTGATCATCAGGGAGCGCAAAGAACGAGTCACAGGCTGACCGCAACGATTGTGCGGCTGCGGGCGAAGTCCCGTGATTGTCCAGTTGGACGAATCCGATCTCGCTCAGCCCCGATGCCAGCTGCACCGCCGCAGCGGGCGACGCCATATCGACCCGGGGAATACTCAGCACACGACCCTCATCACCCATACTCACCGCTCAATTGGTCTCGACAACATTTCCGAACCTACTCGGTTGCCAACGATCAAGACTTGAGCAGAAACTCGGTCTCATCGTCAGCTAACAGGCGCAGCACCTCATCGGCCAACGGCTGATGACCGTCAAGGGTGGGATCGACGCCGATCAGCTCAATTGCATCGGCTCGGGCCTTTTCAACCCAATAGCGATCCCGGCGCAACGACGCCAGTTTGAGATCCGAGCGGCCCTTCTGGCGTTCGCCCATGATCGTGCCTTCGCCGCGGAGTTCCAGATCAATTTCAGCTAGTTCAAACCCATCGGTGGTGGAGACCATCGCCTCGAGGCGCCGAATCGCCACCTCGTTGGTCGCCGACGCGACAAGGAAACATGACGACGCTTGCGAGCCGCGTCCTACCCGCCCGCGCAGCTGATGCAACTGGGCAATGCCGAAACGGTCAGCATCGAGGATCACCATGACGGTCGCATTTGCCACATCGACACCCACCTCGATGACGGTCGTTGCGACCAACACGTCAATGTCGCCCGCCCGAAAGGCCGCCATCGTCGATTCTTTTTCGGCGCTGGGGACTCGGCCGTGCAGCAGACCGACCGACAGGCCGATGAGCTCTTCATTTGCCAACCGGGCGTGGGTGGCTTCAGCCGAACTGACTTCTAGTTTGGCGCTTTCCTCAACGAGTGGTGTCACCACATAGACCTGTCGCCCTGCGCTCACCTGATCGCGCACGTGGTTCCACATGCGTTCCTCTGCGCCCTGATCGACGCCCGTCAGATCAAGCTCACCAGACTCGTCCTCACTCGCAAGCCGGATCCAGCGGGTCACGATCGGGGTACGTCCCGGAGGAAGCTCATCGAGCACTGACACATCGAGATCGCCGTACACCGTCATCGCCGCGGTCCGTGGAATGGGGGTCGCGGTCATCACGAGGACGTCGGGAACCGCGCCGTCAGCTCCTTTGTCCCGTAGTGCTGCCCGTTGCTCGACACCGAACCGATGTTGTTCGTCGATCACGACCAGCCCAAGGGATCGAAACTGCACACCGTCCTCGATCAACGCATGCGTGCCGATCATGATGTCGACCTGTTGGCGGTCGAGCGCTGCGGCCAGCTTGCGGCGCTCCGCCGCTGTGGTGCGATTCGTCAGAAGCTCAACACGCAGTGGCCGCGTGCCGGCGAGCGTTGTCGGGTCCGGTACCTCGAGCCGACCGACGAGTTCCCGGATCGACAGGTGATGTTGTTCGGCGAGCACCTCGGTCGGCGCCATCAACGCCCCCTGATGCCCGTTCTGCACCGCGGCGAGCAGTCCCGCCACAGCAACGATGGTCTTGCCTGCGCCCACGTCTCCCTGCAGCAGCCGATGCATAGGGGCAACGGCCGTCAAGTCGGCGAACATCTCATCGATCGTGCGTTGCTGAGCGGAGGTCAACCTGAACGGCAGGGCAGATACGAACGCATCTACGAGCGGCCCATCGGGGCTGTGGGAAACCCCCACCGTTGTGAGCTCGAGTTCGCGTTTTCGCCGCACCAGAGCCACCTGAATGCGGAATAGCTCGTCGTAAATCAGGCGCCGACGAGCAATTTCTACCTGGGCCATCGACTCGGGCATGTGAATCAGCTTGATTGCCTCATCGCGGGTGACCAGTCCATGGCGCTTCAGCAAGTGTGTGGGCACCGGCTCAGCGAACCCCCGCTTCGCACTTCGCCGAAGAATCTCGCCAATGGCGGCGGTCAGTTCGCTCGTACCGATGCCTGCCTTTTCGCTGTTGGGGTAGATCGGGACGATCCGGCCGGTATTCGTCCCCGGAACCAGGTCGACGATGGGATTGGTCATTTGGCGAGCGCCCCGATAGTCCTCGCAGCGACCGAATAGCACGACATGGGTTCCGGCCGACAGTTGTCGGGTCCGCCATCCCTGGTTGAAGAAGGTCACGCGCAGGCTTCCGGTTCCATCGGTGACATCGACGAGCACCATCGTGCGACGGTTGCGAGTGCGTCGGCTCGTGACCGAGACCACCTCGACCATGACCATGCCCTCATCGCCGGGGTGCAGGTCGGCGATTCGTGCTTCGTTTGTTCGATCGATGTACCGACGCGGATAGGTCGTAATCAGGTCGTACAGGTTGGTGATGTCGAGGGCGGCAAAACCGGCGCTTCGCTTGGGTCCAATGCCAGCCAATACGTCGACAGACATGTCGGCAAAGTCGGCCAGCGTGATCGGCCCGGACATCGGGTTACTCGATGCCGAGGTAGTAGGCGTAAAGCGGCTGGCCGCCGTCGTGGACTTCGACATCGACGTCGGTGTAGTTCTCGCCGACGTGCGCAACAATTTTCTCGGTGGCGTCACTGGTGGCGTCGGCGCCAGCGATCAACGTCACGATTTCGTGTTCCGGGGTGAGCAGATCGTCGAGCAACGCCGTCGTCACCCCGACCAAGTCTGGGGCAACAGCGCGGATCCCGCCGGGGCCAATGCCGATGTGATCGCCGACGTTGACTGGGCCTGCATCGCTCGCCGCATCGCGCACCGCAACGGTGACTTCACCTGCGATGACCGACGCCGCGGCTTCGGTCATCGCGGTCGCGTTGTCATCAGCCGAAGCTTGAGGGTCGAATTCGAGCAACGAGGCGAATCCCTCGGTGATGCTGCGTGTCGGGACAACCCGCACCGTCTTGTCGGTGTGAGCATCGACCTGTTCGGCTACCGCGATGATGTTTTTGTTGTTCGGCAAGAGCAGAACTTCGTCGGCGGCGCATTGGTTGACCGCGTCGAGCAACACCTCAGTGGACGGATTCATACTCTGACCGCCGAGCACCATGGCTTTGACGCCAAGCGACTTGAAGATCCGCCCGACGCCAGGACCAATACCGACCGCTACCGCTCCGCAACGGGTCTGTTCAGTCGAGTGAACCACAATGCCCCCTTCGGTCTCGACCGCTGGAGCGTCGGGGTCGATCAGACTCTCGGTGTGGTCCAATTCTTCGAGCAGGTCAGTAATTCGGATCTGGTGGGGGCGCCCGATCGCGATTGCGGCCTCGATCGACGGCCCGATGTCGTCGGTATGGATATGGCAGTTGAACAGCCCGTTACCTCCGACCACCACGATCGAGTCACCGATCTCAGCCCATGCCTGGCGAAAGCCCGCAACATCGTCATCATCTGCATCGAGCAGAAACATGACCTCATAGCGAAGGTCGGCGATCGACTTCTCGCCGTCGTTGCCGGCGGACGGCGCAACAACCGTATTTGCGACCCGCACATAGTCGGTGGGTGGTTCCGGGAGTGCCCGACCATCGGCCGCATGCAGCAGCGCGTCGAGAAATAGCAGCAGGCCGCGACCGCCAGCGTCGACGACTCCGGCATCTTTCAGGACCGGGAGCATGTCGGGGGTGCGAGCAAGCGCATCGTCACCGCGCGCCAGGCACCGTTCCAGGAAGTCGACGTACCCCACTCCGTCCGCGCAGGCGGCCCGCGCTTCTTCGCCGATCTCACGCACCACCGTCAGAATCGTTCCCTCGACCGGACGTTGCACCGCGGCGTACGCGGCTTCGGCTGCGACCGAAAAGGCATCGGCCCAGACCTCAACCGCTGACCCTTCCGAAGCCGAAACCGTGTCGGCTAGGCCGCGCAGAATCTGCGACATGATCACGCCGGAGTTGCCCCGCGCTCCCATAAGCGACCCATGACTGATCGCTGCACACAGCGACGCCAAGTCACCTGCATCGGCCATCTCTTCACACACCGACACCAGCGTGAGCGACATGTTCGTGCCGGTGTCGCCATCGGGCACCGGATACACGTTGAGTGCATTGATCATCTCACGGTGTGAGACAAGCAGGTTGCGGAAGCTCTCGACCGTGAGGCGCAGCTGGTCGACACTGATCTCGGGAGCGACTGTCACGGCCGACATGGTAGATGCGCTGAGGGCCGTGCACTCTTTCACAGGTTGTATTCACCGGCCACTGGGACCCGACCGGTAGAGTTCGTTCGTCAGCCGACAGAATGAGAAGGCAGTGCAAGGCGTCGTTAAGTCATATGACCCCGTCACCCGTGACGGCGTAATCATGTCCGATGTTGACTTCGCCGAGTTCGACCTGTCGCCGTCCGCACTCGAAGGCTCGATCTTCCGCATGCTCCGTCAGGGGCAGCGGGTGATCTTTGACCTCGATGAGTCCGGACAGGCCACCCGCCTGCGCCTCGGTTCTGAAGTTGATATGGGTACGCCCGACTTCCTGCAATAGGACGTCAGCAGCCCGGCCGGGTGATCCGGCAGACATCGCACCCCTGATACCGACCAAAGGCGCTCGGAAACCATGACCACCTCGCCAGAGGCCCCCACCGTCGCGGCCCAGCTGGCGGCACAGTTCGGGTTGACCAGTATCGAACTTCGACACGGATTGAGTCAGCCTGAGCTATTCGATGCCGCGATCGCGAATGATCGAGGGCGGGTCGAACGCGATGGC
>CALDYC010000157.1 GCA_937941245.1 uncultured Acidimicrobiales bacterium | reverse complement strand
CAAATCAGCACTGTCCAAATCAGCACTGTCCAAATCAGCACTGTCCAAATCAGTGTTGGCTAAATCAGTGTTGTGAAGGCAGTGTTGTGAACGCAGTGCTGTGAGAACAGAGATTCGAGCCGGGACCACGGTCGCGGCTCGAGTTCGTTTTGGGCTACACATGCTCTGACCAAGCTCGTCGAAGCGGCGCGGCCGTCCTCGCCCGAGCTGATGCACCAAAGAGGGCACTAGGAACGTCGTAGCCCGGTTACGGCGTGGGTGCGAGTCGTTCACTGCGAGGTCGATCAGAAGCCGAATCTGGCTACTGCTCGATCGACTGCGGGGATGAGGGCGAACATGACGATCAGGCCGACCAACGCAACCGCAACCGGTACCGCTGCCAAGGCCTTGATTCCGCGACGTCGAGCTTCGCCGACGATGGCGCCGATGATGAGTCCAACCGCTAGCCCGCCCAGGTGCCCTCCGAGCGATACCCCGCCTCGGAAACTGAGCATGACGTTGATGAGAATCAGGCCCCCGAGTCCGCTCTCGAACACGTTTAGTCCGCCCATTCGCTGCAGCACCACGGTGATTCCCATCAGCGCGAACACGCCGCCGCTCGCACCAACAACGGTTGACGTTGGCTCGATGAGCAGGGCGCCTAGCGAACCGCCGAGCACGCCGGACACGTACATCGCGGCAAAGGTGAGGGTGCCGAACGATGACTCGAGGGTGCGCCCGAGCACCCAGAGCAGCCACATATTGAATCCGATATGGATTAGTCCTGAATGGGCTAACGATGTTGTTACCACGCGCCACCACTCCCCTTCGAAGCGCACGGGTAGGGCGTTGAGTGCGAGTTGATTGGCCACCGATCCACCAGAGGTTCCCGATGCGCCGCCCGAAACGATGTCCCACACGAACACCAGGACGCAGAGCGCAATGATCGCCGTAGTTGCGTAGGGCTCGTGACCTTGTAACGCAACCTTGGTCGCGGCCGCGATTGGCTTGTGTTTGCGGCTGAAGCTGCGCACACACGTCGGACAGTGGGCCCCGATCGAGGCCTGGTGCATGCACGACGAGCACATCGGCTCGCCGCAGCGCTGGCACAGCAAGCTGCCATAGCGCTCGGGGTGCTGGCGGCAGGCGTCGGCTGGGCTGAAGTTCTCCACTGCCAGATAGTAATGATCTGCACCACGGGTGGACGGGTCGGGTCCTCTCGCGTCGCAATTCGCGGTCGATCGTCGTTTCGAGACTGGTGTGTTGACGCCGCCGCTAAAGCACGGTCGTTACCCACACACTCCACGCCATGATTCCTCGGTCGTTGTCGCGTGCTGCGAGCCACTCGTCGTATGCATGCTGCCAGCGCTTTCCAGCACACGAATCGCCGTCGTGCGCCCATGAGCGAACAGCCGCAGCGCAACGCCCGAGATATCGGTCCCAGTCTTGGTCATCGGGCCGCAGCTCGGCATCGACGCGCAGGCCGAGTGCCGTGAGCTGGGCCCGTTGGTCGGCGGAGCAGTCGATTCGTCCGGGCAGGGTCGCAGGGTCGGCGGCATCGTGACGCCGTCCGGCACCCACAACCAAGGTGCTTCCGGAGCTGCCCCGATCTCGCAGCGCGCGTGCGGTGCCACCGAGGTCGTGCCAGATCCACTCGGCGCCCAGACAGATAAGAAGATTCGCTGCGCACGATGGTTGATGGTGCACGCCATCTGCGAGAAGCCAGCTCAGCGCTGCGTCGGGACACCGCAGTTGATGGTTGCTTGCCGCCCGGTTCAACATCCACGGCGATAGGTCCACCCCGATTCCCGCAAAGTCGGTGGTTGACGCGAGACGTGGCGGCCACCGAGCACATTGGGATGAAGCGCTGGCATCGCCAATCAGCTGAGCAGCTCCGCGGCTTCTAGCGCTCCATAGGTGAAGATTACGTCCGCTCCAGCTCGACGTAACGATGTCAGGCTTTCGAGCAGACAGGCGTCGTAGTCGATCCATCCGTTTGCGCCCGCAGCCTTGAGCATGGCGTATTCGCCGCTGACTTGATACGCGGCAACCGGCAGCGAGGTGTGGTCACGGAACAGACTGATGACGTCGAGATACGGAAGGCCGGGCTTGACCATGACCCAGTCGGCACCTTCTGATTCGTCTAGACGAAGCTCACGCAGCGCCTCTCGCCGATTTGCGGGATCCATCTGGTAGGTCTTCTTGTCGCCGCCTCGTGGTGACGAGTCGAGTGCCTCGCGAAACGGCCCGTAAAAGGCCGACGCGTACTTCGCGCAGTAGCTCGATATCAACACATCTGAATGGCCTGCGGTGTCGAGAGCGGCTCGAATGGCACCGATGCGCCCGTCCATCATGTCGCTTGGTGCGACCACGTCTGCACCAGCTTCGGCCTGTGCTACTGCCATTGCCGCCAGTAGGGGCACGGTCTCGTCGTTGACGATTCGCCCGTCGATCAACACGCCGTCGTGGCCGTCCGAGCTGTAGGGGTCGAGCGCGACATCGCAGATCACCATGAAATCCGGGAGTGCACGCTTCAATGCCCGTACCGCCACGAGATTGATGTTTTCGGGATCGACCGCATGGGTCCCTCGACTGTCCTTGACTTCGTCGTCGACCACTGGGAAGAGTGCGACCCCGGCGATGCCCAGGTCGACCGCCCTCTGACAGGTCTCGATGAGCAGGTCGACCGAAACCCGCGCATGACCAGGCATGGACGCGATCGGTGTCGAGACACCGACTCCTGGTTGGACGAAGGCCGGAAGGACAAGATGTTCGGGGCCGAGATGCGTCTCGGCTGCCAACGCCCGCACAGCCGGTGTGGATCGGTTCCGTCTGGGCCGTTGGATCATGGATCCAACCTAGCGAACCCGACCAGCCAGGCAACAGTGACGGCATCGCTTGATGAGCTTCTACGGTGGCGAGGTGGAGCGTTCGGTCTTTCCCCGCCCGTCGGTTGCTGACGCTGTGGCGGGCACCAGCGTGGCGCTCGTGCTCATCCCGCAATCGTTGGCGTACGCCGAGCTCGCTGGGCTTCCGCCGTACCTCGGTCTATACGCAGCCTCGCTACCGCTTTTGGTGTTTGCGTTGCTGGCCTCGTCGCCGTACCTGCAGACCGGACCGGTTGCAGTTACCAGCCTGTTGACGCTCTCGGCTTTGCCCGATGTTCCGGTCGATGAACTTGTCGGGCTGGCGTCGCTTATGGCTGTCCTCGTGGGCGTGTTCCGGTTGCTGCTCGGCGTCGGCCGTTTGGGGCGCATTGTCAAGCTGATGTGCGCGCCGGTGGTGATGGGGTTCACGTCAGGAGCCGCGGTGATCATTGTCGCTTCGCAGCTTCCAAAGACGCTTGGTTCCAAACCGCCAGAGGGCAGCGTCATGACGGGAGCACTGTGGTCGCTCACCAATCCGTCCGCTCTGTCCGGTTCAGCGATGGCGCTCGCGGCACTCACACTCGTGCTGTTTATCGGCGGCCGACGACTGCATCCGTTGTTTCCGGGTGTATTGATCGCCGTCGTGGTCGGGATTGTGTGGTCACGATCGCTCGACTACCAGGGGGTGATTGTTGGATCGGTTCCCGAAGGCCTTCCTCCGCTGGGCTTGTCGCTTCCGTGGGACCAAACCGGAACGCTCCTCATTGGCGCATTGGTGATTGCACTCGTAGGTTTCGCGGAGCCTGCATCGATTGCCCGCTCGTTCGCCAATGAGACCGGCGAAACGTGGGACGCAAACCGGGAACTGGTTGCGTCGGGCGTGGCCAATCTGGTGGCTGCGGCCTGCGGCGCGTACCCGGTTGGTGGCTCGTTTTCTCGCAGCTCGGTCAATCGTTTGGCCGGAGCAAAAACGAGATGTAGCGGTGGTTTCACTGGCCTGGTGGTTCTGGCATTTCTGCCGTTTGCGAGTGTGCTCGAACCACTGCCCACAGCGGTGCTCGGGGCAATTGTCTGCGGTGCGGCCGCAAAGCTCGTCAAACCCGTCCAACTGGTCGCGCTCTGGAAGCGCAGCAGGCTGCAGGCCTTGCTGGCATGGAGCACGGCAGCTTCGGTGCTTCTGCTCGCTCCCCGAATCGAACGGGCGGTGCTTGTCGGAATTGTTCTGACAGTGATTGTGCACCTCGCTACTGGGTTCAAGCTCAATGTTCGACACGGTCCAGACGGTCTGGTTCTGCGTCCAACGGGGTTGCTCTGGACCGCGAATATTGCCAACCTGACCCGTCAAATCGAGGTGTACCTCGACGAGGGTCGATTCGAAGCCTACGCACCCGACCAGGTCGAGAACCGAGCCGACGATGTCGTGATCGACCTGTCCGAAATGGCCTTCGTTGATGAAGACCTTGCCGACGCGCTTGGGAGACTTGCTGGCCGCTTCGCCGATCAGGGCCGCACACTGCGCTGGATACATGAACCGGCGAGCAGCACCAAGCTGCTCGCGTCGGCTGCGCCAAGCTGAGGTCGAACCGGAACGAACTGGTCAAATCGGTTGCCGGGGGTCACCCGCGATAACCTTCGGCCGCACTCGAAGCACCTGAACGTGCTTCGATCGACAGTTCCTCATTGCACCAGAGAAAGCGAAGTTGGCATGGCAGTTTCAGTAGGCGACCAGATCCCTGACGTTGAAGTTCGAGTTCTCAATGAAGACGGCGCCCCAACGCCCGTACAGACCTCAGACATTCTCGGAACCGGCAAGGTCGTGTTGTTCGCGGTCCCTGGCGCTTTCACCCCGGGATGCTCACAAGTCCACATGCCGGGCTTCGTGCAGAACAAGGAAGATCTCGCGGCCAAGGGCGTCGACAAGGTTGCCTGCATCAGTGTGAACGATGCCTGGGTCATGGGTGCATGGGCCGCGGACCAAGGCGCAACCGACATCATTATGTTGGCTGACGGAAACGCCGAGTTCACCCAAGCAATGGGACTGGTTATGGACGGCACCGGGTTCGGACTCGGCACTCGTTCACAGCGCTACGCCGCAATCATCGAGAACGGCGTCGTCACCAACCTCGACGTCGAAGAAGGCGGTGGCGTCGAGGTGTCGAGCTGCGATGCCGTGATTGGGCGCCTCTGATTGAGGCATAACCGCCCAGGCGGTCACATCAACCTAGATATCGGCGATCGTGAGATTCTGACGGTCGGCGAAGCCCCGAAGGAGCTCAGTGCCGCGTTGAACAACCGCAAGCTGAGCGATTTCGTCGCGCTCGGCCCCGCCCGCTGCGACGAGGTCGATGCTCAACGTGTCGGCTTCGCGTGCTGCCATGATCATCTGTGCATGCACGGCGCCGGAGCTCGATATGAACCGCTCACCTACCAGGACAAAGAATCCGTTGCCGCCAGCACGAAACTCGAATCCGCCAACTTCAAGCAGATAGTCGTGGAGCTTCCGCAGGTCACTGTCGGCGACCGCTGCGATTTCGAATGACCGCACACGCATCGTCGCATCGTAAGAGCGTTCGGTCGTACCGATGCAACGACTCGTTCGCAGTTCACACGCCGTTCATCGAATGGGCTGAGTGACTTTCGCCTAGGCCGCGACCGTTCGCTACGGTCAGGACATCCAGATTGAATCACGTGAGGTCATCACTACAGCAATGAACCGCAATGGCAAACCTAGCCACAATGGCAAACCTAGCCACAATGGCAAAATGAACGACAATGGCAAGTAGCAATCATGGCAATTAACCCCGACGCTCTCGGCTTTGAGACTGCCGAGGCACAGTCATCGTGGACGTCGACAGATTCGCTGCTCTATGCGTTGGGTGTCGGTGCTGGAGCGGCTGACCCCACGGGTGCTGAACTCGAGTTCACCACCGAGAACTCCCACGGCGTCGAGCAGCTCGCGTTGCCCACCATGTGCGTCGTTCTTGGCACCGCCTCTGGGGCCGAGTCGCCGCTGGCTTCGCTCGGAAGCCCCAACTATGCGCTCATGCTGCACGGCGGACAACAGGTCATTTTGCACAAGCCGTTGCCCGTCGCCGCCACGATCACCGCCACGTCCAAGATTGCTGAGATCTGGGATAAGGGCAAGGCCGCGGTCGTGGTGATGGAGATCAACGCGACCGACGCATCCGGCGACCCGCTCTTCACGAATCGTGCCACCCTGTTCTTCCGAGGAGAAGGCGGGTGGGGTGGCGATTCGGGGCCCAAGGCCGATACGACCCCGCTCGATGGGCCAGCAGACCACATCGTTTCGCTGCCGACACGCACCGATCAGGCACTGTTGTACCGGCTGAATGGCGATCGCAATCCGTTGCACTCAGATCCAACCTTTGCGGCCGGTGCCGGATTCGATAAACCGATTTTGCATGGCCTTTGCACCTATGGCATGAGCGGCCGAGGCCTGCTGCATGCCGTCTGTGACGGCGACCCCGCGAGATTCAAGGCAATGGAAGGCCGCTTCAAGTCACCGGTTGTTCCTGGTGAGCAGCTCGACCTGCACATCTGGAGCGGGGCGGGGTCGACCCGGTTCCGCACACTTGTTGGGGATCGTGTTGTTCTCGATGATGGTGTCCTCATCCATAGCTAGCGGTGTGCCGGGCCACCGTTGCGATGCACGCGACTCGATCCAGGTGCTCCCCGGTGCGCGGTTCTCGCTCCTGACCACGTGCCGTCGTGCATGGCGGGTGCTGCCTCCGACTACCGCCAACCTCTGCTCCCGACCCACAGGAACCTTGTGACCCTCGAAAACTGGACCTCAGCCGCTGAACGAGAACTGAAGGGTCGCGATCTAGATGACCTGGTGGTCGAAACGCCTGAGGGCATATCGGTCAAGCCGCTCTACACCGCAGCCGATCTCGACGGTCTTGACCACCTTGATTCGGTCCCCGGCGAGGCCCCATTTTTGCGCGGACCTCGCGCAACGATGTACACGAATCGCCCGTGGACGATTCGCCAATACGCAGGCTTCTCGACCGCAGAAGAGTCGAACGAGTTCTACCGAGCGAACCTCGCCGCTGGCCAGATGGGATTGTCTGTCGCGTTTGATTTGGCGACCCACCGAGGTTATGACAGCGATCACCCTCGGGTAGTCGGCGACGTTGGTAAGGCCGGCGTAGCAATTGACTCGGTCGAAGACATGAAGGTGCTCTTCGCTGACATTCCGCTCGACCAAATGAGCGTGTCGATGACGATGAACGGTGCGGTATTGCCGATCATGGCCTGCTACATCGTCGCTGGTGAAGAGCAGGGTGTGTTGCCCGAGCAGCTCGGTGGAACCATCCAGAACGACATCCTCAAAGAGTTCATGGTCCGCAACACCTACATCTACCCGCCCGAACCATCGATGCGAATCGTCGCAGACATCATCGAATACACCGCGGAACACATGCCGAAGTTCAACTCGATCTCGATCTCCGGCTACCACATCCAAGAAGCTGGAGCCACGGTCGACATCGAGCTGGCGTACACACTCGCTGACGGTCTCGAGTACGTCCGAGCGGCGATGGCTAAAGGTCTCGACGTCGATGCGTTCGCTGGCCGTCTGAGCTTCTTCTTCAACATTGGCCAAGACTTCTTTATGGAGATCGCCAAGCTTCGTGCCGCCCGCATGTTGTGGGCGGAACTCATGGCGCAGTTCAATCCCCAGAACCCGAAGTCATCGATGCTGCGCACTCACTGTCAGACCTCTGGTGTGTCGCTCACCGAGCAGGATCCGTACAACAATGTGACCCGCACCGCCTTCGAAGCGCTGTCGGCCGTGCTTGGTGGAACGCAGTCGTTGCATACGAACAGCTTCGACGAAGCCTTGGGGCTGCCAACCGAGTTCAGCGCTCGACTCGCTCGCAATACCCAGCTGATCATGGCCGAAGAAACCGGCGTGACTCGCACGGTCGACCCT
>CALDYC010000156.1 GCA_937941245.1 uncultured Acidimicrobiales bacterium | reverse complement strand
GGCGGCGAAACGGCTCGTCGGCCACGAAACAAGAGGGCGGCAGCTGCTGCGACGAGCAGCACGATGCCAAGAATAATTAACGCGATGGTCACCACAGCATCCTAGAGAACTACCGCGCTCTTCGGCCGGTTGGCGATTGGTCTGTTAACTCGCCGTTGGGGCCCCGAGAGTCACCATGAGCGTCTTGCGAATGCTGTCGCGAACGACAACCACCTGTACCGGTGCGTTTGGCTGGCGAAGTCGCACTTCGGCCATGAGGTCGAACATGTCACGGATCTCGGCGCCGTCGAACGACACGATGAGATCTCCGGGTAGCACGCCACCGATGTCGGCTCCGGACCCAGGGGTCACCTCACCAACTACAACGCCGGGTGCACCAATAAGCGGCGTCGTGCCCGATACCCCAAGAAAGGCTTGGGCCAGGGGTTGTCCGGTAACGATTCGGTCAGCAACCAACTTGGCGGTGTCGCTCGGGATCGCGAAGCCCACGCCGATGTTTCCGCCCGATCCGTCGGTTCGAATAGCGGTGTTCATGCCGATCACCCGGCCCTGGCGGTCTGCGAGCGCGCCGCCTGAGTTGCCCGGATTGATTGGCGCGTCGGTCTGGATCATGGCAACGACTGAGTCGCCCGATCCATCGGATTGCAAGTTCGGCACAACACGCCCGAGTGCGCTGACGACACCGGCGGTCACGGTCTGGTCAAGTCCAAACGGGCTGCCAATCGCAACAGCGAGTTGGCCGACCTGCACGCTCGATGTGGGTGCAAGTACGGCTACCCCGAATTCTTCGTCGGTCGCGATTCGGATCACCGCCACGTCGGTACTCGGGTCTGCACCGACAACCTCGCCGGGAACGATGACGCCCGAGGCGAGCTGAATACGCACGTCGGTGACCGCGCCGACTACATGGGCATTGGTGAGAATCAGTCCCTCTGCGTCGTAAATGATCCCCGAGCCCTGACCGAAATCGTGTGTCACGAGCACAACGGCAGGCGACACCGCGGACGCCGCTGCAGCAACCGGCTCGACCGCTTCGGCTGCTTCGGCGAGAACGGCAAGCGCTTGGTCTTGCGGAGTGTCTTGCGGGGTCTCGACTTGCGACGGCTGCGGGCTGGCGTCAGCGGTGTCTGCGGCGTCCTGCGTCGTTGTCGATTCGTCAATCGATTCGCCGTCGACTGCCAGCGCAGTCTCGATTGTTTCATCGTCATCGGCGACGAGTCCGGTCGTGCCCGAATCTCCCACTGACCTGCCGACTAGAAATGCGGCAAGGGCCAGCGCCAACAACGCGACAACACCGACGAGAGCTATCGCCGAACGACGCATTTGGCGATTGGGACGCTCTGACGATCCAGAGGTTTGCTGTGGGACCGAAGCAGATGGGGGTTGATCGGGCCATGCTGGCGGGCTAAACGCTGGTCCTGACGCGATTGTTCGGTCGGGAGCGGCTGGTAGCGGCGGCGCCGGAATCGGGGGTGCGGGCCTGGGGGGCGCGGGCATGGCAGCAGGCGCTGGTGCGTTCTCTGGGGGCCGAGGGCGTGCTGCTTCGCCGAACGCGTTTGCCACAGGAATCGTCGGCCTTGCTGATTCGATGGTGCGAGCAGCAGCCGCTTCTTCCCACAGCGGTCGTCGAACCAGGTCCGGTTCTTCGGCGGGGACGTGATCTCGAGAAGTGTCTTCCACGAACCCGAATCTAGAGGATCCGGCCGAAAGGGCCCGTAAGGCGTCACCGCACCGGCTGCCGAAACCCAATTAGGAGACGGACGACCTTCGCCGCGGGCGCCGGAGCCGAAACTCACCCGTACTCGTGAGGTCATGGTGCGCCGGAAGCCACATCGCGAAGGTCGCCCCCGACGCTGAATCAACGATCGATACGTTGCCACGGTGCGATTCAACGATGTCGCGGACGATCGCCAGGCCGATTCCTGACCCCTTGCCTCCAGCGAGGTGCGGGCGGCCCTCTTCGCCTTCGCTCAATCGCACATAGCGTTTGAACACCCGGTCACGGTCGGCTTCGGTGATCCCGGGCCCCTCATCTGACACGGAAACCCAAACCCAGTCGGCGTGCTGGGCAGCAGTCAAGGTGATGGCGGTGTCGACGGGCGCGAATCGCACGGCGTTCGCGAGAAGGTTTGCCAAAGCTTGCTCGAGCGACCGATCGTGCCCGACAACTGACAGTTTTGGCGCGACATCCAGCTCAAGACGAAGCCCGGCGTGTTGGACCGCGCCCTCAAACTCCTCGGCCAACTCGATCGTCAGCTGCGACAGATTCACGGGTCCCTCGACGCGCGTCGCGGCCTCGTGACGGGCATAGGCGAGCAGATCTTCTACGAGCTTGGACATGCGCTCACTCGAGCGTCGGACGACCTCGGTGGTCTGGCGATACTGATCGAGGTCCGCAGCCGGATCCGACAAGGTGACATCGAGATTGGTGCGCATGACAGCCAGCGGGTTACGAAGCTCGTGCGATGTGTCGTGAATCAGGCGTTGTTGGTTCTTAAACGCATGTTCGAGGCGATCGAGCATGGCATCGAAGGTGTCAGCAAGTTGTTTGAGGTCATCATCAGGGCCGAGAAGCCCGATCCGTCGACTGAGATCGGTTGCCTGGATATCGCGAGCGACTCGCGTGATACGCCCAATCGGCGTCAGCACCCGACCAGCGGTGAACCATCCGACGCCAAAGCTGAGCACGAACAATGCACCCAGGCCGACCATCGAATTTTGACGAAGCGTTTGCAACGTGCGTTGATCGACCAGCAGCTCGAACTCTCGACGCTCCTCGTAGCGGTCCTGATCAACATCGAACGCGATGCTGCTTTGGCGGGAGAGCTCGCTGGAAATCTGTTGATCGAGGCTGCGGGTTAGTCCCCAGTAGATCCCACCGAGGACCATCGACGCGACACCGAACAACATGACCGAGTACAACATTGTGAGCCTGAAGCGCACTGATCGAAAAACGGCTGGGATCCGTGATGTGGGCTGTTGTTCGAGGTCAGCAACAACCGACGGCACATCGCGGTGGGTGTCTCCGCGGCGGGCGTCTCCGCGGTGGGTGTCTCCGCGGCGGGCGTCTGCGCTGTGGGCGTCTCCCACGTGCCCATTTGGGGCAGCGCCATGCATTGGACCCGAACCTGCGCTAGCGGCCATAACCGCGAACGTGTGCTGCGCCGTGACATTGCGCCGCTCTGAGGTGCGCCGCTCTGAAGTGCGTCACGGTGCGCCGTCGCCGGTCGTTAACCGGTACCCGGCGCCGATCACAGTCTCGATCGGCGACTCGGTTCCTTCAGGCGTGATCTTTCGCCGAAGGGTACCCACGGTCACTCGGACGGTGTTCGTAAACGGATCGGCGTTCTCATCCCAGACATGTTCAAGCAGTTCTTCCTGGCTAATCACTGAACCAGGACGCGCCATGAAGTAGCGCAGCAGCGAAAACTCCTTGGACGTCAGCGAAACCGCAAGCCCGCCAGACACCACGGTGTGGGCCGCAGTGTCGAGCTCGATATCGCCGACCTGCATGATCGAACCGCCTGTCGCTGCATCGCGTCGCATGAGGGTGCGGATTCGCGCCGTCAACTCAGGGAACGAAAACGGTTTGACGAGATAGTCATCGGCGCCGTCATCGAGTCCAGCAACTCGTTCCTGGACTTCGTCTCGGGCAGTCAACATGATCACGCGTGGTGCCGGGTCATGCGGCGGATCTTTGCGCAAAGCACGACAAACCGCGCGCCCGTCCATACGCGGCATGGTGATGTCGAGACAGATCAAGTCGTATGGCGTCAGCCGGGCCTTCTCAAGCGCGTCCTCGCCATCGTGGGCGATATCGACCGCGTAGCCCTCACGTCGAAGACCTCGGGCAACTGCTTCGGCGAGGTCGACTTCATC
>CALDYC010000155.1 GCA_937941245.1 uncultured Acidimicrobiales bacterium | reverse complement strand
TCCTGCGATGGGATCCGACTCCGCAGGGGAACCACATCGAACTCGGTATCAGCGAGATGAACTTGTTCATGCTGCTTGGCCAGCTTGGGCTCAGTCACGACCACCACGGCCAACATCTGCTGCCGATCGGGACGGTGTATGACCCCTTCGTGTTGCGGGGCCTCGATGCCTTGATCTACGGCGTGTACAACGACGCTCGCTTTATCGTCGTTGGGACTCCAGCAGGCGTGACCCTCGCCCCCGAAGGCGGCGCGCACCAGTCGACGATCACGGCATCGGTCGGCGCCGAGATGCCGAACCTGCACTACGCGGAACCGGCCTTTGCAACCGAAGTCGACTGGATGCTCTGCGATGCACTCGATCAGCTCAGCGCCGACGACGGTATGAGCACCTACCTGCGGCTGTCGACCCGACCGATTGACCAAGCGCCGTTCGGCGACGCACTCCGGCGCCACGGTGAGGACGAACTGCGACAGCTGGTGCTACGTGGGGGATACCGGCTCATCGAACCGCAGCTCGACGGGCGGCCGCAGGTAACGGTGGTGACCACCGGCGTGATGGCTCCCGAAGCAGTCGCCGCCGCCGATGAACTCGACGGCGAAGGCATCGATGCCACGGTCGTGCACCTGACCAGTCCCGATCGGGTGTATCGCGAATGGCACGACACATTCGCTGATTCGCTGACCAGCGCAGCGACTGCCCGGCAACCGAGCTTGCTTGATGAGCTCATACCCGCCGATCAGCGCAACGCTCCGATCGTGAGCGTGCACGATGCCGCCAGCCACTCACTCGCGTGGATCGGGTCCGCAGTTGGTACCCGTCAATTGACACTTGGCGTGGATCGCTTCGGTGAATCGGGCACGGTTGCTGACTTGCATGACGCCGTCGGGATCTCGACAGGCCACATCGTCAATGCTGCGCTCGTTGCCCTCGAAAGTTGAGTGCGAATGCGGCTACTGAGCTACATGGTGCCGGGGTTTCCCGAGTCGTTGTTCGAACGAATCGCTGACGTCATCGGCACAGACCTGATGTGTGATAGCGAGCGATCGGGTCCAGCGCCAGGTGATGATCCCTTTGCCGATGGGCGGGCCGACTTCGGCTGGATTTGCTCAACGTCGTTTGTCGAGTTGTCGCTGCGCCAAAGCGATCCATCAGTGCGACTTGCCGGCGTGGGCTGGGTTCCCGACGAGGCGGCCGTTGACGGCCAACCGGTCTATTTCGGCGACCTGGTCGTCCCCGCTGGATCAACTGTGCGATCAATCGATGATCTTGCGGGACGAAATGTTGGATGCAACGACGAGGTGAGTCTGAGCGGTCACTACGCGCTCCGGTTTGCGCTCGAAGCTGCTGGCTATGACCCGGCGCATTTCGCCAACCTGGTTTTCACCGGCGGACATCATGCCTCGCTCGATCGGGTGCTGGCGGGCACGCTCGACGCGGCGGTGGTCGATTCGGTCGTACGTTTGCAACGATCGAGGTCCACCGATCACCGCGACCGCACCCGAGACCTTGCGGTGGTGCAACGTCTTGGCCCGTGGCCTGTCCAACCGCTGGTGGTCGGAACGCATGTGCCTGCAGAGGTCGCCGCCGCGGCGGTCACTGCGCTTCTGGACAGTAACGCTGACCCGGCCATGCAGCGAGAACTGGCTGGCGCTTCGCTGTCGCAGTTCGTGCGAGTCGATCCCGATCACTATGCCTCGGTCCACGCGGCGATGGCTGGCTGAACGTGGGGCAGGTGACCCGGTCTGCTGCTTGTACAGGGTGGCCAGGTCAACTCGGTACATGCGCCGACGACGGCTTCGGGTGATCGCGTCAGTTGCAGGCGGACGAGAGTTCGTATCAGTGAAGCTGGCGCCGAAACAGGTCGTGCAGCCGTTCCCAGTGGCGTTCCGATGCCGCTCGGTCATATTGTGGCCGTTGGGCGTATGCAAATCCGTGGTGGGTTCCCGGGTACCACTCGACCCGCCCCGCTGCTGATGAGCCGTCGAGTGCTTCGCTGAACGCGTTGATCATCTCGGGCGGCGCGTAGCTGTCGGTCTCGGCCGCGCCGACATAGACCTCACCATCAATTGCGTCGAGGTGCAGGTGAGGCGAGTCGTCGGTGTCGGTGACGAGCCGCACGCCGTGGAACGATGCTGCGGCACGAACGCAGTCGTTGTGTTGCGCAGCGGCCATGATCGCGAACGGACCGGACATGCAGTAGCCGACGACACCTACCTTGGTGGCGTCTGCCGCATCGTCGCCTCGCGCATGGCCGATCAACGAGGCACAGTCGCGGTTGACCATTGCGTTTGAGAGATTGTCCATCAGGGCAAACATGCGATCGCGTTCGCCGTTGTCGAAGACATTGAATTCGCGAACCTCTCGGTAGTACTGCTGGCAGGTCATGACGTAGTAGCCAGCCGTTGCGAGCCGGCTTGCCATGTCACGGATCTCCTGGCGCATACCGGGGGCATCCATCAAGAACAGCACGACCGGCCACGGGCCGTCGCCATCGGGGCGGATGATCCAGGTCGCCATGTCGCCGTCGGCGGTGGGTAGATCGAAATGCGATTCGTACACGGCGGCCTACTTCGGGATCTCGGTCCAGGCCACGTTCTTATCAACTCGGGGCTCGCCCGGTAGCCCCAAGACGCGCTCGCCGAGGATGTTGCGCATGATGTCGCTCGTGCCTCCTTCGATGGTGTTGGCCTGTGAGCGCAAGAAGAACTTGCTGTAGCTCGGGCCACTGCGCCCACCGTCTCGGGTCAGCTCGTATCCGGCTTCGTGGACCATTGCGTCGTTACCTAACAGGTCCATGCAGCAGTTCCAGATCCGCTGGTTCAGCTCGGCCGAAGCCAGCTTTGCGACCGACCCTTCGGGTCCAGGGTTGCCCATCGTTGAGTTTTCGCGGGCCCGGATTGTGGTCAAGCGGCCGACTTCGGCTTCGATCCAGAGCTGGGCAACTTGCTGTTGCATGGTTGCGTGAGCGAAGCCGTCGAGTTCTGGACTGCGCCTGTTCCATAACTCGACAAGCCAGCTGATATTGCCCGATCCTCGCGGAGCCGTGCTCCCGCCAAGCGCCACCCGCTCGTTCATGAGCGTGGTTGTCGCGACGCGCCACCCGTCGCCAACATCACCGAGCAGATTGGCGTGCGGAATACGAACGTCGGTGAAGAAAACTTCGTTGAACTCGGCGTCACCGGTGATCTGGTAGAGCGGACGAATGTCGACGCCCGGCGAGTGCATGTCGAGAATGAAGTATGACAACCCCTGGTGCTTTGGGACATCGGGGTCGGTTCGCACGAGCAGCATGCCGTAGCGAGATACGTGAGCACCGCTCGTCCAGACCTTCTGCCCATTGACGATCCATTCGTCCCCATCGCGCACCGCACGGCTAGACAGGCCCGCCACATCAGATCCATGGCTCGGTTCAGAGAACATCTGGCACCAAAAGTCTTCGCCGGTGAAGATCTTCTTGAGATGAAGCTCATGGTGCGCGTCGGATCCATAGGTGAGCACGG
>CALDYC010000154.1 GCA_937941245.1 uncultured Acidimicrobiales bacterium | reverse complement strand
TCGCTGCTCAGCGAGTACGCGGCCCTTGGCTTCGAATACGGGTACTCGATCGCCAACCCTGACGCCATGGTGATGTGGGAGGGCCAGTTTGGTGACTTCGTGAACGGTGCCCAGATCATCATTGATCAGTTCATCGTGAGCGCTGCGGACAAATGGAAACAGCACAGCGGATTGACCCTGCTGCTCCCCCATGGCATGGAAGGCCAAGGGCCCGAGCACTCGTCTGCACGGATCGAGCGAGTGTTGCTTGCCTGCGCTGAGGACAACATCCAGGTTGCCAATGCAACAACAGCTGCTCAGTACTTCCATCTGTTGCGCCGCCAAATGCATCGCGAAGATCGCATTCCGCTGTTCGTCTTCACCCCGAAGTCCTTGCTTCGGGCCCGCGCCGCGCAGTCACCGATCGCCGAACTCACCTCGGGCAGCTTCGAAGAATTGCTCGATGACCCGACAGTTGACGATGCCCAAGCCGCCGAAGTCCGAACCGTCATTTTGTGCAGCGGCAAGGTCGGCTACGACATGATGGAACGACGCGATGAGGCCGAAGCCGCAGCTGCGGTGGTTCGGGTCGAACAGCTGTATCCGTTCCCAAAGTCGGCACTCGCTGTGACACTTGACCGATACCCGAACGCCCGCACGCTTGTGTGGCTTCAGGAAGAACCTGAGAACATGGGACCGTGGAATTTTGTCAAGGGGCGTCTGTACGAGGCACACGGTGACAGCTACACCATCCAACGGGTCTCACGACACGAATCCGGAAGCCCAGCAACCGGCAGCGCAAGCATCCACAAGCAGGAGCACGCCGAACTCCTCGACCGGGTTCTCGAACACGTCTAGTTCAACGTCGGTGGGCGCAGACGAAGGCGCTTCGAGTCGCAGCTCGGCCGCGCTCGGCGTCGACACCGATTTCGGTGCATTCAGTGTCGACGGCCCCTGGAACCTCGATCTTGACGACATCACGTGGCTCGCAGGCGTCGATTCGTTGCGCACCCGGGTGCGCAATCATGTACCCGAGCTGACCCGGCCGCGCCGCTTGCCGCCCGGACGCCGAGTTGCGACGATCATGACGACCTTTGGGTGGGCACTCGCTCGTTGGAAACTCAAACGCCATCACGATCAGACCGCTTCACGAACAGACCTGTCGATTCGTTTGCGATTGGCCTCCGAAAAGCTCGGGACCACCTACATCAAGCTTGCGCAAATTATCTCATCGGGCGAAGGCATCTTCCCGCCCGAGCTGGTGTCAGAGTTTGCCAAGTGCCGCGATCAGGTGCCGGCTGAAACATGGGACACCGTCCGCTCGATCGTTGAGGCAGATCTCGGACGCACCATCGACGAAGCGTTCACCGCCTTTGACCAAACACCACTAGCGGCCGCAAGCATTGCGCAGGTCCATGTAGCAACTTTGCGTAACCCTGACGGTACCGATGGCCCAGAGGTCGTCGTCAAGGTGCAACGGCCCGCGGTCGACGCGACTGTGCATGGCGACATTGCCGCCTCGGCCTGGCTCGCGCCGTTCCTCGTCGGACGCATTCCGGTGGCCGCTCTCGCTAACCCGCCAGCTCTTGTTGAAGTCTTTGCCCAGTCGATCGTCGAGGAACTCGACTTCAGACTCGAAGCCCAAAACATGCTCGACGTTGCGCAGTCGTTGCATCAACTCGATCAGACCGGTTACGTGGTGCCCCGTCCACACCCGCGGCTCGTCACCCGTCGAGTTCTCGTAATGGAACGACTTCACGGTTTCCAGTTTGACGACCTTGCCCGAATGCAGGCTGAGGGCATCGACCCGCACGACATCGTGCGGACCGGCATGATCGGCTTCCTCGAGGGGGCACTTGTCAACGGGATTTTCCACGGCGACCTGCACGGCGGCAACCTGTTTGTACAGCCCGATGGCACCACTGCATTGCTCGACTACGGGATCGTCGGTCGGCTAACCGAGTCCAAGCGTGTCTCGTTTCTGAAATTGCTCATGGCTTCGACCAGTAACAACGTTCGGGGCCAGGTCGAAGCAATTCGCGACCTCGGTGCCCTGCCCCACGATGTCGATATCGATACCGTGATCGCTGACCTTGGTCTGGACGGCGGTGGCGTCGACCCGACCACGCTCTCGCAGGCAGAACTTGTGGGCGAGGTCAACCGACTTGTCAAGGCCATGCTCGGCTACGGAGCCCGCATGCCCCGAGAACTCATGTTGTTCGCCAAGAACCTGGTGTTCCTCGATGGGGTGATTAGCACGCTCACCCCGGACCTTGACCTGTTCGCCGAGGTATCCGAGATCGCTATGTGGTTTGTGCGACGGCACGGAAATCAGCTCGCTGCCGACGTCGGGATCAAGGTCGACACGTTCGAGATTGATTTGACAGCGATGAAAAACCAGTTCGGGGTCGACCCGGCAACTGATGGGTTCACCTATCGAGAGCTACAGGACCGGCGAGAATTGATCACTCGACGGTTCACGGGCCGAGACGACGTCGATCGTCTCGGCCCCCATCTGCACGGTGGACGCTGACGTCAGTCGTCCTGATTGCGTCGGCGTGCGACAAGCGCCGCTCCGCCAACCAGGAAGGCACCTGCCGCTGCGACCGTGAGTCCCAGTGCGTTTGATCCGGTCAATGCAAGGACTTGATCTGGATCTGTCTGGATAACCGGTGCTGGTGTTGGAGTCGGCGCGGCGACGTAGGTCGGTAAAGGCACCTGCGTTACTGCAGCCACGATGGTCGGGCCAGTCGTCGCGGTCGGCTCAGGAGTCGCCGTTGGTTCAGGCGTCGCCGTCGGCTCGGGAGTGGCCGTTGGTTCAGGAGTCGCCGTTGGTTCAGGAGTGGCCGTTGGTTCAGGAGTCGCTGTCGGTTCAGGAGTCGCTGTCGGTTCAGGAGTCGCTGTCGGTTCAGGAGTCGCTGTCGGTTCCGCAGTCGCTGTCGGTTCAGGAGTCGCCGTCGGTTCGGGCGCTTGGCGCGATGAGACCGAAACCAGTCCGTCGCCGCCGTTGGAACCTTCGCATGATGTTTGGTTGTTCTTGCCGTTCACGATGTTGTTGATCTGGTTTCCGCCGTCGCCACCGTTGACATCGAACAAGAAGAAGGGCACCGAAAGTGAACCGGTCGCCACTCCAGGTGCGGTGTTGGTGTCGGTAGGTAAGCCCACGCCGTGGACCCAGACACCGCCGCCGCCGCCCGCGGATCCACCAACGCCAGCGTGGTAGGTCCGGTTGTCACCAACGGCGTCGCCGCCATCGCCGCCCCGAGCCGAAACTGCCGTCGGATTAAGGAACTGCTCTGTAAGCAAATGAACCTGGCCGCCACCGCCGCCGCCACCGCCTGAAACCATGTAGTACGGCGACGCCTGCGCATGGTCGGCTGCGTCTTCGCCGTCGTCGGCATTGGCGTTGATCGAGCCTCCGTCAATTGAGCTGAATTCGAGGAACACGATGCCGCCGCCGGCACCGCCAGGAACCATTGCAGATGGCCCATTGACCAACACTGACGAGTTCGAATTGAACGCGGCACCACCGGCGCCGCCGAGCATGAGCCGTGGGTCCGTCTCATTGAGGTAGTGATAGTCGTCGGTGATCTTGCTGGGAACGTCGGTATTGCCGTCGCCGCCGATTCCGCCGGTTGAGTCGATTCCGCCGATTGTCGAGGTACCCCCAGGAGCGCCGGCTTCGCCACCGCCGGCCCAACCGCCACCGCCACCGCCGGATGTGCCGTCATCGCCACCGGGATAGGCGCCGCAGCCACCGCCACCGCCACCGTAGGACCCGCCACCGCCGGCACCTGCTGATTCGCGATCGCCGCTTCCGTTGGCACCGTTTCCGACACCACCGGCTCCGCCGCCACCACCGGCTGCGACACCGCCGCCACCACCGCCGCCACCGCCGATGACTCCACCGCCGCCACCACCTTGATCGACTGTCGATGCGCCCTGGGCTCCGCCGCCGCCACCACCACCGCCGACGATGCCGCCGCCGCCGCCGGCACCAGCCCCGCCGTAGCCGACGTTGCCGCCCATGCCACCGTCAACGCCTGGTGCGTTGGCAACTGGCGAAGCACCGAAACCGCCACAGGCGTAGTCGCCGCCAGCGGCGAGACCGAGCGATGATGGAGCGCCACCGGCACCGGCGATACCGCCACCGCCGTAGCCACCTGCTGGAACGTCTGGCGAGTCAGCACCAGCACCAATCCCTGCAGCCAGACCGGTGGGTTGCGGCGCTGGGCCCCCACACGGCGTACCTGTCGCTGACGTGACGGTTACGCCGGTTTCGGCGATGCGATCATCAGGGTCGTTTGAGAAACCTTTACCTTGTACGTCAATGCCGGCCGCCATTTGGAGCGTCGACCCAGACATCGCCACCACACCGCCCGTAGCACCATTCCACTGAGGCGCTGTCACGACTCCCGTCACGGTCACGCCAGTCGTGTCGTGCACCATCTCGACGAGCTGGATTTGCTCAGCAGCCGCGCTGTCGTAAGCCCGAGTGAGCGAGGCAAGGGTGATCGTGGTACCCGTAACCGCGGTGACTGTCGTCGTCTCATAGAGCCCGTGTCCGCCGCCTTGTGCTGGCGGCTGACCAGTCATCTGAATCACCATCACGGTGTCGCCAACGGCGAGCACGCCCCCGGCTCCCCGCGCATCGGCGGGTCCGACTGTGATGGTGTTTGCGCTGATTGTGCTCACCGGGTAGTAGTCGTTGACTATCCCTGAAACGTTGGTCGCGGCGCTAGCACCTGGTGCCATCGCCACTACAACTACGGCGGCGAGCATCGACAATGTGGCGAGCCACGCAACAAAACGAGTAGCTCGGATGCTTGGAGAGATCTGAGTCATGGAGAAATCCAGCCTTTAGAAAAGTTCGCCCCCTGACAGTACGGTCCGACCGTTGTGGCTGAAAATGGGCGGATCTGCCCAGGTGCTTGTGCCCGGGCCGGTTGAGACGTGGATCGATGTGCGAAGATTTAGCGGCGAAATCTCACTATGCGAGCGCGCCGAAATCCATCGACAAGACTTGGCCGAGCTCGCGCAATGCCACGGCTGGATCAACCACCTTGATCGTCGTCATACCCATCGCCCGCGCCGGTTTGAGGTTGATTCCTAAATCATCGAGGAACACGCACACCGTTGGATCGACACCGAGCTCTTCGCAAGCAATGTCATAAAAGCGCGGGGTTGGCTTGCGGACACCGACGACGGCCGACTCGATGATGACGTCAAAGAGCGCGACGGTTTCGCCGTGGCCGCCGCTTCCGGGGTCGTCGCCGCGAGCCAAATTGTTGGTCAGCATCGCGGTTTTGAACCGCGCGCTCACTGCTCGCAACGCGTCAACCATAAACGGTCGGATTTCTGTCTTTAGGCAGGCGAGAACCTCGTGACCCGATATCGAGTGCCCGAACGCTTCGGCCTCGGCACGAAAAAGCACGTCGAACTCGTCTGCGTCAACTTCGCTGCGCTCAATCCGGGCCCAAGCGTTGTCGTCAGGGTTGGTCGAGTTGATTCTTCTGATGATGTCGGCGGGAAGGCCATATCGCTGCTCGAGAGCAGCAAAGTTGTCGAACGGGCTGGTGGTCATCACGCCACCAAAATCAAACAGCACAGCTTCAATCACGATCCGCAACTTAGAAGCCAGCGGACGCTGCCTGCTCATCGACCGGTTCACCAGTTTCGTGGTCCTAGGCTTTGCGACGTGCCTGAGACCATTATGACCATGCATCGGATCGGCAAGTTCCTGCCTCCCGATCGCGACCTGATCAAAGACGTGACCCTGTCGTTCTTCCATGGCGTAAAGATCGGCGTGCTTGGCCCAAACGGTTCGGGTAAGTCGACGCTGCTCAAGATCATGGCCGGCATCGACAAGGACTTCGAAGGCGAACTTCGCATCTACCCCGGTTTTACCGTCGGCATGCTCGAGCAGGAGCCGACACTCGATCCCGACAAAGACGTCTATGGCAACATCTTGGACGGCGTCGGCGAGATCGCTGACCTGCTCAAGCGCTACGACGAAGTTCTCGCCGGTTGGTCCGACCCCGATGCCGACTTCGACAAACTCGGCAAGCAGCAGGGACAAATCGAGGCTGAGCTCGATGCCAAAGAGGGCTGGGATATCCAGCGCACAATCGAAATCGCAATGGATGCGCTCCGAACTCCCGCCGGCGATGCTGAGATCACCACGCTTTCGGGTGGCGAGCGACGTCGAGTCGCACTCGCCCGACTGCTACTCAGCAAGCCTGACCTGCTGTTGCTCGATGAGCCGACCAACCATCTCGACGCCGAATCTGTCGCTTGGCTCGAACGCCACCTCGCCGACTATGCCGGCACCGTCATCGCGGTGACGCACGATCGCTATTTTCTCGACAATGTCGCCGGCTGGATCCTCGAAATCGATCATGGCAAGGGCATCCCCTTCGAAGGTAATTACTCGGCGTGGCTCGAGAACCGCGACGAACGCCTGGCTGCCGAAGAACGCCGCAACGTGGCTCGAAAAAAGTCACTCAAGCAGGAACTCGACTGGATCCGCATGTCCCCGAAAGGGCGTCAAGCAAAGGGCAAAGCTCGTCTGGCCAACTACGACAAGCTCGTCGCCGAGTCCAAGGCGGCGACTCAGCGCGACGGCAAACTCGAAATCGATATCCCGATCAACCGCCGTCTCGGCGATGTCGTCATCGAAGCGAACGACTTGTCGAAGGGCTTCGGCGATCGCCTGCTCATCGATGACCTGAGTTTCACACTTCCTCCTGCAGGCATTGTCGGAGTGATTGGCGCAAACGGTGCTGGCAAAACCACCATGTTTCGCATGATCACCGGACAGGAGACACCGGACAGCGGCGAGCTCAAACTCGGCGAAACGGTCGAGCTCGGATACGTCGACCAAAGCCGCGATGCGCTCGACCCTGAGAAGACCGTGTACGACGAGATCTGCGATGGCCTCGACATGCTTGAGATTGGCGGCAAGGACGTCAACGGCCGCAGCTACGTGGCGTCGTTCAATTTCAAGGGACCCGACCAGCAGAAGCTCGTGGGCAACCTGTCTGGTGGAGAACGCAACCGCGTGCACCTCGCCCGCATTTTGCGAAGCGGTGCGAACGTGCTTCTGCTCGATGAGCCTACGAACGACCTGGACATTGAAACCCTTCGGTCGCTCGAAACTGCGCTCGACAACTACGCCGGGTGTGCGGTGATCATTAGCCACGATCGCTGGTTCCTCGACCGGATCTCGACGCATACCCTTGCCTTTGAAGGAGACTCACAGGTCCGTTGGTACGAAGGTAACTTCAGTGACTACGAGGCCCATCGGCGCAAGGAACTGGGCTCCGCTGCTGATACGCCAACCCGCATCAAGTACAAGCCTCTCACCCGCTGACGTCTCGCTGGCTGACGAAGTGATCTCGACGCTCAGCTACGCAGCAGTAGCGTGACGGCGATGAGAGCCGTCGCTGCGCCACTGGCGCGCTTGGCAGGTCGCCTAAGCCGTCTGCTCGGCCGAGGTGGAGGAACAACGCTGCCAGGCGTCGTTCTACTTCGTCTCGATCCTGGAGCGGTTGGAAGACTGTCGAATGGGCTTGAGCACGGGACGGTGCTGATTTCAGCGACCAATGGAAAGACGACGACGACCCGATTGACCGTCGACGCTCTTGCCGCGTCCGGGTTTTCGATTGCGACGAATCGAGCTGGCTCGAACCTCGAACGAGGTATCGCAGCCTCGCTGCTCGATGTCGCTACTGGCGACAATCTCGGGGTCTTCGAGGTCGACGAAGCAGCGTTGACCGCTGTTGCCCGGGCCACCAACCCGGCTGTGATTGTTTTGCTCAACCTGTTCCGCGATCAGCTCGATCGCTACGGAGAACTCGACACCTTGCTTGGCAAATGGAAGGACTTGCTCGCCGACAACGCCCGAGCGCAGTTCCCTGCGACGCTGGTCATCAACGCCGATGACCCCAATCTTGTCTCGTTAGTGACTGACGATCACGACGTGGTGTGGTTCTCATTCGACGACCCTGCCCATCGACTTGCTGAACTCGATCATGCGGCCGATGCAAGCACCTGTCGCAGGTGCGCTCACGCCATCGCCTACCGGTCCATCTACCTCGGCCATCTCGGCGACTGGTTCTGCACAAACTGCGACAACGCTCGCCCTGCGGTGCACGTACGCGCGATCAGTTATCACCGCGACAGCGACGGCGCGAATCGCTATCGGATTGAGAGTGACCGGTCCGCTATGGACCCAGGCTCCGACCCGACAGCCTCTATGGCTGATCCGACAGCAGTCGAGTTGGTAAGCCCGCTCAGCGGTGTGCACAGCGGCTACAACATCGCAGCAGCGGTGGCCGTGACACAGGCAGTGCAACGTCGGCTTGGTCGACCGGTTGACCTCACCGCATCTGTCGCGGCCCTCGAAGCAACCGCTCCCGCGTTTGGGCGGGGTGAACAGCTACACATCGACAACGTACACATATCGCTCATGTTGGCCAAGAACCCGACCGGAGTGAACCAGAACATCCGAACCGTTCTTGGCAGTGGGGCCGGGCACGGTCGCGACTTGCACGTGTTGGCACTGCTCAATGACCGAACAGCCGATGGCCAAGATGTCAGCTGGATCTGGGATGTGGACTGGGAACTGCTCTTTGACCGATCTGCGCAGATCACCGTGGCCGGAGACCGGGCACACGAGTTGGCTCTGCGGTTGCGCTACGGGGGCTTTGATACCGACCGCACGGTGATCGAATCATCTGCAGCTGCCGCCCTCGATGAGGCGGTCCGATCCGCTGGCGCCGGTAACACCGTGCATGTGCTTCCGACGTACACCGCGCTACTGGACCTGCGTTCGGTTCTGACCCAGCGGGGCCACACTGCCGCGTACTGGGACGAGGAGCGATGACGAGCACCAGCGCCCACGCGACGCAGACGGTTCGTCTATGCCATCTGTACCCCTCGCTGATGAATATCTACGCCGATCGCGGCAATATCTCGGTCATCGCTCGACGCTTGCAGTGGCGCGGGTTCGGCCTGGCGATTGATGAGGTCGGGCTTGGCGACGATCTCGCTCCTGACGCGCATGACCTCTACTACCTCGGGGGCGGACAGGACCGCGATCAGAACCTCGTGGCCGCCGATCTGATCACCAAGGCCTCGGTGCTTCGAGGGGCCGCAGACAACGGTGCAGCTCAGCTCTACGTGTGTGGCGGGATTCAGCTCGCCGGCCATGGTTACGAGACCGTTGACGGCCAGTATCTCGAGGGAACCGGAGTCCTCGACCTCGACACCGTTGCCGGCGACACCCGACTGACCGGGGATCTCGTGATCCGGGCCGATCTCGACGGCGACGACGTCACCATTGTTGGCTACGAGAACCACGCTGGACGCACCTACCTCGGAACCGCAGTCGATCCCCTCGGTCGAGTCGTGAGCGGTCACGGCAATAACGGCACGGACCGGCTCGAGGGGGCTCGACGAGACCACGTGATCGGGACCTACCTGCATGGGCCGCTACTTCCCCGCAACCCGGTTGTGGCTGATCTGCTCTTGACCTGGGCGCTGGAACATCGTTACGGGTCAACCGAACTTCGGCCGCTAGACGACACCCTCGAGCTGAGCGCGCACGCAGTCGCGATCGAACGAGCCGGCCAGGCCCGCTGACGGGTATGGCCGGTCGTGCTCAACCGTCAAAATAGGCGGGGTTCCTTAGGCTCGATGCCACGCAATTCGTCGTAATCGACAACCTGCCAATCGATCTCGCGGCTGGTGGCCAGGACCTTGGCCTGCGGCTTGATGTCCTGGGCAACAAAGACACCTCGGACCGGGCGAAGCATGGGGTCGCGGTTGAGGAACTCGAGGTACCGAGTGAGCTGTTCGACGCCGTCGATCTCGCCGCGCCGCTTGATTTCAACGGCAACGGTTTCGCCCTCCGCGGTCTTGCACAACAGATCTACCGGGCCGATGTCGGTCGGGTACTCGCGACGGACGAGGCGCATGCCCTCGCCCAACGTTTCTGGCGACGCTGCGAGCAGTTCCTGAAGGTGCGCCTCTACCCCGTCCTTTTGCAGTCCCGGGTCGATGCCGAGATCATGGTCAGAATCAGATACCACATCGTGAATCGTGATTCGGAGCGTCTCGCCCTTGGGGCTGGTGACAGTCCAGCCCTCATCATCGAACGTGAGGCGATTGGGGGCATTCATCCAGTTCAGTGGCTTGTACGCCCCGCCATCAGCGTGAATGGCGACGCAACCGTCTGCCTTCACCATGATGAGACGGACCGCCTCAGGCAGGTGGGCGGTGAGCCGACCTTCGTAGTCAACGGTGCACCGGGCAATGACGAGACGCATCGGCGAGACATTAGTGCCAGCGCGGCGCCGTGCCCGCGGACCGGCGAGTGTTCACCGGCGAGTGTTCGTGGTGCCAACCAGCGCGGGCCACCGAACTACGGTCTACCTAGACCTATGAGAGACCCAGCACCAACAGCGACCGTCAAGCAAATCCAACGCGACGGGCGCATCGTCAAACGGCTTTCTAAACCGGTGTGTCGCCTGGTGCTCCCCGACCGAGTTGTCGTCGACGACGAACGGCCGTTGATCCTGGCCGGTAACCACCGAAGCTTGTATGACGTGTTCTGCAGCGCAGCCGCATGTGCAAACGCGGGGGCCTCAGCTCGCTTTCTCGTACAGGAGCGATATTTCTCGCAGTTCGGAATTGGTCGTTGGTTGCGTCGCATCGGGTGCATCCCCCTCTCGCGGGCCAACAAGGACGAAGCGTTTGCCGAAGCGGCGGCGTCGCTCGCACGCGGCGAAGTGGTTGGCATCATGCCCGAGGGCCGGTTGACCCCGCCCGAGGAGCGCGATCCTCAGGTCGGCGTCGCCCGACCCGGCGTGTCAGAGCTCGCCGCTGCGACGAACGCGCTTGTGTCACCAATCGTCTTCCACAACACCGACGTCGTGTGGCCGCGCAACGGCTGGCCGCGTGCCCCGCTTCCCCGTCCGACGGTCACGCTCGAGGTTGGGCCGGCAATGGAGCTGACCGGCAATGACCACGTGGCGAACGCTGCCCGGGTCATGGCCGAAGTGACCGCCATGATGAACCGGCTCGACGCCATCAACCCACGCTGAGGATCTACAGTTTCGCGTATCGGCCTGCAACCCGCTTCTCCCGCTAGTACCTGGTCTCGTGTACGCGCTCGTCGCGGTTCACGGCTGCTTGCAGTCTCGGTGCTGCCATTGTTGATTCTTGCGGCGGTCTTCATTGCGGCGACGATCGATATCCGCCAGCACGACGGCCGAGTCGTCCGAGGCGTTCGCTTGGGCTCGACCGATATCAGCAGCATGACTGCGGCAGAACTCGATCGTGAACTCGATCGGCTCGACGCGCTCGTTGAGGGTGCACCGGTCTACATCGAGACTCCCGACGCGGCGTACCAGATCGGCGCAGATCGACTCGGGCTGACGATCGATCGCCCAGCGACGACCGCGGCAGCGCTCGACGCTGGCCGGGGAGGCAGTCCTGTAACTCGGCCGTTTCGGTGGATCGGGTCGCTGTTCTCGACCGAGCGCGTCGACGCAGTCGTACGGCTTGATCCCGACGCCGCCGAAGATGGCCTCGCTGCGGTAGCGAAGACGATCAGTGTTGAACCCGGCGATCCGTCAATGGTGCTTCGCAACGGGCGGCTCGAGCTTGAACCTGGCCGACCCGGAAGCATCCTCGATGTGACCCGCTTGGTGCGCGACCTCAGTAGTTCCTTGCCCAGCCAGCCTGGTGATGCGATCAGTGTCGAAGCTTTCACAACGAGTGATGCAATGATCGACGTAGAGATCCAGGCGGTGGTTGATCGCATGAACGGGGCGACGACTCGCCCGATCTCTCTCGTCGCCGATGCTGAAAGCACCCGGATCGAGCCTGCGCTGTTTCGCTCATGGTTGTCGCTTGACCAAACGGTTTCACCACCGGTACCCACAATCGATGCTGAGGCTCTGTACGCCGAGATCAACCGCGGTCTCGGTATTGGACAGGGCGGAATCGACACAACGACGTTGATCGTCACGGGCGACCAAATTCGGTTGCCGGTTGAGAACGCGACGATCTGTTGCACTGCCGGTACCGCAGACACGGTCCTCTCGAGCGTGCTCGACGGCCAGACATCGATGACCGTTGACCTGCTTGTTGACGACCTGACCCCGCTAGCGGACCTCGGGATCGACGAGCTTGTCGGGTCTTTCACAACCCAACACCCCGCCGGCCAGGATCGCGTCGTCAACATTCAGCGCATGGCTGACATCGTTCGCGGAGCAGTCATCGCTCCCGGTGATTCGTTCTCGTTGAACGGATTTGTCGGCGAGCGCACCGCGGCGAAGGGCTTCGTTCCCGCTGGGGTCATCTATGACGGCGTGTTCACCGAAGACGTCGGCGGCGGCGTGAGCCAATTCGCAACCACACTCTTCAACGCTGCGTTCTTCGGGGGCCTGGACCTCGACCAGTACCAGGCACACAGCATCTACATCGACCGGTACCCCTTCGGCCGCGAGGCGACCGTCAACTTTCCGGGGATCGACCTGGTGATCTCAAATCCGACTGACCGCCCAATCATGATCTGGACCGAGTACACGCCGGGGTCAATCACCGTGAAACTGTTCGGCAGCGCGACGGTGTTTGGCGACCAGACCGACCAGGTCGTTACCGAACTTGGCGACTGCCAACGAGTCCAGACCGAGCGAACCCGATATTGGGTAGATGGCCGGACCGAGGTGGACTACGTCGGCGCGACGTACCAACCCGAAGAAGGGCTCGATTGCGATGGAAACCGAACAATTGCTCCGCCTGAGTGCGCTGATGACGAGGGTCTCATCGATTCTGACGACGACGGTTTCGGCGACGCGTGCGCCTTAGCCAGCCGGATCTGTCCTCCCGATGCCACAGCTACCGACTCCGACGATGATGGCGTCATCGACTTCTGTTTGCTCGACGGCGCGTCGTGTCCCGCCGGGACGGTGCTGGGCGATACCGACAATGATGGAGAGACCGACACCTGCGTCGAATCGCCGAACGGCGAGCCTCCAGCTTCGAGCGGTGAGGGCAATGCCGATGACGGGCCAGACCCATCTGGCGGTGGCGATTCAGGCACCTGAGTCGCCCGCTTCGTCGCAGCACGAAGGGAATCGCCGATCTGAGCTGTCTCGGCGCATAGGGTAAGACGCGACTTACACGCGTGTCATGCGTCCTTAACACGAGGCGCGACGCGTCACCAAAAGGGGAGATTCATGAATCCAAAACAACTCGCGGCAGAGTTCTTCGGAACGCTGTGGCTCGTACTCGGTGGTTGCGGCTCAGCCGTGCTCGCCGCCAAATTCTTCGCCGGCGACGACCAAATCGGCATCGGCCTGCTTGGCGTCAGCCTTGCGTTCGGTCTTACCGTTGTGACCGGCGCCTATGCGTTCGGCCATATCTCAGGTGGCCACTTCAACCCAGCCGTCACGCTCGGTCTTGTCGCTGGCGGACGTTTCGAAGCAGCGAAGGCCCCGGCCTACATCGTTGCGCAGGTCATCGGCGCAATCGGTGGCGCGGTAATCATCTACATCGTCGCCAGCGGCGTTGACGGCTTCGCCGCAAGCGATGGCTTTGCTGCGAACGGCTACGGAGATCAGTCACCAGGCGGTTACGGCCTGGGTGCAGCTCTCGTGATCGAGATTGTCTTGACGGCGATCTTCCTGATCGTCATTCTCGGTGTGACCGAAAAGAAGGGTGCCCCTGCAATGGGCGGCCTGACCATTGGTCTCACGCTCGCACTGATCCACCTGATCTCGATTCCGGTCACCAACACCAGTGTGAACCCTGCTCGTTCAACCTCGCAGGCGATCTTCGCTGGTGGCGACTTCCTCCCACAGCTGTGGATGTTCTGGGTTGCACCAATCATCGGTGCGGTCATCGGCGGCCTGATTCACGTTGGGCTTCTGCAGACCGACAAAGACCCTGCGTTCGCCTGAGTCGAACGTTGGTCGGCTAGCCG
>CALDYC010000153.1 GCA_937941245.1 uncultured Acidimicrobiales bacterium | reverse complement strand
CGGTGAATTCGGTGCTCGATCGGCGAGAACTGGTCGTCGAGGTCATCGATACCGACCGCGCGCTAGCGAACTACGTGGGCGGGGTCCTGAGCGCTTCGGGTGCCGATTCGAGTGACATGGTCGACGCTCACTGTGTGGCGGCGGCGGTCGTTCGCGGGGGTGGCACTATTTTGACCAGCGACGTCGGCGACATCGAACGCTTGGCGGCGCCGTACCACCCGGGAATCTCGGTGACTGCGGCCGAGGTTTGACAGTTGCGGTGTGTCGCAACCTCTGTGGGCTTCGTGGACAGCGGCAGCTGATTCTGCTGACCCAGATCACCAGCGTTGTCTGCAACTTCGTGAGTCGCAGCCCGGGCTGCTAGTTACAACTGCTCTGGTGATCGCCGAAACCGATTCAGCTGCGGCCGAAATCCCGCAAGACCGCGACAAACAGCAACAAGCACCGGCGGGCCTCGCCACCTTGTGAGCGGTGGGTAGACCGATGGAGGCTGCGGGGGTGGAGCGCCGGGGGAACTCGGCGATCCACCCCCAGACCGTTTGCTTGGACGCAGAAGAGTTGGACGCAGAGGAATCAGTAAACGGGTTTCCAAGCTGGCACGTCGTGAAGCGTCTGCGACCACGACGGCCGTGTAGCAATCGGGTGCTGCCCCTTGCTCACGAACTGTGCCGGCAGGCTGACAGGCTCAGCGCCAAGTCGGTCGCTTGCGGCTTTGACGACCCGGGAGCTGAAATGGGGTGCCTCGCCCAACAGCGTCGCGAACTCGCGCTGATGCATCACGTACACCGTCGAATCGCTCGTGGCGACGACTGACGCGTTTCGCTGCCTGCCGGTCAATAGCGCCAGCTCACCAGCGACATCACCGACACCAATAGTTGTCGCGACGTCGGGGCCGTCGACCATGAACTCACCGTCGACGACGACAAAACACTCACGACCGGTGGTTGCCTCGGTGATGATCCTGCGACCTTCGACCACATCGAGAACTGTTGCGATCTGATCGAGCTGACGCAGCTCGGTCTTTGGCAGGACCTCGATGAATTCGCTCTTTCGCAGGTGGGCGGGCAGTGATGACTTGCGTAGAAATGGCATGTGTGCAACTCCAGTTGGGCTGTCGGACATGTTTTACTCACCGCACATTGCGGGAATGAGGGCTCTCAGTTACGGGCACGTGAACTCGCTGCCTACATGTGTGACAGGTGTTACTGTCAGGGCGTTTTGGGCAACCCTGATCGAGCGCTGACCGAGCCATCGATGTGTCGCCGATAGGTTCGGCCCATGATTGATCCCCGGCTCAGCATGGTTCGGCTCGGCGTCGACAGCCTGCGTCGAGCCCGACGGTTCTACGTTGAGGGGCTCGGATGGCCCGAGGTCGACCACCCGTCAGATGACACCGTGTTTATCCAGATGCCGTCGATGGTGCTGGCCTTGAGTTCCCACCACGTGCTGATCGACGACCTCGGCGTCACCCAACGCGAGACGACGAGCGGCTACTCGGGTATCTCGCTCGCGTACGCGGCGATCTCACGCGACGAAGTCGACGAGTTGGTCGATCTGGCAATGGCCGCCGCCGCAACACCGATCAAGGCGGTAACCGAAAGCCTGTCTGGCACCTACGGCGCTTCGTTCGGCGACCCCGACGGCCACATCTGGACAGTCATCCACGACCCGGCCATGGAGCCGGACGTCGACGGATCGTTCTGGATGATCTGACAGTCCACAAACAAGAGTTCACCGGTGGCGAACAGTTAGGGTTTCGGCCGTATGTCAGACACGAACTATGTCGAGATGGCCGGCCTTCATATCGGCGAACCGCTGCACGACCTGTTGGCGAACCATGCGCTTCCCGGCTCTGGAGTCGAAGCCGACACGTTCTGGAACGGGTTAGCTGCGCTGATTGCCGATTTCGCCCCTCGCAACATCGAACTGCTCGAACGACGAGCTGAGCTCCAGGCCTCGATCGACCAATGGCACCGGGACCGCCAGGATCAACCCCACGATGCGAGCGCGTATCGGGCGTTCCTGGAGGAGCTTGGGTACCTCGTGCCCGAAGGCCCTGACTTCGCCGTCGAAACAGACAACGTTGACGCAGAGATGGCAACCATTCCTGGGCCGCAACTTGTGGTTCCGGTCATGAACGCTCGCTATGCCATCAACGCCGCCAACGCCCGTTGGGGCTCGCTCTACGACGCGCTGTACGGCACCGATGTGCTCGGCGACTTGCCGCCAGCGGGACCGTTCGACGCTGACCGCGGCGAGCGAGTCATTGCTTGGGCCCGCAACTTCCTTGACCAGGCTGTCCCGCTGGCGACCGGAAGCCACGCCGACGTTGACAACTACGAAGTCGCCGACGGGGCACTATCGCCAGCACTAGCTGACCCAACCCAGCTCGTCGGGTGGCAAGGCGACCCCAGCCAACCGGCCGCAATCTTGCTGCGCAACAACGGGCTCCATATCGAAATACAGATCGACCCCGAAGACCGCATTGGCAGTACCGATCCCGCAAGCGTCAAAGACGTGGTGCTCGAATCGGCGGTCACAGCAATCATGGACTGCGAGGACTCGGTCGCAGCAGTCGACGCAGAAGACAAAGCACTGGCCTATCGCAACTGGCTTGGCCTCATGAAGGGCGACCTCACCGAAGAGGTGACCAAAGGAACAGACACGTTCACGCGTCGCATGGACAGCGACCGCATGTACGCCCAGCCCGGTGGAGGTTCATTCCTGCTGCCTGGTCGTTCAACACTGCTGGTGCGCAATGTCGGACATCTCATGACGACACCGGCGATCCTCGATTCGGACGGCAACGAGATCCCTGAAGGTTTGCTCGATGCGATGGTGACCGCGCTCTGTGCGACTCATGACCTGAACAGGGTTGACGGCGATCGCAACAGCCGCGCCGGCTCGGTCTACATCGTCAAGCCAAAGATGCACGGTCCCGAAGAAGCCGCGTTCACCAACGATGTCTTTGCTCGCGTCGAAGACGTACTGGGTCTAGACCGTCACACTCTCAAGGTCGGGGTCATGGACGAAGAACGTCGCACGACCGTGAACCTCAAAGAGTGCATTCGTGCGGTTGCCGACCGGGTCGTCTTCATTAACACCGGCTTCCTCGACCGCACCGGCGACGAAATGCATACGTCAATGGAAGCGGGACCGTTCGTTCGCAAGAGCGACATGAAAGCACAGGCATGGATCGGCGCCTACGAAGACTGGAACGTCGACGTTGGACTGGCCTGCGGGTTGCGCGGCAAAGCCCAGA
>CALDYC010000152.1 GCA_937941245.1 uncultured Acidimicrobiales bacterium | reverse complement strand
GCTGCTGACACCACAAGGATCGCGCCGTCGACCTGAGCCGCGCCGGTGATCATATTCTTGATGTAGTCAGCGTGACCTGGCATGTCGACGTGCGCATAGTGGCGGTTGTCGGTCTCATACTCAACGTGCGACACGTTGATTGTGATACCGCGCTCACGCTCTTCTGGCGCCTTGTCGATGTTTTCGAACTCGGTGAAGGATGAACCTTCAACGTTGTCTGCAAGTACTTTGGTGATCGCAGCGGTCAACGTGGTCTTGCCATGGTCGATGTGACCCATGGTCCCGACGTTGACGTGCGGCTTGTTCCGCTCGAACGCTTCCTTCGACATGACTTACTTCTCCTCATACGGATGGATTGGGGTGGTGTTTGGTGTTGGGAACGTCAGCATTTTTTCACTCACCGCGAATCCGCTTGACGATTTCTTCCTGCACCGACGCTGGCGATTCCTGGTAGGAGTCGAACAGCATCGAATAGCTCGCACGACCCTGGGTGCGGGATCGAAGATCGTTAGCGTAGCCAAACATCTCCGACAGTGGCACCAGGGCGTTGATGACCTGATTGTGGCCGCGTTGTTCGGTGCCTTGCACCTGACCGCGACGTGAGTTGACATCGCCTACGACATCACCGAGGTAGTCGTCTGGGGTGACGACTTCGACCGACATGACCGGCTCAAGAAGCTTGGGCTTAGCCTGGCGCGCTGCTTCGCGGAACCATGCGTTGCCAGCGATCTTGAACGCCATTTCCGACGAGTCAACATCGTGCGTTTTGCCATCGGTAAGTGTGACTTTGAAGTCGACGGTCGGGAATCCAACCAGAACGCCATTGTTCATGGCTTCTTTGATTCCCTGCTCGACCGGCGGGATGTACTCGCGAGGGATTGAACCGCCGCTGATCTTGGACTCGAACTCGAAGCCCTTGCCGGGGTTCGGTTCGAGGGTGCAGCTAATCACTGCGTACTGGCCCGAGCCACCGGACTGCTTTTTGTGCGTGTAGGTGTAGCTCGGCAGCGTTTCCGAAATCGTCTCGCGGTAGGCAACCTGGGGGCGACCGACGGTTGCTTCGACTTTGAACTCGCGCAACATACGATCGACCAGAACTTCGAGGTGAAGCTCGCCCATACCCGAGATGATCGTTTGACCGGTCTCTTCGTTGGTCTCGACTCGGAACGTTGGATCCTCTGCCGACAGGGTGGCCAGCGCGTTTCCGAGCTTGTCCTGATCGGCTTTTGACTTCGGTTCGACGGCAACGTCGACGACGGGCTCAGGGAACGTCAGATTTTCGAGGACGATCTGTTCTTTCTCGTCGGTGAGCGTGTCACCGGTTCGCACGTCCTTCAGACCAAGGAACGCCACGATGTCGCCGGCGTACGCAATATCGAGGTCCTGCTTCGAGGCAGAGTTCATCTCAAGCAGCCGACCGATGCGCTCTTTCTTACCGCTTCGGGTGTTGACGATCGTCGAACCCTTTTCAAGGGTGCCGCTGTAGATGCGGGCAAACGTCAAACGGCCTTCGCGCTTGTCGATCGTCATCAACTTGAATGCAAGTGCCGAGAACGGCTCGCCGTCTTCAGCCTTGCGAGTAAGTTCTTCTTCGTCGTTGCGAGGGTTGGTGCCGAGAATGTCGGGCAAGTCGACTGGCGACGGCATGTAATCGACGATGGCATCGAGCAGTGGCTGGACACCCTTGTTCTTGAATGCCGTACCCATCAGGATTGGGACGATGTCGCCGTTGATGGCGCCAACGCGAATCGAGGCCTTGAGTTCGGCTTCGGTGATCTCTTCGCCTTCGAGGTACTTGACCATGATTGCTTCGTCGTAGCCGCTGACGGCATCCATCAGGAGCTCGCGGTACTCGGCGGCCTGGTCGGCGAGGTCGTCGGGGATGTCGACGACATCCCAGTCGGCACCGAGATCTTCGTTTTGCCAGATAAGGGCCTTCATCTTCACAAGGTCGACCACACCGGCGAAGTCACCTTCGGCACCAATCGGAAGCTGCAGTACAGCTACGTCCTCGGTTAGGCGTTCTTTGATCGTGTCGAGGCAGTAGAAGAAGTCAGCACCCGTGCGGTCGAGCTTGTTGACGAAGCACATGCGCGGCACGCCGTACTTGTCGGCCTGGCGCCAAACGGTCTCGCTTTGCGGCTCGACGCCTGCAACGCCGTCGAAGACCGCAACCGCGCCATCGAGCACACGAAGCGAACGCTCGACCTCGACGGTGAAGTCAACGTGTCCAGGGGTGTCGATGATGTTGATCTTGTGGTCGTTCCAGTAACACGTCGTCGCTGCCGAGGTGATCGTGATGCCACGCTCTTGCTCTTGCTCCATCCAGTCCATCGTCGCGCCACCGTCGTGGACCTCGCCGATCTTGTAGTTGACGCCCGTGTAATACAGGATGCGCTCGGTCGTCGTGGTCTTGCCCGCGTCGATATGGGCCATGATGCCGATATTGCGAACCTGGTTGAGCGGATGTCGTGACATGGGGGATGTTCCTCGAGCGGGGTGCGGATGCGGGGTGAGGGGGTCAGTGCAACGTTGGAAACGGTGTTCAGCAGCAGCTGACCGTTACCACTTGTAGTGAGCGAATGCCTTGTTGGATTCGGCCATCTTCTGGAGGTCATCGCGCTTTTTGATCGCTGCGCCGATGCCATTGCTGGCATCCATGAGCTCATTCGCGAGACGCTCGGCCATGGTGCGTTCGCGGCGAGCGCGAGAGAATTCGACGAGCCAGCGGATGGCCAGGGTGTTTGCGCGACGGGGACGAACCTCGACCGGGACCTGGTAGGTCGCGCCACCAACACGGCGGCTGCGGACCTCAAGAGGTGGCTTGACGTTCTCGACTGCACGCTTGAGCGTGTCGACCGGATCGTCGCTGGTGCGTTCGCCGATCGTGCTGAGGGCGGTGTAGACGATGCGCTCAGCAGTCGAGCGCTTGCCGTCAAGCAATACCTTGTTGATGATCTGCGTGACGAGGACGGAGTCGTACAGGGCATCGGCCCGGACTTCGCGACGTGGTGCGGCATTCTTGCGCATTGTCAGCCCTTCTTCGTGCCGTAGCGGCTGCGTGCCTGCTGGCGCTTGTCTACACCGCTGGCATCGAGCGTGCCGCGGACGATCTTGTAGCGAACACCTGGGAGGTCCTTCACACGACCGCCGCGTACCAGCACGATGCTGTGCTCTTGCAGGTTGTGTCCCTCGCCGGGACTGTAGGCGGTGACTTCGACGCCAGACGTCAGACGAACACGCGCCACCTTGCGAAGCGCCGAGTTCGGCTTCTTCGGCGTGGCGGTGTACACGCGAGTGCACACACCTCGCCGCTGGGGAGCACCCTTGAGCGCGGGGGTGGTTTCCTTGCGGAATTTTGCCTGACGTCCCTTGCGGACGAGCTGCTGAATGGTGGGCACGTGTTTTCCCTGGCGTTGTAAAGTGCGTCTTGAAGACCTGAGCTGGACCGGAGCGGGCAGGAGCTGCCACCAGCCGTACGGCCAGCCGACAACTCTACGAACGAGACCTTGCGGGCAACAACCTCTTCAGGAGATTGTCACGTCCCTACGATGGTGAAGTGTCTGCTCCCCTGGCCCTCAGTTTCGTAAAATCGGCGAGCGATCATCGCCAGCTTGGCGATTCGGACGCCGAAATCGCGCTGATTGGTCGTTCCAACGTAGGCAAATCCTCGCTGATCAATGCCTTGGCGCAACGAACAAAGTTGGCTCGAACGTCAAAGACGCCCGGCGCGACCCAACTCTTGAATGTCTATGTGCTCGCCGACCCGGAACGAGCCGCTTCGCGCCCTGATGCCGCAGAACGCCAACGATGGCTCGTCGATCTGCCTGGCTATGGGTTTGCCAAACTCAGCAAGAACCGCCAAACGCAGATGGCGAACATGATCAATGCCTACCTGCAAGAACGCGACCAGGTGGACCATGCCATGGTTCTGATCGACGCCAACGTGGGCCCGACCGAACTCGACATTCAGACCATCGATTGGCTGCGACATATCGAGTTGCCATTTCACGTCGTCGGGACCAAGGTCGACAAGATCAAGCCATCGAAGCGCGGCAAGCAACAGCAGACCGCTGCCGCGACTATCGGCCTGGCGTCGGGCGATGTCACCTGGGTGAGCGCCGCAAAGGGAACTGGCATCGGCGAACTGCGCCAGGTGGTTCATCGGTTGCTGACCGACTGACTACCTAGAGCTACCTAGAGCGACCAGTCAACTGGGTCACAATCGGCTTCGATCAACGCGTCGTTCGCGCGAGAAAAAGGCTTCGAGCCGAAGAAGCCCCGCGACGCGGATAGTGGTGACGGATGAGGCGCTTCGATGACGGTGTGGGTGGCATCGTCGATGAGGTCGCGCTTCGATCTTGCATAGGCGCCCCAAAGCAAGAAGACCACCCGTTCGCGTTTCGCGGACACTGCCGAGATGATCTGATCGGTGAGCCGTTCCCAGCCTTGGCCCCGATGACTCGCTGGGCTATGCGCACGTACCGTCAGGACGGCATTGAGCAACAGCACCCCCGACGATGCCCAGGAACCAAGGTGCCCTGAGACATCAGCACCGGCACCGGCACCGGCATCGACACCGAGATCACTGCGCAGTTCGACGAACACGTTGCGCAGCGACGGCGGCAAAGCAACCCCCGGCCGTACCGAGAAGCTCAAACCGTGAGCCTGTCCGGGACCGTGATAGGGGTCCTGACCAAGAATCACCACCCGGGTGTTCGCGTGCGACGTGGCTTGAAGCGCCGCAAAAACGTCTTCACTCGGCGGATACACGTCGTGCATGGCTCGTTCGGCGGCGACAAACCGCATCAGCTCCACCCCATAGGGCTTGGCGAGCTCGCTGCGCAGCAGCGGTGTCCAGTCGCCATAGGCCATGGGCGCCACGCTACTCCGGTCAACACCGCGCAGATATCGTTCCATGCGCGCGGCAAAACGCCGAAAATCGACGCTGACTGTCCCACCATTCCGACGTGAATGGGACGATCTGCGTCGATTTTCGACGTGAGAATCTGCTTGCTTCCCGACGTGCGGGCAGTCAGATTCGCCGCTCAGGCTGACCTAGCGTCAGCGAGTCTTCGCCCCGTGACGACGACGGAGCGCCTCACTTCCGGACAGGGCGACCAAGCCGAGCGCCGAAGCGATCAGGGCCACCGCTGCAGCGCCATTGCCGCTGTCACCGGTCAACGCAAGGACCTCGTCGGGCTGCGCCGGAGTTGACGGGAACACCTCGGGATCCGCCACCAAGGTCAGAGGAGTGGGCGTGACGATGCTGGAGAGCACCTGGTCACAGTTCACGGTGTGATGCGTTGGGTCGATGTCGGTCACGACGACGCCACTGGTTGACTGGCCTCGGACCGTCGCCGTCTTCGCACTGTCACCACACGAAGCGATGCCGGGAACCGTGCAGCTAAACGTATGCCCCACGGGGAGGTAGGCCTCGGTGCAGACAACCTGGCCAGCTTCATCGGTGACGACGACGTCATAGAGGTCTTCGGTTCCCGTGTTCGTCACCACATAGGTCCACACAATCGATGAGCCTTCAGTGAGTGTCGGGCCCGACGGATTGTCTGCGTCAATGCCGTTGGTATCCAATTCAATATCGATCGCCGGGTTCTCATAGGTAGGAAGCACTGGTGTTGGCGTCGGTGGAACTGGGGTTGCCGGAACTGGCGTCGACGTTGGCGCAACCGGCGTCGGCGTCGGTGGGACTGGGGTCGCCGTCGGCGGAACCGGGGTCGCCGTCGGTGGAACCGGTGTAGCGGTTGGCTCAGCTGCGACATAGTTGCTTGGGTCGTCGTCTGTCACAGTGACGTCCGGGTGCTCGGCGGGAGTTCCCGTAACGGTTGCTTCGTTGCGATGGCTACCAGCGGTCGCCGTGCCCGTGTGGGTGCAATCAGCGGTAGCTCCTGCGGCGAGTGTGGGGATGACACAGATATCGCCGAGGATGTCATCGGTAACGATGACGTTGACCAGATCGGTGTTGCCCGTGTTTTCGACATCGAACGTCCAGGTGACGTCATCGCCGGGCTCGAGCACCACGGCGTCTGCACCGGTATCGGCATCCTCACCGTTTGTTGACTTCTCAATATCGATTGCTGCCCAGCGATATTCGACGGCAATCCGCGCGTCACCAAATGTTTCGATCTCGGCCGAAACGTTTCCGCCGCCGCCGCGATTGATTGTCGAGGTTTCGGTCGCTGCTCGAAAGGCAATCGTTCCGGGGCCCTCAAACGGTGCCACGTCGGCTCCCGTCAGGGTGATGGTCTGCGATGCATTGGCGACCTGCGGAGCGGCACTCGCATTTGACTGCCCAGGAGCGACCGCCACAAATGTCTCGGAAGTCATCATGTCGAGCGTGATTGCGACGGGTCCGCTGGCAGCGTCACATGAGGCGAAGCTTGCGAACCCGGTCGACGCAAGGTCGAAGCACATCTCGACGTGGTCTTCGGCGCTGAAGTCGTCAGTGCTTGCAGCATTGTTTGTCACGGTGACGACATCGGCGGTGATCTCACTCGATGCGGTGACGTCAACAGCAACGAGTTGCCCCAACGCTGTATCGAATTGATCAACCTCGAGGTCGTCAATTGTGGTACCGGTAATCCAATCGGTACGCAGTAAACCAGTGGCGTCGCTGTTGCCCTGGGCAGCAGCGTCCGGGGCGCGGAGTGCAGGAGCAGCGACGGCCAGAATCAGCGCGATTGCCAGTACAGCACTCAACAGTCGGAATGTTGGGCGAAATGTCATGAGGTGTCCTTGAACACCCGCTGTCCGCTACGTGACCCCAGTGGTCTCGCAGGGCCCCTACTCGAAGCACTACTACAGCACCAATAGTTGACTCTTTCAACACCAGCATCAATTTCGTCGTCAAAACGCAACATTCCGCATGCCAAAGGCACGCGGAATGCTCGAATACGTGCGCTGTGTGCCCAAGCGAACACTCAACGCGAGATCAGGTCAGGCTGAATGACCTAACCCATATGGTCAACGAGGCAGGTCGATGACGTCTGCGAGACGTCCACCTGCTGCACTTCCGCCGCTGGCCAACCACTCGCTTGGATCAACGTCGCCGTCGTCGCTCGAGTAGAAGTCCATCGGCGTGTAGTCCGGAGCGTCCGTGACGACCTCGCGGTAACGGTCAATACCGGTTCCGGCTGGAATCAGCTTGCCGATGATGATGTTCTCTTTGAGACCACGCAGGCCATCGTTCTTGCCCTCGATCGCGGCTTCGGTCAGCACACGAGTCGTTTCCTGGAACGATGCTGCGGACAGCCATGATTCGGTCGCGAGCGAGGCCTTGGTGATCCCCATGAGC
>CALDYC010000151.1 GCA_937941245.1 uncultured Acidimicrobiales bacterium | reverse complement strand
GGAGACCAACCATGAGCAATCCACTGCAAACGCCAATTGACGCCGACAAAATCGTGGCCGACTTTTATGACGCATTCGAGACCGCACCCAGCGAGCGGCTGCAACGCATTGCTGAGGTGTTCAGCGATGACCTGTACTTCAGCGACCCTCGCGGTCAAGTCCTTGGGCACAAGGCACTCGATGAAATGGCCGACGAGATCTACGAGATGTTTCCCGGATGCACGTTTGACCCGCCGACCGATATCGACTCGCACGCAAACCAGATTCGTTTCAGGTGGGCTCTGCGAGATGCCTCGGGCGAAGTTGTCGTTCGGGGCCAGGACATTCTGGTAATCGCCGACGACGGCAGGATTAAGGCTGACTACAGCTTCTTTGAGCCGCGCCCGTGAATCAGCTCGGGCGCACTCGTTAGCTGGCTGTCGGAAACCAGTTGGCGTGGAAGCCGAACGGCATGCGTTGAGGGATCTGCACGCGGGCGACCGGGCCAGCCGCGACATCGCGAGCGTCGAGGATGATGACCTCGCTGGTGTCGTCGGCCGAGTTGTAGGTCGAGTTGATCAACCAGCCGTCATCTTCTTTCGTGCCGTTCGGATCGGGCGCAAATGCGCTTTCTCCGAGGTGCCCGTCATCGCCGATGTACCAGGAACTGCGTGAGTCATCATCCTGGTCGTACTTGACGATCGTGTCGAAGTCTGCGGCCTGAATGGCATCTCGGGTGAACCCAGACATGTAGAGATAGTTGGTACGCACGCCCGCATAGTCGTCGTTGACCCGGCAGAACTCGCCGTGCATGTCATCGATGTCCTCGCTGCCGGTGTCGCCAGTCTGCAGGTCAATCCAGTACCGATGCGGAAGCCCGCCCGCGCTCTCAACGCCCGCATCGGTCTCTGACGCTTCGGCTTCGATCCCGAAGTTGATCTGGTTGAACCGGCACCCCGAGAGTTCGATGCGGTTGCCGTCAGCCCAGGCGTTCCAAAAGTGCTGCACGTGTGATGTTTCGACATCGAACCAGCGGATGTCATCGGCGCCACCGAAATGGGGTATCACCCCGATGCGTGTGCCGTTCTCGGGCTGCCATTGCACCATTGGTTCACCGCTCATCATGCCTTCGAGGTTGAACACGACTGGGCTGTCCATGAATACCGAATGGCTGTCGGTGATCAACATGTCGTGGATCATCACTGGCGCAGGCAGATCCATGTTGACCTTGTGCACCAGCTTCCCAGCTGCATCGGCGACGTAATACGAAAGATGTGGTGCAAACAGGTTGTACGAGAAGAAGAACATCATGCCGGTCCGGGGATCGATGCGCGGGTGCGCCGTCATGGCTCCGGACAGCTCGCCGTCAAAGTTCCATGGACCAACGGTTCCAAGATCAGCAGCGATGTGGGTCGGCAGTCCCTGCTCCCACAGCGCCAGAATCTTGTTCGCGTGACGAACAATATGTGTGTTCGCGGGGTTCTTGACCGGACCGGCATCGCCGACGACTGACTCATCGGGGAAGTTCATGACGTCGCTGAGACCAGGGTAGGCGGCATGTCCGAGCCGCATTTCGGCTTCGAGGCCCTTCGAGCGGATCCAGCGGTTGCGATACGAGGCCACACCGTTGGCGATCGTCACGCCGTGCAACATGCCGTCGCCGTCGAACATGTGGTACTTGCCGATCGGTTCGTACATCGGATTCGGGCCGTTGCGGACGAACATGCCGTTGAGCGAAGATGGGATTTCACCGATCACGTCACATCGCTCAGCCGTGAGCTCCTGGCTAACCGGAAGCATGTTTCCGCGCAAGTCGAGCTGGTCGGCAGTGTTGGTGACATGGCCGGTCAAGCCGGTCGTGATCGTCATAGATGCTCCCTTGCGTCGCCTTGTTGTCGCAGGGCCATCTTGGCAGCAACGTGGTGCGCGTGCTGCTTTGGCCGGTCGATCGACGCGGTGGTGAGAGAGGTCGCCACGGGAGGGTTGGTGTCGCGTGGGCGCACTATTGCCAAGGATTGCCCGAGAGGTATTTCCAGCCAGCGTCGGGCAGCAGGGCCACAGCGGTGCCGCCGTTCGTCGACAGTTCGCGTTGAGCCGCTTCGATGACGGCACCTGATGAGGTTCCGGCGAAGTGTCCTTCGAGCTTCATAGTTTCAGCGACTTTGGCTTCGGCGTCGGTGCGACGGATCACGTAGCGGTCCTTCACCAGTCCAAAGTCAGCGATTGGCGGCTGAAACGGATCCTGTTGATTGCGCATGCCGCCAATGGTGTCGTCGAGGTCTTCTTCGACCGAGTGGATCGCGATGTCGCTCCAGTGGGTACGCAGGCCGCGGCTGTTGCCGGTGATTGTGCCGCCTGTGCCATAGGCACACAGGAAGTGATCGGGCGGCGCATCGAGCGGCCAGTCGCGCACGATTTCGAGCGCCGTGCCGAACTCGTGTGATGACGGGTTTGACGGATTTCCGTACTGATAACACATGTGTCCTTCGCCGGCAGCGACGAGTTCTTTGGCGTGGGCTATCGCATCGTTTGGGCCACCTTCGACGTTGATCAGGTTTGCTCCGTAAGCACGCAGAAGCTGTCGTCGCTCATCTGATGCCGAGGTCGGCAGGCAGATAGACATCGGGTTGCCTTCGAGCATCGCAATGCGGGACAGGCCGATGCCGGTGTTGCCCGAGGTGGACTCGATCAGCGGTGTGCCTTTGCTGAACAGTCCCTTGTCGCGGTCGTCGAAGAACATTTGCCACGCCGGACGGTCCTTGACGGAGCCGGTGGGGTTGTACCACTCAAGCTTGGCGAAAAGCCGCGTGCCCGCAGGTGCCATATTGCGCAGTTCGACCAGTGGTGTGTTTCCGGGTTTCATTCGCAGACTCGATCCTCGGGGCTGAATCTAAATCCTACTAACTAGGTCGGCTATTGACCGAGTTGTCTGACGTGATTTCCGCCACGGTCGGGTCCCGAGTCCGGCCCCTAGGACGCGCCCTCGCTTGGCGAGTACTGTCGGGGAGCAGTCACACGTCATTCGCCGGGGGGCGCACAACATGTCACGAGCCGTGTACGGCAGCCGCCGAGTCCTTGCACTCGCTGTGATCCTCACGCTGGTCGCGGCGTCGTGTAGCGAGGCGGCCGAGGAACCGGTTGCATCAGTCGACGTTGCCGCGCCCCAAGCCGACAACGACGCAGCTGCTGATTCCACCGAATCGGATTCGCACGACACGACCAACGATGGGTCAGGCAGTAGCGGGTCTGCGAACGAGACCGCCGACGTCAGTGACAACTCGGCCTCTGTTGCGCAGGCTGCACCAACCCAGGACCCTGCACTGGCCCAAGACGACGGGTCGGTTGTGTCCCGATTTGCCGGCGAAGATTGGTTCCGTGGGCAGGTGCCAGCGCTGGCGGTGCCAGCAGACCAAACGCTTCAGCCGATCCGGATCGGTCTCATCAACCAGGAAGATTCTCCAATCGGGTCATTTCCAGAGGTCCGACACGCCGCACAGGCCGCGGTCACGTTCATCAACACTGAGCTGGGGGGCGTCGAGGGACGCCCGATCGAATTGGTCACCTGCATCACCAGCTTCAGCCCCGAGCAATCGGGGGCGTGCGCCCGCGACATGGTTCAGCAGGACATCGTGGCACTGGTTGGAGGACTCGATGTCACCAGCAACGGTTCGATTCCGGTTCTGCAGCAGAACGGCCTCCCCACCCTCGGTGGCATACCTGCGAACCTGGCCGACCAGCGCTCCAACGTGCACTTCTTCTTCTCGGGCGGCACGGCTGGCGGTATGGCGGCGATGATCAAGCATGCCTCGAACAATGGGGCCGAGACGGTGATGATCGGGTACGGCGAATTCGAGCCTTTCGAAGTGGCAGTGCGTGACTACGCCGCCAAGGTCGCCGAATCGTTAGGCATGACGGTTGAGCTTCGTCCCTTCCCGATTATCGGTGCCGACATGTTGCCGGTGTTGACCGCGGCCGTCACCGCAGACGTCGATGCGCTGATCATCAACGCAGCAGACAGCGCTTGTGTGCCGATCATGCAAGGCGCAGCACAGCTCGAGCTGCGGGCAACGGTGTACGTCGCGGGGGCGTGCGCGGCCGATGCAATCCTCGAAGCAGCCGGGGCCGACGCCGCTGGGGTGATTTTCAGCAGCGAGGGACCTGCCGCGTCCTACAGCACCGAAGGGTCGATGTACGAAGCTGTTGTCGCGGCCTATGCAGACGGACCGGCGGGCGGTGCAGGCACGGTTGGCTTCCGCGGAATGATGAATGTGTACGCCGTGCTGCTCGATGTCGGTGCTGATCAAGCAGCACCTGACACGATCCTCGAGTTTATGCAGGCGACCGTTGACCGGCCGTCGTTCTGGGGTCACAACTACACATGCGACGGGGCGCGCATCGATGGCCTGCCGGCATTGTGCGCTCCCGAGCAAACGCTCTTTACCACGACCGGAAATCCCGCCGATGACTTCGTGTTCCTGCCCGAGGGCTTCGAGGCGACTGACGGCTGGATTGAGGTCGACGATCTCTACGCCGAAGCCCTCCGTTGATCGTCCACCGCTGACGTGACCCATCTCACCTTCCTGATCGTCGGGCTCGGCGGCGGAGCGGTGATTGCCGCGCTTGGTCTGGGCGTGGTAGTTGCTCACCGGGCCAGTCGAGTCGTGAATTTCGCCCACGCTGCGATGGGGATGTACATCGCGTTCGTCTACTACGAACTTCGGTCCACGGGCGATCTTGTACAGCCGCTGCTCGGGCTTCCGGGTCGCTTTCATCTCATTGACCGCCCGACCGAAGTCACGGCATTCGTCATAGCGATGGTCGTCGCTGCACTCTGCGGAGCGTTCATTCACGCCGTGATCTTTCGACCGCTACGCAACGCCGCCCCGCTAGCCCGAGTCGTCGCATCGCTCGGTCTGTTCGTCTATCTGATCGCAATCGTTGGTCTGCGCTTCGGTTCGCAGTCCGCAAGTTCACGAGTGCTCGAGGGTCCGCTTCCGAACGAACTCGTGACATGGGGAGACATCCGCGTCCCGGCCGATCGATATTGGCTGGCCGTCATCGTGGTTGCCGCTGCGTTCGTCCTGTGGCTCGGCTATCGCTATACCCACCTCGGGCTGGCAACCCGTGCTGTCGCCGGCAATGAACGTGGAGCGATCCTTGTGGGGATCTCGCCGAACGCAGTCGGCCTGGCCAACTGGATGGTTGCAACCATGCTCGCTGGCGCAGCGATCATTCTCGCAGCACCGGTGGTCCGGCTCGACCCGTCGACGACCAGCCTGTTGGTCGTCCCAGCGGTGGCCGCCGCACTGCCGGGTCGCTTTAACTCGGTGTGGGGCACGGTCGTCATAGGTCTGGCGATTGGCATGGTGCAGTCCGAGATCCTGAATCTGCAGGGCGAGTGGACCTGGCTTCCGCGCATTGGTCTGCAGCAGGGTGTGCCGCTGCTGGTGATCGTCGCCACGTTGGCCTTGCGCGGTGATGTGCTTCCGGACCGAAGCTCAACCCTCGGCTCCACACTTCCGCAGGCAGGTGATACTCGCAATGTCCCCCCAATCGCCGGTTTGGTGTTCGTCATGGCGGCGATCGCGGCGCTGTTCGTCAACGCTGAATGGCGGTCCGCGTTGATCGTCTCAGCGATCGCAACGATTTTCGCTCTCTCGGTCGTGGTGGTCACGGGCTATGTCGGTCAGATCTCTCTCGCTACCTTTGCGGTCGCCGGGGTGGCCGCGTTCGCCATGGTCCGCGCGAGCGACGATCTCGGTCTTGCGTTTCCGCTCGCGCCGCTGCTCGGCATTGCGGTCGCTGTTGTTGTGGGGTACCTGACTGCGCTTCCGGCGGTTCGGGTACGAGGACTGAACCTCGCAATCGCCACGCTTGCCGGCGCAGTGGCGATCGAAGAGCTGGTCTTCAAATGGGCGTGGTTCACCGGAGGCTTTGCCGGTGCAACGGCCGAGAGTCCGTCGCTGTTTGGGTGGGACCTTGGCCCCGAAGCGATCGGCGCGGCGTTCCCCCGTAGAACGTTCGTCGTGCTGACGTTGTTGCTGGCGGCGTTGTGCGTCGTTGGGGTCGCCAACCTGCGTCGAAGCTCAACCGGGCGCCGTTGGCTCGCCGTGCGGGCCAACGAGCGAGCGGCCGCGGCTGCAGGCATAGCGGTCGTTCGGGTCAAGTTGACGGCGTTCGCCGCAGCGAGCGCCCTCGCCGGGCTTGCCGGTGTGCTGTCCGCCTACAGCGCGAGCATCGTCTCGGCCAGCTCATTCGGGGTGTTCGATTCACTCGTTACCGTGGCGATTGCGTATCTCGCCGGGATCGCTTCGCCGATCGGTGCGCTCGTTGCTGGTGGGCTGGCCGAGGGCGGTTTGCTGACTGCGCTCGTCGACACCGTCAACGACGACGCCTCGCAGTATCAGTTCGCGGTCAACGGTGTGCTTCTGATTGTTGCGGCCGTCAAATTCCCGCAAGGAATCGTCGGTACCGGTACCCGTGCTCGCAGACCATCTGGCTTTGGAGCCGGAGCAGCAACAGACCAGACATCGCCACCCGTCAATCACCGACCCTGAAGGAGCCCGTATGGCCGTTTTGACCTTGACTGCTGCAACCGAACGCGCCCAAGAAATGGCCTTGGTAGACGACGACCGAAGCGAAACCTGGGCCGAGTTGAATGAGCGCGCTAATCAGTTGATACACGCCTTTCAGAGAGCTGGCTTCGCACCCGGCGATGCGGTGGCAGTTGTCGCAGGAAATCGCTGCGAGTGGTTTGAGGTCGTGCTCGCGTGCGCCCATGCTGGGCTGACCTTTGTGCCGGTCAATTGGCACTTGGTCGCGCCAGAGATTGCCTACATTGTGGGTGACAGCGGCGCCAAGGCAGTGTTTGCAGGTGACCGCTATGCGTCCGTTGTCGCCGATGCGTTGACCGATGAACGCTGCACGTCGGTCGAGCTTGCCGTGGTGATGGGTGACCCAGCAGCCACGGGCATGGTGCCCTTCGGCGAGTTCCTCGCATCGGGGTCGAAGACCGAACCCCATGCGCAGGTGTTCGGTGGCCCGATGTTCTACACCTCGGGGACCACAGGCAACCCCAAAGGAGTGCGAAGCGCTTTGTCCTACATGGGGCCTGATGTCGGACCTGAGATCTGGCAGCTTGTCGGCGCCAGCTTTGCCGAAATGGTTCCGCCCAACGGGGTCACTGTGTTGTGCGGCCCCGCGTATCACTCGGCGCAGTGGGCGTTTTCGTTCATCCCGTTGTTGAACGGCACATCGATCGCCATGCAGCACAAGTTCGGTGCGGCGGCGACACTCGCTCTCATCGACGACCATCAGGGCACCAATGTGCACCTTGTGCCGACTCAAATGAAGCGCCTGATCGACCTTCCAGATGAGGTCCGGCAAGCCTATGACGGGTCATCCATGCAGTTCGTTGTGCATGGGGCTGCGCCATGTCCGCCGGTTGTCAAGCGCGCTCTGATCGACTGGTGGGGCCCCAAAATCAGCGAGTACTACGGCTCAACCGAAGGCTCGCTCATCACCATGATCACCAGCGAAGAGTGGCTAGAACGCGGCGGCAGCGTCGGCCGGGCCCTGCCGAACATGTCCGTCATGGTTGTCGCCGATGACGGCACCCATCTCGGACCCAACGAACCGGGCACCCTCTACTTCCAGAACGCCATGGGCACCGATTTCGAATACCACAACGCCCCGGAGAAGACCGCCGAAGCTCATCTGGAACCGGGCGTCTTCACGACCGGCGACGTCGGCTACCTCGACACCGACGGCTACCTGTGGCTGAGTGATCGCAAGATCGACATGATCATCTCAGGAGGCGTGAACATCTACCCAGCCGAGATCGAGGGCGTACTCGGCGGGCATCCCGATGTCGCTGACGTCGCCGTGATTGGCGTGCCAAACGACGAGTTCGGCGAAGAGGTAAAGGCCGTAATTGTTGCGAGTGACCGGGCGCGTTTCGGCGCGGATACTGCTGGCAGCGCCGATCTGGTTGAAACGTTAATGGCCTACTGCCGAGACAATCTGGCGGGGTACAAGCGGCCGCGTTCGATCGACTTTGCCGATGCCCTACCTCGGACCGGAACAGGCAAGGTGCAGAAACGCAAGTTGCGAGATCCGTTTTGGCAAGACGTTGATCGAACGATTTGACGCCGTGATGAACGCGACAGGTCGTGCTGCATCGGCGCCGAACGAGGACCCTGGGCTTCGCGAAGGCTTCGGGCTGCTCGAGACTTCCGGGCTCACCGTCCGATTCGGCGCGGTTATCGCGAACCAGGACATCGACCTACGAGTCGAGCCCGGATCGTTCGTCGGGCTCATTGGCCCGAATGGGGCAGGCAAGACCACATTCGTCGATGCATTGACCGGCTTTGTCCCCACGTCGTCCGGCTCAGTCGTCTTTGACGGGAAGCCGATCGATGACCTACCGGCTCACAAGCGGGCCCAATCCGGGTTGGTGCGTACGTTCCAGCAACTCGAGCTCTTCGAAGACCTCACGGTTTGGCACAACCTGTTGGTCGCAGGGGAGAAGCCGGGGTGGCGGGCGCTGCTGTCTGACCTGATTCAGCCCGGACGGCGATCGGCCGGAGTACCCGATGCCGAGTGGGCGCTGTCAGCCGTCGGTCTTGATGGTCTTCGTGACGCGCTTCCGAATGAGCTCTCTCATGGACAACGCAAGTTGGTGGGTGTCGCCCGAGCGTTGGCTGCTCGACCCAAACTGCTACTCCTCGATGAGCCAGCGGCCGGACTCGATACCGCAGAGACTCGAGCCCTCGGAGGGCAGCTCTCGACCTTGACCGATCATGGCATCAGCGTGCTCATGATCGAACACGACATGAACCTGGTACTGAGCTTGTGCGACCACATCCACGTGCTCGATTTCGGTCAAAAGATTGCGTCCGGTACGCCTGATGAGATCCGATCAAACCCCGTGGTGGTGTCCGCCTATCTTGGCCAATCTGCGAGCTCGACCGAGGCAACCCCGTGACCGCGTCGGTTGCGAGCGGGTCGGGTCAGCGCCAGCGGCCAACCAGCGAAGCCGTGCTCGTTGTCGACAACCTGTCAACCGGCTACTCGGGGGTGCCGGTCGTTCGCGGGTTGTCCCTGACGGTCAACGCCGGTGAGGTCGTCGCGTTGCTTGGTCCGAACGGAGCCGGGAAATCCACGACGCTGCTGGCTGTCTCGGGTGTGCTTCCTGCGCTGACTGGCTCGGTCGAGGTGCTCGGCAACCCGGTTGATCGTCGAGCCCCGCACCGCAACGCCCGTCGCGGTCTTGCCCATGTGCCCGAGGACCGGTCGTTGTTCGCGGATCTGACGGTCGCCGAGAACCTCGAGGTTGGCCTGTCCGGACGACGGTCTGCAACGCGGCGAGCACTCAACGTGGCTCTCGACCATTTCCCCGAGCTCGGGTCGCTCACGAGCCGGCGCGCCGGGCTGCTTTCGGGAGGTGAGCAACAGATGCTCGCCGTCGCACGTGCGGTCGCGACCGAACCCCGACTGCTACTCATCGACGAAATGAGTCTGGGCCTAGCGCCCATTGTCGTCGAGCGTTTGCTTCCGATCGTGCGCAACATCGCTGACGATCTCGGCGCTGGGGTCCTACTCGTCGAACAACATGTCGATATGGCGCTGGGTATTGCCGATCATGCCCTGCTCCTTGACCATGGTGAACTCACGCTCAGCGGCGCTGCATCGGAAGTCGCTGCTCGCCGCGACCTGATCGAGGCTGGGTATCTCGGCGGTGTCAGCTCAACCGAACACAGGGCGACATGACGAACACAAAGCCGACGAACACAAAGCCGAAGAATGCAAAGCCGACGAATAGCGATATCGCTGACAGGTGGTAGACATCGTTCCTCGAGGGGACGGCACCGTTTGGGGTACGCCGATGCCAGCCGAATGGGCTCAGTCGAGTGCGTTGATGGCGCCGAGCTCGTCGAACGCTTGACGCAGACGCACGCCAAAGCTCTGCTCACCGTGGCGCAGCCAAACTCGGGGGTCATACATCTTCTTGTTGGGCATGTCAGCGCCGTCGGGGTTGCCGATTTGGCTTTGCAACCACGAGCGCTTCTCGGCTTCGTAGCCGCGAACACCGTCCCAGAATGCCCACTGAAGGTCGGTGTCGATATTCATCTTGACGACGCCGTACGAAATGGCCTCGGTAATTTCGGCTGCTGACGACCCGGAGCCGCCGTGGAACACGAAATGCACTGGCTGGGGTCCGGTGTCGAACGTCTCAGCGATGTGCGCCTGTGCATCGCGCAGGATCGTCGGCGTGAGCTGTACGTTGCCCGGCTTGTAGACACCATGGACGTTGCCGAATGCGGCGGCGATGGTGAATTTGTCGCTTATCTCAGACAGTGCTTGATAGGCGTAGGCGACTTCTTCAGGCTTTGAATAGAGATCCTCGGGTGCAGCGTCGGAGTTGTCGACACCGTCTTCTTCGCCGCCGGTGATTCCGAGCTCGATCTCGAGGGTCATGCCAAGCGGTTCCATCCGCTTGAGGTATTGCACGCAAATGTCGATGTTCTCTTCGATTGGTTCTTCAGAGAGGTCGAGCATGTGAGAGCTGAAAAGCGGATTGCCGTGGGCTTCGAAATGTGCCTCGCTCGCATCGAGCAGCCCGTCGATCCACGGAAGCAGCTTTTTCGCCGCATGGTCGGTGTGCAACATGACGGTCGCGCCGTACGTCTCGGCCATGGTTCGCACGTGGCGAGCTCCAGCTATTGCGCCACGGATCGACGCAGTAATCGGATCGGCGATGCCTTTGCCCGCGACGAAGGCAGCACCGCTATGTGAGAACTGCAGGATGACCGGCGCGTTGACCTCGGCAGCGGTCTCCATCGCCGCGTTGAGGCTGTTGGTTCCGATGCAGTTCACCGCAGGCAATGCGAAGCGTTTCGCCTGTGCGAGGTCGAAGACAGACGTTACGGCATCGCCGGTAACGACCCCTGGCGCAAAATTGTGTGATGGCACGGGCTCTAATCTATTCGCCGGATTGCCTCGGCGGCATCCCGAACGGTCAGATTTCGCCCGAATCTTCGAAGGTCGCGGTTCGGGTGTTCCGTGAAACGGCTACCGAGAAGTGCAGCTTGGGGGAGGTTTGTCAACGCCCAGCGGGGTGTCGATGGATATCTCAAATTAAGTATAAATCTTAAGTACAGCTTGAGACTCCCGCGCGGGTCGAGGGTCATGCTAGGCTTCGCCTTTCCGCCAAATTGACCGTCATGTAGCGGCCGCTACAGACCAGCGATCGCGTGGTTGCTTTGGCCACAGGCTGCAGTCTTTTGCGAACCCGCAGAGTCCGATGACCTATTCGAATTTGGGTATTTGGGTAGAGTTTTGGGTAGATCCAACTTTCACGTTCCCCCCTTGCCTGTGGCGTGCGAAGCTGATCGTTGTTCACACCCCCACATTGGACTTGGAAAGACCTCATGCGATATTCACTTGGCCGATCGGCCTTCATACGCGTTATTGCGTTGATTGCAGCTGTAGCTGTGCTGAGCGCAGGTGCCGTGATGGCATCGGTGGCTCAGGCACAGGCTGCTGTCAACGTGTCCGGCGTCGTTAACGACTACTACCCGGTGACGTCGATCTCGGGTAACACCGTCACGGTCGGCGCTAGCGATGCGAGGGGTGCCGGCGGCACGCTCGCAGTCGGTGATCGGGTCATGTTGATCCAGATGACTGGTCAGCCGCCCGCGCAAGGCGGCGGTCACGGTCTCTACGACATCGCTACGGTTACTGCCGTCAGTGGTGGTTCGGTGACCCTGTCGTCGGTCACGCGGCCATATGACAGCCCGGCGGTCGAGCAGCTCCAGCTGATCGAGATGATTGATGACAGCACAGGCGTAACGATTATCGGCACAGTGACTGCTCCCCAGTGGAATGGCGTCACCGGTGGCGTTGTCGCCATGTCTGGTTCAACACTGACGATGAATGCCGGTATCGATGTTGAGGGCAAGGGCTTCTCAAACGATCCAGACGATCTTGACCCAGAGTTCGGTATCACGGTCACACAAGCAACTAGCGTCGTTTGTGCTGGCGCAGCGCCACAACCAGCGGGCCCAGTCGGCTCTGGTGCGGGCTTTGACTCAGCAAACGCTGCGGCTGGAGGCGGTGGCGGCGGCGGATTCGGCGGCGTCGGCGGCACTTCCTTCTCAAACGGCTTCGGTGGCGACTACGGCTGCGGTGGATCCAACAATGCGACGCAGGCGCCCGGCGTGAACGGTGCCACAGGAACTGCCTTCAATTTCGGTGGTAGCGGTAACGGCGGCGGTGGTGGCATCGTCGGCGGTGGCGGTGGCGGTGGCGGTAACGGTGGCGGTGGCGGCGGTGGCGGCGTCATGATCGGCGGCGGCGGCGGTAGCACCCAAATTACTCAGACCGCCGGCGGCGGTGGCGGCGCCGGTGGCGTTGGAAACGGCGCTGACTCAGCGGGTACCAGAGAATCTGCAGGTGGCGGTGGTGGTGGTGGTTCATACGGCGGCGGCGGCGGAACATGTGCTGCCTACGCCGGCGGCGATGACGGCACTTCCGGTGGCGGTGGCGGCGGTTGGGCCGGCGGCGGCGAAGCCGGTACGGCGTCGCCTATCAGCCAGGAGGGTCCTCGCGCCGGTGGCGACGGAAACGATCCGGTTGCGACCGAAATCACCGAAGACTTCCACTACCTCAACGACAGCGACCCGCGCCTCATGCTTGGCGGCGCTGGTGGGTCGACATTCAACTGGAACTCGGCGACTGCGACCCAAGGCCCATCGGCTCGAATTCCCGGTGGTAGCGGTGGCGGAATCGTCTTCCTCGAGTTCGATTCGATCGCAGGCAATCTGATCAACGCCGATGGCGCTGACGGAACTGATGCGATTGCTCACACCCCGCAACCGACTCGCTACGCGGTGTCCGGAGCCGGCGGCGGCGGCGGCGGTCAGGTCCACATCTTCACGAACGCATTTACGACCGCGGCTACCGTGTCGGCCCAGGGTGGCGATGGTGGCGATCCGGTACTCGACGGCGCTTACGGCCCAAATGGAACCCCCTTCTATCACGCAGGTGCCGGCGGTTCCGGTGGCGGTGGCGGTGGTGTCTGGGTTGATGGCGTCGGTATGCCGACGGACACCAACACTGCACCTGGCGTTCCAACTGGCTCGCTTACGATCCCGAACTTCAGCTTTGACGTCTCCGCCGGCGAAGGTGGAAACCAAGATCAGCTGACCAACCCGAAAAACGGCTCCACGACCTGTGTCGGTTCTGACGGCGGCGATGGCCTTGCGGTCGTCTCCGGTCGTGTCGAAGAGATCGGTTCGATCACAATCAGCAAGACCGGTGATCGTCCTTCTGGTTTCCAAGCGTGTGTGCGTCCTGGTCGGACCAATAGTGGTCCGTTCTTCTCAGAGTCTGTGCTGGTGCCGAATTGCATCGTTGGTGGTATTAGCCAGTTGTTCGAGTTCTCGGTCGAGTGTGTCGACGTCGATGGTGTGGCGTTGCCTTCCCAGACCGTGTACGTGAACATGAACGGCAACGTGACGATGGACAATGTGCCGGTTGGCGCTACGTGCACGATCACCGAAGATGTTGTTGCTCCGTACATCGTTACTTCGGACAATCCGCAAGAGTGCGTGGTTACCGCGGCTGCGGTATGTGTGGTGGCGTTTGAGAACGTGTTGCCGCCTGAGATTGACATTATTAAGACGGTTGTGTACGACGCGGCTGATTGCCCGGCGACGTTTGATGCTGCTGTGGCGTTGGCGAATAATCCTGGTGATGCTCCGGCTCATGACACGATTCCGGCTAATCCTGGTGAGACGGTGTTCTATTGCATCAATGTGATTAACACTGGTGATGGCACGGCGTTTGGTGTGTCGGTGACTGA
>CALDYC010000150.1 GCA_937941245.1 uncultured Acidimicrobiales bacterium | reverse complement strand
CGGTACGGCGATTCTCAACATGGACTCACCCGAGGTTGCAGCAATGGGCGAAGTGGCCCGCGGTCGAGTCATTGGGTATTCGACCGAAGCGAACCCGCGGGCCACGTTCACGTCGGTAGCTCCGATTCTTGACCGCCAGCTTCGGCCATCGTTTACCGTTGTCCATGAGCACGGCCAAGCGCAGGTCGTGCTTCAGGTCGCCGGAGTCCATCAGGTTTCGAACGCGCTCGCAGCGATTGCGATCGCCGAGGCGGTTGGTGTTCCAGTCGATCGGGCCGCAGCTGCATTGGCTTCGGCTCCGATATCGCCATGGCGTATGGAGCTGGCCACCACGGCATCGGGGGCGACCGTCATCAACGACGCATACAACGCCAACGCGATGTCTGTCGCGGCCGCACTGCGTTCCCTTTCGTTACTCGAGGCTGATCGCCATGTTGCGGTGCTCGGAACAATGGCCGAACTCGGTGACCGCCATGATGAGGATCACCGAGCCATGTGCCGGTTGTGTGCCGAACTTGGGATTGAGCTCGTGGCCTTTCGCGAGGCTGCATACCAAACTGTTCCCGTCGATAACTTCGACGCCGCGATCGAGGCGATCGGCGCCTTGGGCCCGGATACGGCAATTCTGGTTAAGGCCAGCCGAGTTGCCGGGCTCGAACAGCTGGCAGCAGCGCTGCTGCAGCGGTAACGGCATCGAGCGGTAAAGGCTCGAGCGCCAATGACGGAGGGCCGACGACGGAGGGCCGACGAATAGGTACAGATGTGTGGTGCACCGACTGCGGTCATCAGTGAACGGATCGGTGTCACGACTGTGCGTGTTGTTGCACCCGTCGGGCGTTGACAAGGCCTTCGACCGCCGCGTCGAGTAGCCGGTCGAAGCTGATCTGCGCGCTCGGTCGCACGACCGCGATTGTGGCGTCGAGAGTCGCCGTGCCGTTCACGGTGGTCACTGAACCCTTTCCGAGCAGAGACACCCGACTGTTGATCTGGCTGAGTGCTTCGGAGCTGATGCGGTCGTACCCAATCAGCAGGTATGGACCGTCGATCCACGCGATGCGAGTGGGCTGAGGGTCGAGTCCGCGAAAGGCGAATCGTGCAGCGGTGACGACGTCGGTTGCCATGCCCGCCGCCAGAAGGTCAAAGTCGGCGATTGTCATGATCTCGACTGCAACCACCAGCGGGTGCTGGGTTCGGTCGTGTGGCTGCTCGATCCAGGCAGCAAAGCTGTCGACGCTGTGCTCGCTGGTGGCCAGACCTGCCGCATCTGTGGTGTGTGACGGACCGGTGACGATGGGTGAAACCGGTTTCGGGGCGTGATCCGCCGAGCCCGTAGCGTCGTCGTGTCGTCGTTGGGTAGACGGAACGCGCGGACCTGCGGGAAATGGGGCGGAGCCGTCAGCGGTTGGAATCACAATGGCCGATGCCGTCACCGACGCGGTGACCGAGGGGGTCACTGCTGGAGCGCTGGCAGCAATTTCACCACTCACATCGGGCTTGGACACCGAGGGCGAAGCCTGTTGCGAGAGGGCTGTCGCAGGTACCGGTATCCGTGCAACGGTGCGGAACGAATCCGGGGTGGCATCGGAAGTGGAAGCAGCGGTCGGCCCTCGGTCAGTAGTAGCAGCGGCGACGTCTAGAACAGCATGGGCGGCATCAGTACCAGTAGGTTCGGTGTGAGCGGCGGGCGGAATCGGCGAAGGGGTGTCGAGGGCGCCCTTGGCTGGCGGTACTGCCGCGATCACGAGGTCAGCGAAGACGCTCGTCGTCGGGGCCAGCGCTGCGACCTCACCAGCGAAGTCGGCCGGGTTGTTGGATGTGCCGCGCAGTAGGTCTCGTAGCGACGATGGGGGAGCGGCGTCGGCCGCCGCATTTGCTGATTCATCGACCGATGTCCAATCGAACGTTTCGCGGTCATCGAGTTTGCGTAGATCCCGAACACGCGGCCGCACGTCGGCGGGCGCTGCGGTCGACGCTGCGGGCTCGCGGCCGAGTGCCGGCCCGGGGTCGGCCAACGCGTCCAGGTCACCGGTCGTCGGGCCGCTCAGTGCATGAAGTTCATGTTGGAACTCGTTCGTGCGGATCTCGTTTGCCCAGGCCGCCCATTCGCTGAGCGGAGTGCGTCGTGATTGGATCTCGAGACGCACGAGGTACAGCGCGATGAACGCAATAACGATGGCCGCAATACTGCTCAGAGCGGCAGGAAGCGGCTGCCGCAGCGCAGCGTCTGACAGCAGCCAGATTTGTACCACCAGCCCAGCGAGCACGATCGTGGTCAGGCTCATGAGAGCACGAGGTGATCGCGCTGCAGTCGCGGGTATGTGAAAGACCGGCTCGGTGCGCGGACTGCGGTCCCAGCTCCATAGCAACGCCCCAAAGGACAATCCCGAGATCAAGGCGCTCGTCCAATTCTCGAACCGAAACACCGTTGTTGCAGCGAGCGTCAGGGTCGCTGCAACTAGCAGCAACGTGGTGCTTGAGGTTGGCGACCGTCGCACCATCGCAAGCGTGAGCACCCCAGCGAGAAGCCCGCCCGCTCCGAAACCAACGAGCGCGGCTTGCTGCTGAGATGTTGTGTCGATCAGAACGTCAGCGCTTAGTCGGTGTGGTCGAAGCCAACTAGCGGCGGCCAATGCAACAGCAGTTGTAGTTGCGAGGACCCAGGCAGTTGGTCCGACGCGGTCGCGTTCTGCGGCAACCAGCATGAGCCCAACACCGGCCATCAAACTGGCTGCGGCGAGGGCGGCAGCGACAGCGCCCGAATCGAGCTGCGCCAGCCCGTTGGCCGTCCACAAGCGAATGCCGAGACTCACGATGATGCCGAGGCCGACGACGCCCATCCGCCACGGTCGGGGCATGGCCTCGCGTGGAACCGTCGCCGCACGGTCGGGGCCATTGACTGGTGAGATCTGCATGTCAAGCGCGAGATACGGATCTGTGGCGACCAAGTCCCGCGGCTGGTCCGCTGGCCTCGTCATTCGGCAGCCGCAATGGTGATGAGGTCGGCGCTTCGTGCTTGCCACCGTTGGGTCGTTCGAGCAGCAGTCATTCGTTGGCCGGTGCGGTCATAGAACGTCAGCAGGGGAGCAAGATTGGCTCGTGCTGACAAATTGAGGTCGAAGCTGGTGGCGATTGACGGATCAAAAATCACGGTGGTGGCAAGCCCGATGGTCGCCTGCAACCTCGTGCCGATGGTCGCCGGCTCACCTGAGACCCCATCGGCGTGGGATATGACCGTTGGGTCTGAGGTCAGTCGGCCGAGCTCGGCGATGAGTTGCGCTGGAGCATCGATTGTTGACCGCATAGCCCTTGGGGCCGACGAGCTTGTTCCGGCGAGGCTGACGAAGGGAGCGACCCATTCATCTGTTGTCGTGAGCATGGATGCCACCCGAATGCGGTTGACCAAAATGTCTGGGTCGATTTCGGCGAGAGCGTTAGCTGGTCCCGGAGCCACAAGCAGAGCCCGTCCATCACACTCGCGGCCCTGTAGGACGAACTGACCGCCAGTGGCGCTCCCGGCTGAGGGTGCAACGGCGGCACACACAGCGTCGAGGTCGGCTCCACCGAACAGGACCGCCCAGCGGTTCTGCTCGTTGTTGATCTCGATGCCGTTCGAGACAGGTCGAACACAACTTCCTGTCGCCGGGTAGGCCGCGGAGTCGGACACGCTGTCACAGCCCTGGTCAGCAACCGGATCCTCGGGCGGCAACCGATCCAGAATCGCGGCAAGTGCCGACTCGACCACCTCGTTCGGCTCGCTGAGGTTCGGCTGGGTGGCGAATGCATCGACAAGCGATGCGAACGAGTCGTCGCCAGAGATCACGTCGACTCGTTGAAGGGTCGCGTCGAGGTCGGCCGTCAACAGTCCGGGAGCCATCGTCAACAACGCCCTCGCCGACGATTCAGGGGTGATCGTTGCGGTGTCTTCGTCGGGTCTAACGATCGCAAGACCCACCAACATGGTCTCACCGGCATACACACCTACCAGGGTTGGTGACCCCGCAAGGACATCGACCGATGTTGCCGTGGTTTGATCAGCACCAGACACGACGGCGGACTGGTGGCTCAGCGAGCGGTAGCTCAGCGAGTCGGACGGTGCGATGTTTTCGCTGGTTATGTCGATGGCACGGAGCGCGATGTCTGGGTTTAGGGGGTCTCGGGTCACTTCTTGTTGAGCTGCGATCGCCAGCCAGGTCGCTACAACGGCGACCGAGACCGCGGCGATGACAATCGTGAACAGTCGCCACCAGCCTGGCGGCGCGCTGAAACCCGAAGATGACCTGGTGGTTGGTGTTGCGGTGGCGGTCACAGCAGATGGCTCGAAGGACGGGTGGAGCGGACGTGGACTGGCCACGAGAGGACGGTGGGAAGGGTACGTCGTCGCTCTAGCATCGTGACTTCAGGGCGATTAGCTCAGTTGGCTAGAGCACTGCCTTCACACGGCAGGGGTCGTTGGTTCAAGTCCAATATCGCCCACGTGAGGCTTCGGGGTCCACGCCCCGGAGTCTCCATTTCGCTTGCGAGTTTCGCTTGTCATCGGGCCAGGTTTGCGGAGCTGTGGCATCGCTATCTCGCATGGAGAACCAAACCGGGTTCGTCGAAACTCGCGCAGGAACAGCCGCGGTTGAAGGTCGATATCTCCGAATCGGACTTGCTCAAACAATCCCGCGCGTTGAGCACCGAGATGTCGGCCGGTGGGGGCTGAGTAACGCGGGCATCGTGGTAACGCGGGTATCGTGGCCCGGCTTCCCTAATCGCACAGGGGAGCATCCCTATTTCTCCGAACGTGGCAGCCCGTCAGGGTGATCGGCACTACTCGCCGCTGTTCCAGGTGCCGAGTTGCCCCAAATAGAGGAGAGGGAATTGTGAAAATTCGAATTGTCCTAGCAGCGATGTTGTTTGCCGTTGTGGGGGTGCTCGCAGCATGCGGCGGCGATAGCGCGTCTGGCTATGACCGTGATGCCGCCGTAGAAGACATGGTCGAAGGCGGGCTTCCCCGTTCACAGGCTGAGTGTGTGGTCGATCGCGTCGATGACGCCTTTGGGTCCAACAAGCTCCAGAACAGCGAAACAATGACTGCCGAGGACCAAGCCAAGCTCGCAGAGATCACCTTGGCCTGTTTCACCGAGGGCTGACCTACATGTGCGGTGACCCGTCGGTCGCCGCATCCTGCTGGCCAGACCTTTCACCCTTTGGGTCTGGTCAGCAGGAAGTTCGTGTCGCGCCGGCCTGACGAGGACGGCGCAACACGAACCCCTGCGCGCCACGTAAACCCTGGCTCATGAGGGCGCGGCCTGGGCAAGACTGCACCGATGGCATTGACCGTGATCACGAGCAGCGCGTAAGGCGAACCTGTCGATCATGCTGAGCCCCGAGCAGATCTTCGTCTCGAATGGGCTGGTTCGTCGCGCTCTCATGAACGCCGCTTGGGTCCCGCTTTCGGTTCGCTTGGTTGTCGACCTTGAGTTCAACGCCACGCAGCTGCTGCTCATGGGCACGGCCATCGAATTGTCGATCCTGCTTTGGGAAGTTCCCACGGGTGTGGTTGCCGATGTCTTCAGTCGCAAGTGGTCAGTCGTGCTCGGAGCCTTTTTCTGAGCTTGGCGCAGTTTGCGTCGGGCATCGTTGGCGAATGGGAGTTGTACCTCGTCACCCAGTTCATTTGGGGAGTTGGCTGGACGTTCATCTCGGGCGCCGAGGTCGCCTGGGTGACCGACGAGATTGGCGACGTCGAGACGGTTGAACGTTTGTTGCTGCGTCGAGGGCGGCTCGAACTGGTCGCAATCGTGATTGGGGTGATGGTGTTCGCCGTGTTGAGTCTGGTCGTGTCGTTGGCAGTGTGCGTGATGGTCGCCGGGGCCAGCGGTTTCGCATGGACGGCATTCCTTGCCTTCGCCATGAGCGAGCGCAACTTTGTGCCTGAGCAAAATCAGCGAATCGAGGCATTCACGCGCACGCTTCGCATTGGTGCGTCGCATGTATCTCGCCGCAAAAGTCTGCGACTGCTCGTGTTGGCGCTGGTCGTCGCCGGTATGGGCGCCGAGGCGCTTGACCGGCTAGACCTGCGGCGGCTTGAGGACGTTGGTCTGTCGGTCGACCATTCACCGGTGCTCGTGTTCTCGCTGGTGATCATCGCCAAGTCGCTTTTCGGTGCTGCGGTGTTGTGGCGCTTCGAGGACCGGATGACGTCGCACCGGGTGGTGACGGCATTCGCAGTCGCGATTGGCATTGTGGGAATCGCAGCGATTGTCGGCGCCCACGTGTCGCTGCTTGCCATCGCATCGGTTGCGATCGTGGCTCAGGGGGGATTGCTCGGCGCAACACGCCCAATGATCGACACGTGGGCCAATGCCCTCGCACCCGACGAAGCTCGCGCCACTGTCCACTCGTTCATTGGGCAGGCACAGGCGCTCGGCGAGATCCTTGGCGGCATCACCTTTGCTGTTGTGGCCGGAGTCTGGACCTTGTCGGTGGCATGGACCGCGTCGGCTGGCTTGTTCTTCGCCGCGGTGATTGTTGCGCTGCGGGCCCGTCGGCACTGGTCCGACGCGTAGCTTTGCTCAGATAGCTACTGTCGGCGGCGTGGCCGATGTCTCAGCGAGGGATCCAGTGAGCACCATTGATCGAGAGATCCAGTGAGCACCATTGATACAGAAACACGAGCCATGCCAGCGGGCGTGCGGATGACGTTGCTTCGACGGCCTGAGGTTCGGGACTGGTTTGCGAACGGTGACTGACGTGCAGCCAGACAGTGCGCCGTTGACCGCACTGCAGCGAGACATGTGTCTGGCCAGGATTGGACTCGACGCCGATTGGGCCGCGTGCTCGGTCGATCTCGATTCACTGACCGCCATTCAGCTTGCGTTCATGCAGGCGGTGCCATTCGAGAACCTCCATGTATTCGGTGGCCGTGCGGTGCAGACCAATGTGGCCTGGTCCTATGACAAGATCGTCAATCAAGGTCGCGGCGGCTGGTGTTTCGAGGTCAACGGTCTGTTCGCAGCATTGATCGAGACACTCGGCTTTGACGTCATGCGAGTGGGAGCCGCAGTTTTGTTGTCGGGTCCAGCGAACCTTGTGGACCATGTGGCGATCGAGGTCATGCTCGACGAGCCGTACCTCGTCGATGTCGGATTCGGGGACGGAGCGCCCGTCGTACCGATTCCAATGAGTCGCCCGGGCATCCATCATGGGTTAGTCGCGAATTTCGAACTGCTTGCTAGCCCACAGGGAACAACTCTTGCCGAGATCGTCGACGGCGTACCGCAGGCCCGCTACCGATTCAAACGAGTCGCACACCACATGCACGAGTTCGACAGTGCCTCGCAGCGCCTGGTTGCAGACACGTCGCTCAGCTGGCATCAAGGTCCGTTCGCAACCAGACTGACCGACGCTGCGGGCACCCGTGTCACACTGACCCGCAACGGCCTGACCACGCACGGAAGCGCCCCTCGCTCCACCACCCCGATTACGGCGGACACCAGCTTCGAGGCTTTGCTTGCGGCTCACTTCGGTATCGATGAAACGGCGGGGTGAGCTCACCGGTCGAGCCGCACCAACGCCATGGGTCCGTGCCGGGCACAGAGCGCGGTGCGACAGGTGACACGCTGATCTGACGCCATTTCGGCATCGTCAGCGGCAAGACTGTCGCCATGTCCGCGGAACTGGTCACCACCTTCATGGCGACCCTTGCAATCATCGGTGTCTTCGGCGTGCTTGCTTCGTTCTTCGTCGGCGACGCCCGTGCGTTCGTGCGCGAACACGGCATGGTGCTTGCCGCAGCGGTCGGTGTGCTGGCGACGTTGTCGAGCTTGTACCTGAGCGAGATCGCGGACTACGACCCTTGCCAATACTGCTGGTGGCAGCGGATCTTCATGTATCCAGCTGGAATCATGCTGCTCGTCGCCGCAGTGCGTCGTGACTGGTTCATCCGGCCATATGTACTTATGCTTGCGGGCATCGGTGCAGCGGTCTCGCTGCGCCATATTTGGCTGCAGACGTTCCCCGACGAGGGAGGTATGTGCGGCATTTCTGGACCGTGTTCCGCGAAACTCGTCGAGGCATACGGCTTCATCACCATTCCGCAAATGACCGCCGCCTGTTTCGTATTAATCATTGTCCTTGTTGCTCGATGCAGCCCTTCATCGCAGGAGACCCCATGACCGAACAATCGCCGCATGGCCATGCCGCGCAGGCTGCCAAGACCAACTCGTGGTTCACGTCACCGTTCGTGCTGCTGGCAGGGGTCATCCTGATTGCCGCGATCATTGCGGCGGTGGTTGTCGGCGGCGGGAGCGATGAGAGCGCCGACGATCAGACGGCTACTGATGACACTGCCGCTGTTGCAAGCGCCGCGGACGAGACCGACGACGAGATCGCCGGCGACGAGAGTGCCGCCGTTGAGAGCTCCGCCAACGAGGGTGAAGCGATCGATGCACCTGAGACCGAAACCTCAAGCGACGGCATCTCGAACCGCGGACGATTTGGTGGCCCGAGCATTCCCGAGACCGCACCCGTCACGGTCGACGGGGGAGCGCTACCTGCGTTCAACCCATCTGACGACCCAGCCGTAGGCGTCGTGGCACCTGTTGTTACCGCCATGGACTTGGCAAGCGGCGAACCGACTTCGCTCGAACCAGGTGCCCGTCGCATGATCGTATTTGTTGCCCACTGGTGCCCGCATTGTCGCGACGAGCTCCCGCAACTCACTAGCTGGCTCGAAAGCGGGGCGCTCCCTGACGACGTTGAAGTCGTCGCTGTTTCAACCTCGGTGCGGGCCGAGGCCGAGAACTATCCACCGAGCGATTGGTTCAACGCCGAAGCCTGGCCCGGTGAGGTGATTGTTGACGATGACGCATCGACGGCGTTGTTGGCTTACGGGTTCGAGGGGTTTCCGGCATTCATTGCACTCGATGAAAACGGCGAAGTTCTTGCTCGAACCGGCGGCAACGTTGGCGTCGACGGATTCAACGAGCTCGCATCAGCGTTTAGCTGACCGACATCACCACGTTTAGCTGACTGACATCACCACGTTTAGCTGACCGACATCACCACGATCGCGGTTAACGCGCAAACCATGCCAAATCGTCGAACCCAGCCGAGCTGTTCGCCGAGATGGAAGCGAGCCCAGAGAATGGTTGCTGCGGGGTAGAGACCGGACACCACGGCCACGACGCTCAACTGTCGAGCCGTTACCGCCGCTCCGCTTGCCGCGAGCAACATGACGTTCGCGAACGTGTCACCGAGTCCAGCGACGACGACCGGCACCTTCGCCGCCGATGCATCGGCCGACACCCTGGGTGCCAGCGCCAGCGCCCCACCGAGCAGAACAGTGGTTGCGAGACGAGACGACACGACCGGCCACGGAGCGCCAGCTTCACTGGTTGCGTCGTAGATGAGCAGCAATGTTCCAAAGCAGGCGCCGCCGGCGACCGAAGCGGCCAGCACCTTTGCCGACACCTTCGTCGCAGCGCCATCGCCGGCTTCGGGCCAGCTGGTTGTCACGACAGCGACCAGGCCAAGCACCAGCCCGAGTGCGGTGAGTGCAGTGACCGGTTCATCGGGAGACTTCAGATCCCATCCGACGGCGACGAGCGCGGTCAACAGTCCGGCGATTGGGGCCACGACGCCCATTGGGCCGACCGATAGCGCCCAGTAGAACATGAGCAGGCCAGCGAGCCCGACCAGTCCGGCGACAACACCGAGAGCGATATCGCGCCCCAGTAGCTGGTCCGCGAGGAACGGTGTGGCCAGGCCAACGGCGACAAGCCCGATCAGGTGGACCCAGAACATGACCGTGAGTACCGACAGCCGGCGAGTGGCCAGGCCACCGAAATAGTCGCTTGTGCCGTATACGCCGGCAGCGATCACGGAATAGACGATCGCCACTTCACATACTGCTAACGGTCAGAGCGTGCGACAGCGGTCAACGCGGCAATGCCGGTAGTGGCGCTGAATACAACCAATCAGCGAAGAACTGAGTCAGATCTTCACCACTGATTTGCTCTGCGAGCGAAACGAAATCGTTGGTCGTTGCGTTGGCGCCGCCGTAGGTCGAGGTCCAGGTCTGCAACAACTCAAAGAACTGATCGTCGCCGACCGTCAGGCGAAGGGCATGAAGCGTGAATGCGCCTCGGAAGTACACCGCAGGCGTGAACAAATCTGCCGGATCTGGGGTGCCGATCGCGACGTCGAGTACCGGGCCGTACAACGCGTATTCAGTCGCAACCGCGGCATTGGTGTCGTAGGTGGGGTCTTTGGCTTCGAACCACAAGTGTTGCGCGTAGGTGGCGAAGCCCTCATTCAGCCAGATATCGGACCAGTCCGCCAAGCTCACGTGATTGCCGAACCACTGATGTGCGAGCTCGTGGGCGACGATGTCTTCGTTGGCGCCATTGCGAGCCACAAGATCACCGCCGAAGACGGACAGGGTCTGGGTCTCGAGTGCGAAACCGAGATCGCCGTCAACCACCACGGTGCCGTACAACTCGAATGGGTAGGGCCCGAACATCGGCTCGTAGGCGTCGATCATCGCGCCGGTCGGCTCCATCATGACGATTGCATCGTCGACGTAACGTTCGTGGAATGCGTGGCGAACCGGCACGCCGCTTGCACTCGGTGCGCCGTCGTGCAGCTCGAAACGGCCGATGGCTAGCGTGGTGAGGTAGGGCGCTTGTGGGTCAGAACTCGTATAGATCCACGTCGTCTGTCCGTCGGCTGACTGTCGGTCGGTTAGGCGGCCGTTGGCCGCGACGGTGAGATCTTCGTCGGTGGTCACGATGATGGTGAAGGTCGCTTTGTCAAGCGGATGATCATTGACCGGAAACCAAGTCGACGCCCCGTCAGGCTCGCCAGCGACCACGATCGTGTCACCGAGGTCGTTCCATCCCGTACGGAATGGTGCGCCAACGCTGTCAAGCGGTGCGGGAGTGCCGCCGTAGCCGACCAGCACAACGGCGTCCTCTCCTTCGTCGAGCGCCGAGGCCGGGGTAATGATCAGTTCGCCGTTCGCGTGAGCGAAGCTCGCTTGCTCGCCATTGACGGTGACGTTTGCCACGGTGAGCGCGTCGAGGTCGAGGTTGAACTCAGCAAGGTTCTGCTGCGGCGTCATCGTGATTTCTGCGATGGCCTCGAGACGTTCGGCATCGTGATCCCAGAGGAGATCTAGCAGGTAGCTCGAGACGTCGTATCCGCCATTGCCCAGCAGTGGGTAGTAGCTATCGCCAATCCCATCGCCGCCGGAAAGGTCCGCTTGGTCTGCGTCGCTGCTCGATGTGGCATCGGCGCCTGCATCGGGATCTGGCGCGCTCGTGCCGTTGTCGTCGCCGTCTTGATCCTGAGCGAGGTCGGATTCATTGGTCGGCTCGTCGAGGTTGGCCCGAGTGTCGGCGTCGAGAACTTCGGTGGCCCGGTCTGCTCGCTGGACAGGATCAGCGGACGCGCTCGATGTGACGGTGAGGTCGGTGACATCGGTCGTGCAAGCACTCGCCGCAAGCAGGGAAGCGAGCGCAACAGCGCTGATGAGCGGGCGGTAGTGGCGGTGCACGCGAACATGGTGGCACGTCTGGTGGCGGAGTCCACCCGCGGCCAATCGCTCCGGCACAGTTCGTGGCGCGAACCGGTCGGTGACTACCTTCTGGTCATGACCGAAGACGCTGCGATCCTGACCACTACCGCTGACGGCATTCTCACCGTCACGCTGAATCGGCCCGACAAGCTCAACGGAGTTACGACCGCGATGTGGGCGCACCTGCGGGACATCTTCCGCAACGGCGCGGCTGACAACGATGTTCGGGCTCTTGTCCTGGCCGGCAACGGGCGAGCCTTTTGTGCCGGCGCGGACCTATGGGATTCGAGCGGTTCGGGCGCGACCCATCCGCTCGAGCGCATGCGGCGCACCCACGACACCGCGTTGGCATTGCATCAGTTTCCCAAACCGACGGTCGCGCGGGTCCATGGGATCGCAGCTGGCGCAGGTGCGAACCTGGCGTTGGGGTGCGACCTCATTGTTGCATCAACCGAAGCTCGATTCTCAGAGATCTTCGCCAAGCGCGGCCTTGCCCTGGACTTTGGCGGCTCGTGGCTGCTTCCTCGTCTTGTCGGCATGCAGCGCGCCAAGGAGCTGGCGCTGCTCGCAGAGATCATCAGTGCTACCGAGGCACGCGAGATGGGGCTCGTCAATCGCGTCGTCGCCCCGGACGAGCTCGACGCGTGCGTGGCCGATATCGCTGCCCGGCTAGCGAGCGGGCCGCCTATCGCGTTGGCGCTGTCAAAGAAGCTTCTGAACGAGAGTCTGTCGCGCTCAATGAGCGCCCAGCTCGATGCTGAGTCGATGGCGCAATCGATCGCCCTAAAGAGTGCCGATGCGGTCGAAGCGATCAGCGCGTTCACCGAAAAGCGGGAGCCGACCTTCACCGGTCGCTGAGTAGCGATCGAAACCGGAGCGAAGGTAGTGATTTGTCGCGCCCGTTGACAGGAATGAAAAAGCATGAAAGTGTATGAAAGTACTTCAACGTGAAAGGTCCTGCTATGCCCATGCTCGGTGCCGAATTGGCCGATCTCGAGGCGCTTGCGCAACAGCTCAGCATCTCGACTACCCGTCTTGACCAGGCCGACGTCACAAGCCGTTCGACGCAACAGACAGTGTGCAATGAAATGCAAGCATCGTTTGCCAGCGGGATTGCTGCGGTCCAGTCGGTGATGGGCGACCTGGCCTCGATCGTGAGCGATGCCAACAGCCAGCTCGGTGCCACAATGTGGACTGGTGCGAACCGAACAATGTTCGACTCGGCGGTGGGTGACTTCGGTTCAACGATGTCGAGTTTGCAGGGCACGATCGACGAAACTTGGACGCACTTCAACGCCGAAATTGCGAAGGTTTCGGACTTTCTTGAGACGTTCCAAGGCGAGGTCTCAGCCCATCTCGGTCAGGCTCAACAGGCGACGACCGGCATGCAGCAAGCGGTCATCGCCCAACGCGACAACCTCGATGCCGCGATGAATGGTTCGGCCTTTTGATCAACGGTAGGGTTGATCGACGGTCGGGCGACTGCGTAACCGGGTAGCCGTGCCGATGCACCGGCAACTGCCCCCATCAGTCGATGCCCTGGTCGATGCGGCCGCTCGGTTTGAAATGGCGGCCCAACAGGTCGAAGGGTTGCAGATCGAGCTCGGTGCGATCGATGTGTCCGATGGGCTATCCGCCGGCGTTGTTGCGGGTGATGCCACGAGCAGAGTTGATACTGCTGCGATGGTCGCTCGCCAGGTGAGTGAACACCTGGCGCGAGCCGCAGCCGAGGCGCGCAACCGAGCCATTGCAGTGCAGGCCCATCTCGCTGCTGTCGATCTGTACCAGGCCGCGATGCTTCGATACCAGGCTGTTATGGCTGAGTGGAACGCCGCGTTCCTCGCGTTCATACTGGGCGTGGGTCCGTTTCCGGCCGACCCCGGTTTGCCGCCAGTCGAACCACCGCCGCCAGTCTTCGGCCCGTTCGAGGCCATGCGGCTGTGAACACGGCGCGCTCGATACCGGTCGAGGTCGTTCGGGGAACTCGAGCGGACAACTTCGCACTGACGATTCGCGACCAACACGTCACCGTCGAAGAGGTCGCCCATGCCCTCCATCTCGACACCGCGACCATGCGAATCGAGCGGCCGCTAGCTGACCGCGAGCTGGCGGTGGTAGCGGTTGACGCCAGCGCGCCTGCGCTCGAGGCGCTGCTGCCGGGAACGCGGATCGTCGCCAACGCCAGGCCGGCTGCACAGGTACCGCTGGCTGAGAACTCGGGGGCTGGGGCGGTTGCGTCGGTGATCGCTGGATTCGATGCGGGGCGATGGGTCGCTGTTGGGACTGCGCTGAACCTCGACATCGACGATCGCTCCATCGCACCACCAACACCGGCGGGCGAAACCCGGCAGCCGGACACGATCCGAGTGACCCATAGCGCAACCATTGTCCTCGAGCGGGAACGAAACGATGTGGCGCACCGCAGCTGCGACATTCACCGGCCAGTTGCACGGGTACCCGTGCCTCCCGCCGTCTTTGGCGAATGCGAGCCTCAGCTCCAGGCGGTCGCTTCGCCTACCGGGATTTCATGGGCGATGCTCATCGCCCCGATACCTGTCGGCGTTGCGATGGCGTTGCTGATTCGGCCGCTCTACGCGTTGTTCGCCCTTATGGGGCCGGTTATGGCTCTTGCCCGGTGGGCAGAAGGGCGAATTCGATTTCGGCGCGATTGCCGCCGCTCAGCGGCGTTGCACGTTGCTGAGCAATCATCGTTCGCAATTCGACGTGACCATCATCGCGATGCGGTTCGTTCGTTTCTGTGGCAATCCCACCCCCATGTCGCAGATTTGCGTCGTCAGGCCGCCGCACGTTCGACGAAGATCTGGCTGCGTCGTCCCGGCCACCCACATGCGATCAATGTGGTTGTTGGTCTCTGCGGGGTCGAACGGCCGCACCAAGCGGTGCCGTTCATCATTAACCTCAGCTCGGTTGCCGGAGTCGGAGTGTGCGGCGAACGCATGCTCGCCAGAGCAGTTGCACGATCAATTGTGCTGCAGCTCGCTACCCAGCACGGCCCTGCGGATCTCGCGATCTCGGTGTGTAGTGACGTCCGGTCTGCCTTCGCCTGGAACTGGATGCGGTGGTTGCCACACCACGGGACGGTCGTGGTGTCGCACGCCCAAACCCCGCCAACCGAGCCAACAGATCGCGTCGCTGCAAGCGATGTGGCCTGGCATGTGGTGATCGTCGATGACCCGCTCGTTGATGTATCGGCCTTGCACTCCGAGCTATCGGCCGAGCACTCACACGTCGTGATGCTCATTATCGCTGAGCGGCCAGCCGACGTGCCCGCGATCTGCGGAGCTGTGATCGAGATTGACGGTGCCGATGTTCAGGCCCGAGTATGGATACCCGGCGACAGCACCGACGAGCGGATCATGGCCACCGGGGTTTCGCTCGCGACCGCAACCGCTTGGGCCCGATCGATGGCCGCGCTCCGGGACCCCGATGCCAGTGCGATGGCCGGGGTGGCGGACACAGTCGAACTACATGACGCCCTTCGTCATATCAATGAGTCCCCCGCAGCAACCGCCACCCGCTGGGCCGAAGCGGTGGTGCCAACGCCGTTGGTGGCTGTCGTCGGCCGAGCCGAATCGGGCCCGGCGCTCATCGACTTCGATGCCGACGGTCCACACATGTTGGTCGGTGGGACGACCGGTAGCGGCAAGAGTGAGCTTCTGCGATCGATCGTGCTCTCGCTTGCCGAGCAGAACAGTCCGACACAGGTCAACTTCTTGCTGATCGATTGCAAGGGCGGAAGCGCGTTTGATTCGTGTCGACGGCTGCCGCACGTTGCCGGTGCGATCAGTGATCTCGACGTTGATCTGCTGCGGCGAGCACTGGTCAGCCTTCGCGTCGAGGTCGAACACCGAGAACGCGTGCTGCGATCTGCCGGTGCCCGATCGCACGCTGACTTGGCGAGCGCCGAGGGCATGCGAGGGCCGGTCCCTCCGAAGCTCATGATTGTCGTCGATGAGTTTGGCACGCTCGCGCACGACTACCGGGACCTTCTCGACGGTTTCGTCGACATCGCAGCTCGCGGTCGCAGCCTGGGTATGCACCTGATTTTGGCGACCCAGCGACCGGCCGGGGTCGTTGACCAAAAGATCAAAGCCAATACCGCTTTGCGAGTCGCGCTGCGAGTCAACGATCCGGCAGATTCGATCGACGTCATCGGCATTGCCGACGCATGCCGACTGGAGCGAACGAAACCCGGACGGGCGCTGATCGTTGCCGGCGCGGACAAACCCAACCTGGTGCAGGTCGCTCATTGCTCTGCGCCAGTGGTGTCAACCGAGCCGTGCGTGGTTCGACGTGTTGGGCCAGCGGCAGAAATCGGAGGTCGCGGGTTTGGGCCCGGTTCTGACGTGATTACCCAGGACGCGGCGCTGATCGACCGGCTCGCAACCGCTGCTGGCCTAGGTGATGTCGCAGCGCGGCCGCTGTGGGCTCCCGTGCTTCCTCGTGAGATCGACCTTCGAGACCTGGCGGGTTGCATCGAAGACAACAGGCTGGGCGCTCACGCTGGCGGTACGTCAGAGG
>CALDYC010000149.1 GCA_937941245.1 uncultured Acidimicrobiales bacterium | reverse complement strand
AGGTCGTCGTCAGTGAGGTCGTCGTCAGTGAGGTCGTCGTCAGTGAGGTCGTCGTCAGTGAGGTCGTCGTCAGTGAGGTCGTCGTCAGTGAGGTCGTCGTCAGTGAGGTCGTCGTCGGTGAGGTCGTCGTCAGACATCAAGCATCTTCGTCGGTGGCGACCTGCGCCCCGGCAGCGTCTTCAGCCCAATCGTCGTCGACCACAGAAGCTGCATCGAGAATCTCATCATCGAGCATGCCCGCAGCCGCAGCCGCGTCGCTGGGCGTATCCGGATTCACGAGCAGGGTCGTTTCGAGAGCCTCGACCACATCCGCTCCAGGCACAAACTGGCCAAGCGGTGGAAGCTCGTCGAGCGAGTTCAAGCCCAGCCGCTCAAGAAACTCGGGCGTCGTGCCGTACAGCGACGCACGCCCTGGACCCTGATCGCGAGCGACCTCGGCCACATAGCCCCGAGCTTCGAGCGTGCGGACCACGCCATCAGCGTTCACCCCGCGAATCGCGCCGATCTGGTTGCGACTGATCGGTTGCTTGTACGCAATGATCGCCATGGTTTCGAGGGCGGCAGCGCTCAGACGGGACACCTGACCATCGAGCACGAACTGCTCAACCACCGAGGCAAGGTCCGGGTGGCTCTGAAACCGGTAGCCGCCAGCAACCTGCTGCAAAATGAATCCACGTTCGAACCGGTCGTACTCAGCCACGAGTTCAGCAAGTGCCTGCTCGACATCGAGCACACCGACTCCGATGAAGCTGGCGAGCTGGCTGGCACCAACCGGCTGATCGGCGACCATGAGGATCGCTTCGATACCGCGACGGATTTCGGGCTGGGTTACAGACACAGATTCAGCCTTCGTACAGGTCGTCGAGTTCAGCGACCGTGGCATCGTCGCCACCAATCCACTCGACTTCGATTTCGGCAAAGTTGGTGAACTGGCCGATGTCGACCAGATCCTGTTTGTACATTTCGAGCAGCGCCAAGAAGAACACGACGACTTCGATGCGATCGACCAGCTGAGCCGTCAGCGACCGAAACGAAATCCGTCCACGTTCAGGCAGGTCGAAAACCAACTCGTTGACCGCGTCGGCGACACTCAGAGAGATCGGCGCGATGTGGTCAGTTTCGACACGAACCACCGGCTTGGGTGCTGTTGCCTTGAGAAAGGCGCGTCGCAGATCATCGAGTGCCACGTTCTCGAACAGGTCGGGCACCAGATCGATAAAGGCGTCTTCAATACCGGCACGACGTGGGAACGATCGGCTCGCCAGGTCAGTGAGCCCTTGCAGCGAACGAGCGGCGTCTTTGAACGTCTTACATTCGAGAAGCCGCGCGAGCAGCAGATCCCGCTCTTCCCACAGCGCGAGTTCCTCGTCCAAATCAGACCCCGGAGGATCTGGGAGCAGCCGGCGACTCTTTAGCTCGACCAGCGTTGCCGCTATGAGCAAGAACTCTGTGGCAACGTCGAGTTCGAGCGTCTCCATAGCCTCGATCGCCGCGATGTATTCGTCGACAATCTCCGACAGCGAGACCTCGTAGAGGTCGACCTCGTCTTTGAGAATCAAATGAAGCAGAAGGTCAAACGGTCCATCGAAAACCGATGTTGAAACTGCGACTGCCACGAGCCAGGACTGTATCGGCGCTGGCTCGGCGCGTCGGCCTGCGATTTCGCCCGTTCGGCGAGCGGCCGCTGTGTCAGCTTCCGTAACCTCAAAGCGTGCATCACATCGTTTGGTTCCGACGCGATCTACGGGTGCTCGAGAACCCCGCATGGTCTGCAGCGACCCAGGCTGCTCACCACGTCACCGGGTTGTTCGTCGTCGACCCGGTGATCTACTCGCCAGCAGGCTCATTCCGTAAACAACATCTCATCGCCCATCTACGAGCACTCGATGAACAGTTGCGCGAACGTGGCGGCCGTCTGCGTATCGCAACCGGCACCCCTGACCGCGTGATCCCTGCGCTCGTGGGTGAGATCGGGGCCGACGCCGTTCACTGGAACCGCGACACCACCCCGTTCGCCGTCGCCCGAGACGACTCGCTCGCTCGCACACTCACCGAAGACAATGTCGGCACCCACCAACATTGGGGAACCATGGTGCACGAGCCCGGGCTGGTGCTGACCGGCAAAGGCACGCTCTCAAAGGTGTTCACGCCGTTCTTCAATACGTGGGATCGAACCGAAATGACGCCATGGGCCGAAGGCGAAGGGTCAGCATTGGTTGCCGCAGTCGCCGGTGACGAACTGCCTGACGTCACCGGCTCTCACGACATCGCTGGCGGTGAGGTCGCCGCACGAGCGCGCCTTGGCGACTTCCTTGACCGCGTCGATGACTACCCGGACGCTCGGGATCTTCCCGCCATTGTCGGCACCTCTCGCATCTCCGGAGACCTGCGGTTCGGCACCTTGTCGCCACGGGAAGTCGCAGCGACCGTCGGTGACGCGACCGCAGGCCGAGCAGCATTTGTTCGACAGCTCGCGTGGCGCGACTGGTACGCGCACATGATCTACCTGCATCCGACGCTGCCGACCCATGCGATCAAGCCCGAGTACGACAGCATTGACTGGCGTAACGACCCCGACGAGATCACGGCCTGGAAGCACGGTCGTACCGGCTACCCAATCGTCGACGCAGGCATGCGTGAGCTTCGATCCACTGGATTCATGCACAATCGGGTCCGCATGATCGTCGGCTCGTTCCTCGTAAAGGACCTGCTTGTCGACTGGCGAATCGGCGAACGGTTCTTCCGGCACCTGCTGATCGATGGTGACGTATCACAGAACGCGGGCAACTGGCAGTGGGTCGCTGGCTGCGGCACCGACGCGGCACCCTATTTCAGAGTGTTCAATCCGTGGCTGCAGAGCCGCAAGTTCGACCGCCAAGGCGACTACATCCGACGCTGGGTACCCGAACTCGCCGGACTCGACGCAAAGGCCATACACGAACCGGCCGCGGCAGCTCCATTAGACCTCGCTGCTGCTGGCGTGATCATCGGCGACACCTATCCGGCACCAATCGTTGACCACGGATTCGCCCGCGATCGTGCGCTCGCCACCTACAAAGCCGCGCTCGCACGATGACGATGGCCCGACCACCGATGCCTTCGGCCCCGATGTCTTCTCACCCGGTACATCCGGAAACCGAGTTCACGCACCGAAACCAAACCACTACCCTCGGCCACGCATGACCAATCAACGCGTGTTCAGTGGGATCCAGCCATCTGGGGACCCTCATCTCGGCAACTACCTGGGCGCGATTCAGAACTACGTCCACTACCAGGACGGCAACGATGCCGTCTACTGCATTGTCGACCTGCACGCGGTCACGACTCAACGAGATCCCGAAGCCCTCCGAACCGACACACTTCGTCTCGCCCAAGTCCTTATCGCCTCTGGCCTAGACCCAGAGAACTGCATTCTGTTTGCCCAAAGTCACGTGCCACAGCATGCACAGCTCGGCTGGCTCATGCAGGCAACAACCAGCTTTGGCGAGCTCAATCGCATGACCCAGTTCAAAGACAAGGGTGACCGCACCGAGTTCGTGTCGTCAGCATTGTTCAGCTACCCGGCCCTGCAGGCCGCTGACATCTTGTTGTACGACACCAACATCGTGCCGGTCGGCGATGACCAGCGACAGCACCTTGAGCTGTCCCGAGACGTCGCCCAACGCTTCAACAGCCGCTACGGCGACACCTTCGTCATCCCCGAACACGTCATTCCTCCCGTCGCTGCCCGCGTCATGGATCTGCAACGGCCCGAAGACAAGATGTCCAAGACCGCCGAGGCCGACAACGGCCTGGTCATGATGCTCGAAGATCCCAAATCAATCGAGAAGAAGTTCAAACGTGCCGTCACCGACAGCGAAGACGAGGTTCGCTTCGACCCCGAGCACAAGGCTGGTGTGTCCAATCTGCTTTCGATTCTCAGCGCGGTGACAGGCGAAACACCCACCGACCTCGCTGAGCGCTACACCCAATACGGCAGGCTGAAAGTCGACACCGCCGAAGCGGTCATCGAACGCTTGCGCCCGATCCAGGAACGTTTCGCTGAGTTGTCCAGCGACCCTGGCGAAACCGCCCGCGTGCTCAGCGCCGGAGCAGTCAAGGCACGCGAGATAGCCGAAGACGTCTATAGCCGGGCTCGATCCAACATGGGATTTTTGCCGGTCTGAATACGACGCTCTAGTCGTCTGCCTGCGCCAACCGTGCTGCGGTTTCGACATCGAGCGTGCGCTGCGAAGCGGGCCAATGGTGCTCACGGGCCCACGCAACCGCCAACGGCGATGCGTTCGCCTGTTCAAGCTGGGCAGCTCCGATCTCGGGGTGATCGATATAGCGCGCCATCTGGCCGAGCCGGCCATGCTTTCGGCCGGCAAGGCGTTGCTGCAGGCCCGGCGCGATCAGGCCGATCAGCGAGACGACAACACGTCCCCGGGTACTAAGCCCGGCTGCTGATTTGCCAACATCATGCAACGCCGAAGCAACAATGACCGAACTCGCAAGATCGCGGACTGCCAGCGCACAGTCGACGGCGTGGGCCCGATCCGGCACCGGCATGGAGCGGTACAACACCGCTTCGGCCGGCGAGAGCAAGCTGAGCAACCAGGTCTCGTCAGCGGCCGACGGCGGGACAGCCTTGACGGACCACAATGTTCGCTTGGCCAGATGCGGCAGCTCAGACCAGTCATAGGACCGACCTGCCATCATTGATGTAACAGGCCCCGGTCGCGTGCCCAGAACAGCCCTATGAGCGTCTTGGCATCGTCGAGGCGGCCCGAAGCGAGCCATTCGTCAACATCGCCTAGCGGCAGCCTGATGATGGACGAGTGCGCTTCTTCGACGCCGTCAACCGCTCGGGGCACCTCATGACACGAGGTTGCGGCGTAGATGTGGATGATCTCATCGCTGAACCCCACCGCGGTGAGAAACGATCCCAACTCGATCAGTTCGTCGGTTTGTAAACCGACTTCTTCGATCAGCTCTCGCCGGGCGGCGTCGGCCGGATCCTCGCCGGCGATGTCGAGCTTGCCTGCAGGGATCTCGATCGTGTCCGCATCGACAGGCGCTCGGTACTGCTGCACGAGCACAACGGCCCCGTCATGTACCGCGACGACCGCGACCGCTCCGGGGTGGCGGACCGCTTGGCGCTCAACGAGGTCGCCGTCGGGCGTCCTGACCGACAACACCTCGGTCGTGACGACCGCACCACGGTGTTGTACCTCCGCGGATTCGATCGAGAACCCGTTGTTCGGGATCGTCACGATGTCGTTGTTTGATCCTCGACCGACAGAAGGTGCGGGTTGCGTCCCTCTTTGCGGTGAGCAGCTGCCTCGATAAGCCCGCGGAACAACGGAGCGGGCCGATTCGGGCGGCTTTTGAATTCAGGGTGCGCCTGGGTGCCAACCCAGAACGGGTGGCCGGGCAGCTCAATGAACTCGACGAGCATGCCGTCGGGAGATTGCCCGGAACAGCGCAGACCATTCGTCTCGAAGCGAGTGCGATAGGCCGGATTAAATTCGAAGCGGTGCCGGTGGCGCTCAGACACGACGGTCTTGCCGTACAGCTCCGCGACCTGTGACCCTTCGGCGAGCTCGGCGACATAGGCACCGAGACGCATGGTCCCACCCTTGTCGGTCACGTTGCGTTGTTCGTCCATCAGATGGATCACGGGATCAGGAGTGACCGTGCCTTCTTCATCGAACTCAGACGAGTTGGCTCGTGGAATTCCCAATACGTTGCGAGCAAACTCGATGACCATCACCTGCAGCCCAAGGCAGATACCCAGACACGGAATGTTGTTCTCGCGCACATAACTCGCTGCAGCGATCTTGCCTTCGATGCCACGCTCGCCGAACCCTCCGGGGATCACGATGCCATCAAGGTCACGCAAGCGGCCCTCTGCAAGCAAGCCTTCGACATCTTCGGCCTGAATCCAGTCCAGTTCAACCTTGATGCCCTGCTCGAACCCGGCATGGTTCAGCGACTCGACAACCGACAGGTAGGCATCGGGAAGGCTTACGTATTTGCCAACCATGCCGATACGCACCGTGCGGGTCATCGACTCGATGCGTTTGACCAACGCACGCCAAATGTCGAGTTGCGGTTCGCCTTCGAGATGCAACAGATCACAAACCGCGCGGTCCAGGCCCTCGTCGTGCATAACCAGCGGAATCTGGTAAATGCTCGATGCATCGGCCGCATTTACGACGGCTTCGACCGGCACATCGCATAAGCGAGAGATTTTGTTCTTGAGGTCGTCACTGATCGGCTGCTCGCTGCGGCACACGATCGCGTCAGGTTGGATACCACGGCTGCGCAACTCGGTAACAGAGTGCTGGGTCGGCTTGGTCTTCTGCTCGCCGCTTGGGCCGATGAACGGCACGAGCGTGACATGGACGTAGCAAACATTGTCGCGCCCCACGGTGAGCCGCATCTGACGGATGGCCTCGAGGAACGGCAGAATTTCGATATCGCCGACCGTGCCACCGATCTCGGTGATGACGACATCGACGTCTTCGTGCGCGAGCCGCATAATGCGACTCTTGATCTCGTCGGTGACATGCGGAATGACCTGCACGGTCTTGCCCAAATAGTCGCCGCGCCGTTCGGCATTGAGCACTGCTTGGTAGATCGACCCGGTCGTTGCGTTTGAGTCGCGAGACAGATTTTCGTCGATGAATCGTTCGTAGTGCCCAAGGTCAAGGTCGGTCTCGCCGCCGTCTTCGGTGACGAACACTTCCCCGTGCTCAAACGGGTTCATCGTGCCCGGGTCCACATTGATGTACGGATCGAGCTTCTGTTGGGTGACCCGAAGCCCCCGGTTCTTAAGCAGCCGCCCGAGGGAGGAAGCGGTCAAGCCCTTGCCGAGTGCGCTGGCGACGCCGCCAGTCACGAAAATATGCTTCGTCACGGAGTATCACCGTACCGCTTCGAGTAGCTCTGCTGCATGCAACCGTGCGCTCTCGCTGTCGGGCGACCCCGAAAGCATGCGAGCCAGCTCGACGACCCGTCCAGCGTCGTCTAGCTCGACCAGGTCGGTTCGCGTCGACGAACCCGTGATCGTCTTCACGATGTTGACCTGACGATCGGCACACGCTGCGACCTGCGCCAGGTGTGTCACGACGAGTACTTGGTGTTTGCGCCCGACCCCTGCCAGGGCCTGCCCGATCGCGGTCGCCGCTTCGCCGCCGACACCAGCATCGACCTCGTCGTAGACCACCGTGTCAGCAACCGAGCCAACAACCATCTGCAGCGCCAACATGACCCGCGACAGTTCGCCACCGGACGCCACCTTGGCCAACGGAAGCAACGGAGCACCCGGATTCATCGAGATGGCAAGATCAACCTGGTCACCGGGGTCGTCGCCTACGACGACCTCAAGCTCGGCCTTGGGAAGCGCGAGTTTGCGCAGTTCCTTGACCACAGCCTGCGCCAATTTGGGCGCAGTTGCCCGACGTTTAGCGCCAAGCTTGGCCTCTTCATCTCGCACCCGCATGGTGAGCGCTTCGATCTCGGCACTCACGTGTTGGGCTCGTTCGTGGTGGTTGCGAAGTGTCTCGAGTCGTTCCGCTGCGGTGCGCTGAAAAAGCAGCACTGCTCCGAGATCTGGGCCGTACTTGCGGCGCAGCGCGGTGAGCTGCTCACGACGCTCTTGCAGCTGTTCAAGCAGTCGCGGGTCATCATCGATGGACTCCGCGCTCGACCGAAGCTCATCGACGATGTCACCCAGCTCAGCCTGCAGCGCGTACACCCGTTCACTGATCTTGGCAAACGGGCTTCGGTCGTTGAGCGCAGCAAGCGCTTGGGCAAGCGCAGATCCGGCCGGTCCATCGACCGATAGCGCGTCGACTGCCTTCTCAGCTGCTTCGCCGTGCGCCGTTGCATCGCCAAGCAGAGCCTCGCGCCGAGCGAGACGCTCGTCTTCTTCCGCGTCCGCGATACCGACAACTTCGATCTCATCGACCTGGAAACTCAATAGGTCGATCTCGCGTGCTCGTTCGAATTCGTCGCCGCCAAGACCCTCAAGCTCGGCTTGAGCACGTCGCAGCTCAGCCCGCGCCTGGGCCAGTGGGGCTGTGTCGTGCCCGCCGAACAGGTCGAGGGCACTGCGGCGAGCTTCGGACCGCAGGAGCGCCTGTTGGCCGTGTTGCCCGTGGATCTCGACCAGGGGACGGATCGCGTCGCCGAGGGCCGCAAGGTTTGCCATGGCCCCATTGAGATAGGCGCGGGACCGTCCGTCGGCCGGGATGACCCGACGAACCGTCACCTCTTCGCCGTCGCTGTCGACAAAGCGGCCCTCGACCGTGGCCTGGTCGGCGCCGGTACGAACCAGATTGGGGTCGGAGCGGCCGCCGGTCAGCAGGTCGATTGCTTCGGTCACGAGGGTCTTACCCGCTCCGGTTTCGCCGGTGAGGGCCGTGAGCCCCGAGCCGAACGTAATGGTCGCCGACTCGATGACACCAAGGTTGGCTACATGCAGTTCATGAATCATGTTCAGCGATCGTTCAGGCCAAATTTGGCCTTGAGTACCTGGAGGAAGCTGGTCTCGTGCAGCGAGACAATTTTGGCGGGCGTATCGCTCTTGGTGCAAACCACTCGGTCGCCGGGTTCAAGACGGGCGACCTCGCGACCATCAACCGAAAGCGACGCGGCCCGATCTGGTAGCAGCTCGACGTCGATTGAACTGTTTGCATCGACGACGAGCGAACGGTCAAAGAGTTGGTGCGGAGATACCGGAGTCACGATGAGAGCTTCGTGCATGGGTGCGACAATTGGACCGCCAGCCGACAGCGAATAGGCCGTTGCTCCAGTGGGCGATGCGATGATCACGCCGTCCGCGTTATAGGTGGTGAAGAACGAATCGTCGAGAGACAAGCCAAGACGAATCGTGCGTCCGCTCTGATCACGTTCGACCAGCGCCTCGTTCAGCGCATGGCCGCCGTCCTCAACCGAGCCATCGGCACGGTGAATGGTCACCGCCACCCGCATGCGGGACTCGATGGTGGCCCGGCCAGCGAAGAACGCTTCGACCGCCACCACCATCTCATTCGGCTCGACCGCAGCGAGGTAGCCCATTTGACCGAAATTGACGCCAAGTACGGCAACGTCGTGGCGTGCGGCCATCTGCACTGCGCCCAGCATGGAACCATCGCCACCCAGAGACACGACCAAGTCAGTGTCCTGCGCGAACTCGTTGGGGCCACGCACATCGGGTTCGATCGGACGAAGCGTCGCAGCGGCCCGCGTCTCATCCAGCGTCACCACGCTATGGCCGCGCTCATCGGCCCATTGACCGAGCGCAGACGCCGACTCGGCCGCGTCGTCGCGGTGCTCGTGCACGATCAATGCGATTCGGGCCATCGCTGCTCAACGTAGCCGCCCCGATGAATCGGCCAATGACTCAAGACTGAGCAACCAACCGTTCCGCAGCATTGACCGCTGCCTCGATCTGTGCCCCAATGTCGGGCCCGGGCAACGGCCGTCGATCGAACAACACGAGAAACTCGACGTTTCCAGCGCCGCCGGTAATGGGCGACACCCCCATTTGACGAACAGCAGCGTGAGCACCGATTCGATCGCACACCTCGTGTAGCACCCGGCTCCACACCACCGGATCACGAATCACGCCTTTGCCACGACTGACCTCGTCGCGGCCAGCTTCGAACTGCGGCTTGACCAAGGCAATGATCGAACCGGCAGCGCCAGCAAACGCCAGCAATTGATCGAGTACCTGACCAAGACCGATGAAGCTCACATCGACGACGACCAGGTCGAACGGTGCGCCGATGCGTTCGGCGACCACCGAACGAACATCGGTCTGTTCCCGCACATCGACTCGTTCGTCGCGTCGAAGTCGGTCGTGTAGCTGTGCCCGTCCGACGTCGATCGCAACGACCGAAACCGCTCCGCTTTGCAGCAGGCAGTCGGTGAATCCCCCTGTCGATGACCCAACGTCGATGCAGCGCATGCCGTTCACATCGAGGTCGAACATGTCGAGCGCGCCCTGCATTTTGTCGCCGCCTCGGCCGACGTAGCGCGCTGGCGGACCAACGACTTCGACCGCGTCGGCGGGGGCAACGAGATGGGCGGACTTTTGCGCCAACGCGCCGTTTACGGTTACCCGCCGCTCGGCGATCAGCCGCTGAGCCACCACCCGGCTCTCGGCCAGATCTCGGCGAACGAGATCGGTATCTAGACGACGTCGGGCCGCCATCTCAGCCCTCTGTCGCGAGTTGATAGACCCGTCGGCGCCCAACGCCGAATCGGGCAGCTACTTCAGCCGAGGCATCTTTGGTGCTCGTGCCCGCATGGATCGCAGCGTGTACCGCTGCCCGAAGCTCGTCATCGGTCACCGGTGCGAGCGGCGGGGCCTGATCGATGACGATGACATATTCGCCGCGCGGCTCGCCGACTTCGTCAACGGCCCGACCCAGCGAACCTCGCCATACCGCCTCGTGCATCTTGGTCAGCTCTCGGGCAACCGAACACTCACGGTCTACCCCGAACACCTCAGCAAGATCGGCGAGTGTTCGCAGCAGACGATGCGGCGCCTCGTAGAACACGACAACACGACGTTCGTCGGCCAGCTCGACCAGTCGCGCTGCGCGTTCGCTTCCTTTGCGGGGGATGAAGCCCTCGAAAACCCAGCGAGTGGCAGCGAATCCTGACAACGCGATTGCTGACGATGCAGCGGTAGGTCCGGGAACCGCAACAACTTCGAACCCGGCCTGAGCAGCGGCACGAACGAGCGCTGCTCCGGGGTCGCTGATTGTCGGCATGCCCGCATCGCTTGCAATCGCGACTGAGCCTCCCGCCGCCAGCACCTCGAGAACACGGCCGATGCGGTCGTGTTCGGTGTGTTCATTGGCGACGACCATGCCGGGGTTGGCGATGCCGCAATTCGATAGCAACAGACCGGTGCGGCGGGTGTCCTCGCACGCGATCAGATCAACCGCAGCGAAGGCTTGGCGGGCCCGCTCGGATAAGTCGCCCATGTTGCCGATCGGTGTGCCCACAATGATCAGCTTCCCGCCTCCGCGTGGCGCTCCGGACGGGTCCGCACCGCTCGCCACAACGGCCGGGCTCATCGACGGACCTCAAGCTGGTCGCCGACCGACACGCCCCAACGGGCGAACGAGCCAGCACGGGCTTCGATAACCGAACGGGCGCGCAACCGCGGACGCCCAAGTCGGTGCCGAGCCATCGTCACCATGTCAACAACGCGCAGGTCACCGTCGCAGAACGCAACGTCGAGTTCAAACCCGACGCCAAATGTGTGCACGCTGCGAGCAGGCGTCAACCAAAGTGCACCGTCGAGATCGTCGCGGCCCAGTACCCCACGGGTCCGGGCCAGCCACGAGTCGGCGATGTCGACCGTAGCGAGCACCCGGTCACCGGCGACGAGCCAACCGGCGGTCAGACGTTGAATCGGAAGTCCATCGTGTCGCCGTCCTGGGGCAGGTAGTCCTTGCCTTCGGAGCGAACCGCGCCGACATCTCGGGCTGCGGCCCAACCGCCATGCTCAAGCAGCAGATCCCATTGAATCGTCTCGGCCCGAATAAAGCCGCGCTCGAAGTCGCTATGGATGACCCCGGCACATTGGGGAGCCGTCGAGCCAGCGTGGAATGTCCAGGCTCGTGACTCTTTCTCGCCGGTCGTGAAGTACGTGCGCAGACCAAGCAGGTGGTAGGCCGCCCGTGAGAAGCGGGGCAAGGCACCTTCGCCGAGGCCCAGGCCGTCGAGTAGTTCTTTGCGCTCGTCGACGGGCATGAGGGCTGCTTCGGCTTCAAGCTGGATGCACATACCAAGGACCTCGGCGCCGTCAAGTTCGTTCGAGACCCGTTCAGTCAGCGTGTCGACCGAGTCGAGGTCGTCTTCGCCGACGTTGACAACTGCCATGACGGGCTTGTTCGTAAGCAAGAAGAACGGCTTGAGCGAAGCGAGCTCTTCGGCATCCATGCCGCTGCGATACAGCGGTGTTCCCTCGGCCAAATACTCGACCGACCGTTCGAGTAGCGCGACTTCGCCCCGCAGTGACGGGTCGCCCTTGGCCTGTCGCCGGCGTTTGTCGAGCTGGCGTTCGGCGCTGTCGAGGTCTGCCAGGCTCAGTTCAATCTCGACCACGCCGAGGTTCTCAAGTGGGTCCGACGGGCCCGGAACATCAGGGTCACCAAATGCCCGCAACACGAACACAATGGCGTCTGATTCGCGGATGCCTTGCAGGAAATGGTTGCCCAATCCCTCGCCCTTGCTTGCCCCCTCGACCAGGCCGCCAATGTCGGTGAACTGCACGCTCGCTGGCACGACCTGACGGGCCTTGCTCATCTCGGCAAGCTGATCGAGCCGTGTGTCTGGCACCTTGGCGACGCCGACATTTGGATCAGTCGTCGCAAAGGCGTATGGGGCAGCAAGTGCGCCTCCGCCTGCGAGTGCGTTGTAGAGCGATGACTTCCCGGCATTGGGAAGACCGACGAATCCGAAACGTTCCATTGCCTCGCAGGCTATTGCGCCGCTGCGGCAGGCCCGCACCAGCGCTCGATCAGTCGCACCGGGCTCGCGTCACGGCGCTTTCCTGATGCCGCTAGCGCCGGTGTGTCACCACCGACAGGCGGCAGTGCTGCCGGGCAAGCGATGCCGGAAGCGGGCAACCACCCAATAGAGCGGTTCGGCGAGCCAGGTCACGGGAGCCCAGCCCAGAGCAATGCCCACAATCGACCACGGTCGGTCACAGTGACGCAACGCTGCCCCAATCGCCGCTGGCCCGCGGCAGGTGCCCACATCGTCAGTCCAATGCACCGCGGCAGAGACGTTGGCTTGGGTCAGTCCGAGTGCGTCGAGGTCGCAGGTCTGCCAGGGCGCGACAGAGGCCCGCTCACCCATACGGGAAGCGAGCCACTCTGCAGACGCTGTGCAAAAGCCGCAATCTCCATCGAAGATCAGCAGGCCGGGCACGTGCGAGGTTTCGGATGTGGGCGTGAACCCGACCGTTGGGTCAGTTCCGGCCGTAGTTGGGCTTGCGGCCGTGGTTCGCCTTGTTGCGGCGGGCCCGGGCCTTGCCCTTCTGTGTGCGCTTCGACATTCTGAGAGCCTAACGGCCAACCGCAGCGGCACCGACGTCGGGGTTCGGGATCTGACCCGGATCTGGCACTTCTGCGTCTGGAGCGAGCGCCGCGAGCGCCCGACCGATCACGTACTGCCACCCGGCTGCCTCGGGCATTTCAGTCTCAATCACGCTCAGCATGCGCATGCCGAGAGCCACCGATTGACAGAAGGTCACGACTGCGGTGGTGTCAAGCGAGGCATCGACAACTCCGGCGGCCTTGTCGGCATCGACGAGCTCGGCCAGTCGCGACCGTTCGTCGGCGAGGCGCGGGCGAAGCCGGTCCGCGACGTCGCTCTCGCGGCGAGCAGCCATGAACGACTCAAGCACGAGCGCCGATGCTGAACTTTCGTCGTCCAACAACGCAGCGCCCATCGTTGCGAGAAGATCGGTTGCGCTGAGCTCGGCTTCGGCAAGTTCAGCGAGCATGGTGCGGGTTTGGCGGTCGAGGGCTTCAAGAAGCAGCTCGGATTTTCCGCTAAACCGGTTGTAGATCGCTCCGGTCGTGAGCCCGGCTCGCTCGGCAATCGACTGCACCCGGGCACCGTCATAGCCCTGCTCGGCAAAAACAGCCGCGGCTGCATCGAGCAGCGCTCCGGTGATTTCGTCGTCGCGGTCAGGCATGCGCACCAGAATAACCTTCGTTATTGCCGGTTGTGTGGTGTCTGCAATGCTGCGTGCAGAGCCCCGGTTGTCGACCCGATTGCCTAACCTGCCAGCGTGGCTCGATTGACGATTGGCTTCGACGCCGACGACACGCTGTGGCACAACGAAGGCGCGTTCAAAGATATCGAAGCCCGATTCGCTGCGCTCGCAGAACGGTGGGTCTCACCCGCCGACGCCAACGCTGCGCTCATGAGCCATGACCGCCAACGGGTCGCCACCTACGGGTTCGGCGTAAAGGCCAAGGCCCTGTCAATGATCTCAGCTGCGATCGACATCTCCGCCGGCACGGTTTCGACCGCGGAGGTCGCGACGATTCTCAACTGGGCGGACGAACTACTCCACGCTGATACTGATCTCATCGAAGGCGCACTCGACACAATCGATGCGGTAGCCGAGCACCACGACGTGATGGTGATCACGAAAGGCGACCTGCACCACCAGATGCGCCGGATCGAAGCGACACGCATTGCCGCTCACGTCTGTGACGTCGAAGTCGTCGCCGCGAAAGACGCCAGCACCTATGCGCGAGTCCTGCGGCGCCACCAGGTCGAACCGGCACGCTTCGTTATGGTCGGCAATTCGATCCCGTCAGATATCGCTCCCGTACTCGACATCGGAGGACGGGTCGTGCACGTCCCCTACGCCGTGACGTGGGATCTTGAAATAGCGCCCGATCCTGAACCCAGCCCGCGCTGGTGTCGTATTGACGACATCCGTGAACTCCCCGAAACTCTGAAAGAACTCGTGACATGACGACAGACCATTCGCCCGTGCAGGTCCTTCCGGCCGTTGCCGCAGCCCTGCGGGACAACAAACCGGTCGTTGCACTTGAATCGACGGTGTACAGCACACTCGGGCTGCCTGAACCGCACAACCGCGAAGTTCTTGCATCATCGTCGGCTGCCATTGTCAAAGCCGGAGGCACTCCAGCGATGACCGTCGTCCTCGACGGTGTTGCCCGCGTCGGGGTCGACGATCCCGAACCAATCTTTTCGTGCACCGAGAAAGTAGCGGCACGCGATCTGGCCAGGGCGGTCGCCGAGGGGTGGCCGAGCGGGGTCACGACCGTCGGCGCCTCGCTCACCCTTGCCCATCACGCAGGCATTGACGTGTTCGCCACTGGCGGTATCGGCGGCGTGCACCGCGGGGCAGCAACCTCGGGCGATATCAGCGGCGACCTTCCGGTAATCGGATCCCTTCCCCTGGTCACGGTTTGTGCCGGGGCGAAGTCGTTTTTGGATCTGCCTCGCACGTTCGAGATGCTCGAGACACTCGGGGTTGCCGTGCTCGGCTGGCAGACGGATCGACTTCCGGCCTTTACGACAACCGATAGCGGGATCGACGCCCCTGCCCGAGTCGACAACGCTGATCAGGTGGCACACATTCTGCGTGCCCGAAGGGCCTTCGGACAAGGTGGCGTGCTGGTGTGTGTGCCCCCGCCGCAGCCACTCGATGCCGACGAACTCGACCGAGCGACAACGGTGGCCGAGGCGGCCGCGGATCGCGCCGGTGTAATCGGACCAGCTCGAACGCCGTTCGTGCTCGCAGCGATCGCTCAAGAAACCAACGGGCTCAGCGTCGCGGCGAACACGGCCCTTGTCGAAAACAATGCCCACGTCGCCGCTGACATCGCTGGTTCACTCGCCCGGCTGGCTACCTGAAGCGTCGGACATAGTCCCTGGGCCGTCGGTGCCCGTGGATTCGCCAGTTGCTCGTCGTTCCAGCCGGTCGGCGCCCGAGTCAAAACCCGGAAGCTGCGGCGCCGTTGGCGTGCCTTTGGCGACCATCAGGTCGTAGACAATCTCTTCGACCTCTGCCCAGTTGTCGGCCCGCAGCCCGGTGACCTGGGTGTTGTAGGGCTGGGTGAAGCAGATCGCATGTCGCCCCGAACGGCGCAACGCCGCAACGTTGTGGGGCGCATCGTCGATGTACGCATCGGCGCCGACATCAGCCTTGGCCCCAACGAAGCACAGATCTCGGTACGGGATGCGAGCGCGATCGAGCCAGGCGACCGTGTCGCTCGCCGCGGCGTGATGGCTCCAGTTCACGTACAACCGATGCGTCACAATGCGGATCCACACACCTGCATCGCTCAGTCGCCACAACGCGTCGGCAGCACCTTCAATCACCGGCAGATCAGCGAGCAACCGGCCCTCAACGATTGCAGCATGGTGCATCTCTTCGAACATGGCGTCATCGAACCCCCACTCGCGGAAGTCCCATGAGCGATCAAGCGGAAAGCTCTCGGGGTCGCGACCAAGTCGTTCAGCACAAAAGTCTCGGAACCCCAGGGTGTAGTCCGCGCACACGCCGTCAAGGTCCACGCCAAGCACGAACGATTCGTCCGAAAGCCCCATGGCAGCGTCTACGGCAGAAGTTCAGAGAGCGGGCGGTTCGGACGCGCTCCCATATGGCTGATGACTTCGGATGCAGCGATCGAGCCGAGCCGACCACACGCGGCAAGGTCCATGCCATGAGTCAGGCCATACAAAACACCGGCTGCGTATTGATCGCCGGCCCCAGTCGTGTCGACAACATCTGCGACCGGGACAGCAGGGATCGTGAACGTTTCATCAGCTGTGACGATGAGCGACCCCTCAGAGCCACGAGTGGCACACAAGATCTCGACCCGTCCTCGGGTGGCTTCGACTGCCGCGCCGAAATCGCTCAGACCGGTGAGTGAAGCAAGTTCTTCCTCATTGCCGAACAACACGTCGATCTCGTCATCAACGAGCTGTTGCCATTCGTCAAAGTGTCGCTCGACGCAGAACGAGTCACTGAGCGTGAACGAGATGCGGCGATCATTTGCCTTCGCGATTGCGATCGCGTGGCGAATCGCTGTCTTGGTTACGTCGATGTCCCAGATGTAGCCCTCGCAGTACAGCACCTGGCTGTTAGCGACGACCGCTTCGTCAATCTCATGGTCATAGAGCGTGGTGGCTGCTCCGAGGTAGGTGCTCATGGTGCGCTCAGCATCGGGCGTGACCACAATCATCGACCTGGCCGTCGGTTCGCCGCCAGTCCCAGGTGCAACCGGAAACGCAATTCCAGTCGATTCTGATTCTGCTGCGTACACCCTGCCGAGGTGATCATCGGCGACTTTGCCGAGCAGCGCCGCTGATCCGCCAAACGAGGCGATCCCCGCCATGGTGTTGGCAGCAGACCCGCCCGACGACTCGGCGCTGACGTTCATCGCTTCGTAGAGCTCAACCGCCCGCCTCTCGTCAACGAGTTCCATCGAGCCCTTCACGAGTGAGAAGGACTCAAGGAACGCCTCGTCGTGTTGCGCGTGCACATCAACGATCGCATTACCGATACCCGAACAGTCGTACTGCATGTCTGACACGTCGGGCACCGTAGCCGTAGCCTTGGACGGTGGAACAGAACAACCCTCATCGCCTGCCGCGTTCGGTAGCGCCAACGAACTACGACCTGTGGCTGCGCCCTGACATCGAAGCCGCCTCATTCAACGGTCGGGTCACGATCGCTGTCGAGGTGCACGAGCCCGTCGACGCCATTGTCCTGAACGCAATCGAACTCGAGATCGGCACGGTCACCGTTACCTCAGCGGCTGGAACAGCACAGGTAGCAACATCGCTTGACGAAGACCTCGAACGGCTGAAAATCAACCTCGAGTCGACGCTCAAAGCCGGAAGCGCAACGATCGACATCACGTTCACTGGCGTGCTCAACGACAAGTTGCGCGGCTTCTACCGCAGCACGTTCGCCGACGACGACGGGACCGAACACACCATCGCCACCACCCAGTTCGAGTCGACCAACGCCCGCCGATGCTTTCCGTGCTGGGACGAACCCGACGCGAAGGCCACCTTCGCCGTCACCCTTGATGTACGCGATGACCTGCTTGCGATCTCTGCCCAGTCCGAGGTGTCACGTACCCCGTCGGAGCCTGGTCGGGTTGCGGTGCAGTTTGCGCCGACGCCACTGATGTCGACCTATCTACTCGCGTTCGTCGTGGGCCATCTCGAGGCCTCACCGGCAATTGATGTGGATGGTGTTCCGGTTCGGGTGATTCATCGACCAGGTCGCGGCGACGAGATCACGTTCGCTCACGACGCAGCGGTGTTCTGCCTGCGCTGGCTTACCGACTACTTCGGCGTGCCCTATTTCGGTGAGAAGATTGACCTGCTCGCCATCCCCGACTTTGCGTTCGGAGCGATGGAAAACACCGGCTGCGTCACCTTCCGCGAAGTTCTGCTTCTCGTCGATCCCGAGACCACGACCCAACCCGAACAGCAACGATCTGTCGCGGTGATCGCCCACGAGCTGGCGCACATGTGGTTCGGCAATCTGGTCACGATGCGCTGGTGGGAAGGTCTCTGGCTCAAGGAAGCGTTCGCGACATTCATGGAAACGTCGGCAACCGACGCATACCGCCCCGATTGGAAGGTATGGGAAGGATTCGCGTTGGAACGCTCCGCGGCGTACGCGGTCGATGCCCTCCATAGCACCCGGCCCATCGAATTCGAGGTTCACTCCCCCGCCGATGCCGAAGGTATGTACGACGTACTCACCTATGAAAAGGGTGCCTCGGTTGTACGCATGCTGGAGCAATACGTTGGACCCGAAGCGTTCCGCGAGGGCATTCGCCACTACATGCGAACCCATGCCCTCGGCAACACGGTCACCGCCGACCTGTGGAACTCGGTCGAAACAGCCACCGGTCAACCGGTAGCAGAGATCATGCACGAATGGATTTACACCGGCGGCTTTCCGGTGATCCACGCCAGCGTCAACGGCGACACGATCAAACTCGATCAATCTGTCTTCCGGCTGCTCGACGATGCGCCCGCCAACACTGCCGACCGGGACACCGCCGCATCACCAACGTGGAAGATTCCGGCAACGATCCGGATCGCCGAATCATCAACGACCGAGCTCCTCAACCCGGACGTTTTGCTTCCGCTTGTTGACCCAGCGGCGATGGTTGCCGTCGACCCAGCGAGCGACGGGTTCTTCCGGGTGCGTTACGACGACGCACTACTCAGTCGTTTGATACGTCACTTCGGCGAACTCGCACCCGTGCAGCGGTACTCGCTGCTCGATGACTCGTTCGATCTGGTGCGCGCCGGACAATCAACCGCCACGGCGTTCGTTGAACTGGCCCGGGCTTTGCGGAACGAGAACAGCGCTTCGGTTTGGACCGCAACAACGTCCGGATTTGCGACGTTGTCACACCTGGCTCCCGATACCGCTGCACGTACATCGATCGGCGCCATCTGGGAACAGATCGCGGGGCCCGAACTCGACAGGCTCACCTTCGATGTAGCCGCGGATGAGACCGACCCCATGCTCAACGAGGTCAGAGCCCAGCTGTACAGCTCACTTGGTTCGATCAGCGAAAACGCTCAGGTGATCGAGCATGCTCGAGCGCTACTCAGCGACGACCGCTCGCACACCACCGAGACCAACGCCAGCATCGAAGCAGCAGCGGTTCGTGTCGTGGCCAGCACCGGAGACCGCAGTGATTTCGATCGATTCGCTGACCGCTTTCGTAGCGCTCGATCACCGCAGATCGAACGGCGTTACCTGTTCGCTCTCGCGAAGTTCGATGACGCCGACGCCATTGCCGACTTGTGCGAAATGACCCTCGATGACACCGTGCGCAGCCAGGATGCGGGGTTCGTGCTCGGACAGGCGCTTGCGAACCGCAATCACGGACCGCAGGTATGGAACTTCATTGCCGAAGGATGGGACCGCATCGGTTCAACCATTCCGGACAACTCGATCGGCCGCATGCTCGGCGGGGTGCAGTGGCTCGCCCACGGTGATCTTCACCGCCGCGTGCACAGCTTCCTCGACGAACATGAGGTTCCCCAAGCCCGCAAGGCAATCGATCAGCACCGCGAGCGCCTGGACGTGCACGTAGCGATGGCCCGGCGCATCGACTGGGCCAGCCTTACCTGATCGCCAGGCGCACAACCCCGCCCGAGTCGAGGGTGACATCGAACCGCCGGGTCACCCCGGCCGGATCCACGGCTTCGCAGATCACCGACTCGTCCTCGGCCAGCGCCACCACGCTGTGTTGACAGCTCGCGCTCGTGTCTACTCCGAGATCGGCGGTGAACTGGTTGGCGATCATGACGGCGATCTGGTCGGCAGCGACGAGCCGCGATGGCCAGGCCACGTCGACCAGCCAGTCGGTATCTGCAGCCAACCCAGTATCTGTGGCCGCGGCGGCCTCTGCAGGCGGCGTCCGAAGAGTCACGGCGACGTTTACCTGTTGGGGCCCCAGGGCGACCGTGCACGTCTGCGATGCCGCCTCAACTGGTTCGTCAAAAGGCACGCACGCGACCGCGTCGAGCGAGGACTGGTATGCCACCGGAACTGACTCAGTGACGATGTCAGCGATCGTTTGGCCGCTTAGCGACGAGTCGCCGCAGGCGGTCATCGCCGTCAGCGCCAAGGCCGCGACGGCAAGGCCGCGTATCAATCGACGCATCGTCACGGGTGCACCAGAGGTCAGATCTCTGCGGCCAACGCGTGCTCATAGGGCGTCTTGGCTTCGATCAGCGCCCGATACCGCATGACGTGGCGAGGTCGGTTGAAGCCAACAACGGCGACCAACACCCCGCCGCGTGCGTATAGGCCCGCGAATCGCCGTTCGGCAAACGAACCTTCGACGACATCGAATCGGTCGAATCCGGTGGTGCGCCCGGCAAGTTGGATCTTGCGGTCGTACTGATCGGTCCAGAACCATGGCACCGGCGCATAGGGGCCAACCGTCGGTCCATGTAACAGCCGCTTTGCTGCGTGCACCCCCTGGGTCGTGGCATTGTCCCAGTGCTCGACCCGCATCGAATCACCAAAGTGCTGATTTGGCCATCGAGCGACATCACCAGCCGCAACAATGCCGGGAGCAACGAGTGACGTTTCGTCGCACACAACACCGTCATCGACCGCGAGCCCAGAACCATCGAGCCATTCGGTATTGGGAAGCACCCCAATGCCGACAACCACGAGATCGGCATTGACCGTCGTTCCGTCGGTCAGCTCGACGCCGCTCACCCGGTCCCCGCCGACAAAGGCCTTGTAGCCAACGCCGCGGCGCAGGTCGACACCGTGTTCAACATGTATCTCCGCGAGCACGCTTCCGACTTCGGCCCCGAGCGAACGCTCGAAAGGCTGCATCGCCATCTCAATCATCGTGACGTCGATGCCGCGTTCTCGGGCCGTGGCTGCGACCTCGGCACCAATGAACCCTGAGCCGATGATGACCAGCCGATCGACCCCGCTATCAAACGCCTGACGCACCGCTTGAGCGTCGTCGACGGTGCGCAATGTGTGCACGCCTGCCATCGAACCCGGCAACGTGCGGGCTCGAGCACCGGTTGCGATGACCACCCCTTCGGCCGAGAGCACCTCGCCTGAGGCCAAGGTGACAGCATGATTGGTCGGGTCAATCGCCGTGGCCGCTGCGCCCAGGTGCCATGTCAGGTTCAAATCGTCGAACGATTCGGGTCGCACCAGTTCGATACGGCCCCGATCCCATTCGCCGCTCAAGAACTGCTTGGAGAGGGGCGGCCGGTCATAGGGCCGGTGCACCTCGTCACCGACAACATTGATCGTGCCGTCGAAACCCTCTCGCCGAAGTGTCTCAGCAGCACGCAAGCCGGCAAGCGATGCACCGACGATGGTGATCGCTTTCATCGTGAGCGCCGCTCAGTCTGCGTCGACGATTTCGATTGCTTGCTTAGGGCATCGCTGCGCGGCTTCTTCAGCCTTGGGGCGCATGTCTGCGTCACCGGTCTCGGTGAGCAAGTACAAGAAGTCATCATCACGGACTTCGAAAATCTCAGGGGC
>CALDYC010000148.1 GCA_937941245.1 uncultured Acidimicrobiales bacterium | reverse complement strand
TCGTGCACGGCACGACGGTCGGCACGAACGCGCTCCTCGAACGCAAAGGGGCGCGCACCGCCATTATCACAACCGCCGGGTTCGCCGACGTTCTCGAGATGCGCCGCCGCGACCGCCCCAATACGTGGGGTTTGTGGGGCGAGTTCGTGCCGGTAATCGACCGGGACTTTCGCCTTGAAGTCGACGAGCGGGTGGGGGCCGACGGTTCAATCGTCACCCCGGTCGACCTCGACCAGGTCCGCGATCAGGCTCAGAAGCTCCTGGACAGCGGGGCCGAAGCATGTTGCGTAACGTTCATCAATGCCTACGCGAACCCCGCAAACGAGCAACGCGCTGTCGCTGCGGTGCGCGAGATATGGCCCAACCCACACGTCACGTCGGCGGCCGCGCTTTTGCCAGAAGTGCGCGAGTTCGAACGGACATCGACTGGCGCTTTGAACGCATATCTGCAGCCTGTCGTTGGCAACTACCTCGAACGGCTCGAACAGGCTCTCGCTAGCGACGGTTTCGACGGAAGCTTTTTCATCGTCCAATCAAATGGCGGCGTGATGACCTCGACCGCCGCCCGCTCGCTGCCGATCCGAACCGCGCTCAGCGGTCCGGCCGCGGGGGTGATCGCCAGCGCACACCTCGCCGACGCAGCCGGCTTCCCGAACGTGATCACCTGCGATATGGGGGGCACCAGTTTCGACGTTGCGGTTATTGCCGACGGCCAGGTCATCACCGGAGATCAAACCGCGGTCGACTTCGGCATGGTCATCCGCACTCCCATGATCGAGATCTCAACCATCGGCGCTGGCGGCGGTTCACTGGCGTGGGTTGATGGCGGTGGCATCTTGCGGATCGGCCCCGAGTCTGCCGGCTCGATTCCAGGTCCAGCATGCTACGGACGCGGCAACGATCGCCCGACCGTCACCGACGCCCACCTCGTACTTGGACGTCTCAATGCCACAGCTCCAATCGGGGGGCTGGATCAGCTCGACGTTGCTGCCGCCCGGCAGGCCGTACGCGACCATGTGGCGACTCCCCTGTCGATCTCAGTCGACCAGGCCGCCGAAGCGATTCTTCGTGTCGCCACTAGCCGTATGGCTGGTGCCCTTCGTTTGGTTTCGATCGAACGGGGCCACGACCCGACGGAGTTCGTCGCCATGCCGTTCGGCGGCGCCGGGGCGTTGCACGCGTGCGGCCTGCTTGCCGATGTCGGGCTGTCAGGAGCCTTGGTTCCTCGGTACCCGGGGGTCACCAGCGCCCTCGGGTGCACAATCGCCGACGCGCGCCATGACATCGTCCAAACCTGCAACCTTTTGGTTGCAGACCTCGGCGAGCCGGCGCACGCCGCTGCCCTCGCCTCCCGGTTGGCTCAAGCCGAGACCGAAGTGCGCGATTTCCTGACCGACTCCGGTCTGGTGCTTGATGACATCAGCGTCACCCACGAGTTCGCCATGTCCTATGTCGGCCAGACCCATACCGTGCAAGTCCCCGTTCCCAATCTCGCTGCTCTCGACGACGCAGCGGTAACCGCCATGTTCGAAGCGAACTATCAAGCGACCTACGGACGCTCGCTCGACAACATCGCCGTCCGCATTCTTTCGGCCCGAACAACGATCATCGGCACTCGCCCCAAGATCGATGCGCGTGCATTTGCTTCGCAGGCCCGTTCCGCTCCGGGACCCGACCAGAGACACGTGTACTTCAACGGCAAATGGCATGACACACCGATCTATCGTCGGCTCGATCTTCCGTCTGGCTGGACCTGCGACGGTCCCGCGATCCTCGAACAGCCCGATGCGACGATCGTGATCGAACCTGGTTTCGGCGCGACCGTCGACGGTCTCGGCAACATCATCGTGCGGGCCGGCGAGGGTTGAGCGTGTCCGAGCTGGCGATCGATCCGACGTGCAGTGCGCTGCTGCTCGTCGACATGCAGAACGACTTTCTGCACCCTGCTGGCGCCTACGCCCGCGGCGGTGCCAGCACGCCTGATCTCGCTGCTTTGCCTGAGCGGCTCGCAACAGTCGCTCACGCTGCTCGACCCGCCGGTATCAGCACGATCGCGACACTGTTCACCGTGGTCCAGACACCGTCGGGACCTCTGATCGAACCCCATCTCGCTCGCCTTCGTCCATTCCTTGGTCCCGGCGACTTTGCACCGGCCAGCTGGGGGCAGGCTCCGCTCGACGAGATCGGTTCGATCGATGTGAGCGTCGAGAAAGTTGCGTACTCCGCGTTTCATGCCAGCCGACTCGAGTTCGTGCTGAGTCGAATGCACATCACGACACTCGTCGTCGGCGGAATAGTGACGAACGGCGGAGTCGCATCGACGGTGCGCGGAGCCCACGTGCTCGGCATCGACACGATCGTACTCAGCGACGGATGCGCCGCATTCTCGACCGAAGCTCACGAGGCAGCAATCGCTTCGCTCGCGACGATCACCCGCATCACGACATGCGCCGAGGCCATCGATGCGATCGGGTCGATCACATGACCCGATCAGTCTGCAGCAGCCTGCCCAACAGGGAATCCGCCCGCCCGGGCGACCAGGCTCGGCACGCTGTGCCCGAGCACACCTTCGAGCCAGCTCGTTGCCTGGATCAACGCATGCAGGTCGACGCCAGTGTTGTGGCCCATCTCTTCAACGAGGTACACAACATCTTCGGTTGCAACGTTTCCGGTAGCGCGAGGCGCAAACGGGCAGCCACCGACACCACCCAGGCTGGTGTCAAAGATCGTGACACCGTGATCGATCGCCGCAGCGATGTTTGCCAGCGCCGTGTTGCGGGTGTCGTGGAAGTGTCCTCGCAACGCAGGTGTCTCTCGGTCGCTGGTCGCAACATTCTGGCGGCCGATCTCATCGAACAGGTGCGAAACTCGTGTCGGCACCGCCACCCCGATGGTGTCAGCCAGCGCCAATTCGTCAGGCTGGGTCGCCAACAGCTGCGCAGCGATCCTCACCACAGCAGCCGGGTCGACACGTCCTTCGAACGGGCAGCCGAATGCCGCGGCGATCGTCACCGATGTGCGAAGTCCCGCTGCTCGTGCGGCGCCGCTGATCCGCTTCCATCGTTCGATCGACTCGGCAATGGTGGCGTTCTGGTTGCGCTGCGAGAAGGTTTCCGAGGCAACGACCACCCCCGTCACCTCATCTACACCCGCGGCGATCGCTCGCTCGACGCCGCGTTCGTTCAGCGCCAATGCGCTAAAGATCGCAGGACCCGAGCGGAGATGGGCAATGCCGTCCATAACGGCGTCACCGTCAGCCATCTTGGGCACGGCTTTGGGACTGACAAAGCTCGCGACCTCGATCCGGGTGTGACCTGCGTGAACCAATCGTTCGATCAACGTCACCTTGTCGGCGGTCGACACGTCAGCGGGATCGGCCTGCAGTCCATCGCGGGGCGACACTTCAACAATCTGAATATCCATCGAACTAGAAAGGCTACTTGACCTCATGTCAGGATCTCTCAGCGACATTCGCGTCATCGAAATGGGCACGCTTCTCGCCGGCCCCTTTTGCGGTCAGCTCCTCGCCGACCATGGTGCGGAAGTCATCAAGATCGAACAGCCCGGAATCGGCGACCCCATGCGCGACTGGGGCCAAGAAAAGGCCGAAGGCAAGTCATTGTGGTGGCCAATTGTTGGGCGCGGCAAAAAGTCCGTCACGGTCAACCTGCGTGAAACCGCCGGACAAGATTTGATCAAGCAGCTGGTCAAAGACGCCGACGTGCTCCTCGAGAACTTCCGCCCCGGCACCCTCGAGAAGTGGGGTCTGAGCCCTGAAGAACTGCATGCCATCAACCCCGGACTGATCATCACCCGAGTGAGCGGCTACGGACAGACTGGGCCGTACTCCTCTCAAGCGGGTTTCGGTGCGATCGGCGAGGCGCTCGGTGGTATCCGATACACGACAGGTGACCCGTCGCTACCGCCGACCCGCACTGGCGTCAGCATTGGCGACACGCTGACGGCCATGTTCGCCACAATCGGCACCCTCAATGCGCTGCATGCGCGCAGCCGCACCGGCGAAGGTCAGGTGGTTGACTCAGCGTTGTACGAGGCAGTACTCGCCATCATGGAGTCGCTGCTGACCGAGTTTCACGTCGCCGGGTTCATCCGTGAACGCACCGGCTCGCTGATCCCGAACATCGCTCCGGCCAACGTCTACCCGACAAAGGGCAACGGCATGCACCTGATTTCGGGCAACCAAGACACGGTCTTCAAACGTCTTGCCGAGGCCATGGGCCAACCTGAGCTTGGCAACGACGACCGCTACGCAACGCACGTCGCGAGGGGCGACAACCAGACCGAACTCGACAATCTCATCGCTGATTGGTCTATCAACTACACCTCGGACGAGATCCATGAGTTGCTGAACACCCACGGCGTACCCAACGGCAAGATGTATCGAGCCCCTGAAATGCTCGCCGACGAGCACTTCGCAGCTCGCGAAGCAATCAAATGGGTTGACAGCAACGACTTCGGCAGCATCCCAATGCAAAATGTGGTGCCGAAAATGTCAGGTACTCCTGGTGAGATCAGATGGTCGGGCCCGACACTCGGCCAACACAATCTTGAGATCCTTCGAGACGTCCTCAACCTTGACGACACCGCGATCGCCGATCTACACGAGCGCGGAATCGTCGACAATCCGACATGACCGAACTCGACGACGACTACCGCAGTGCTGGCTTCGCTGGAACCCTTGGCTTCGGCAGCAAGCCCGCGCTCGTCGTCATCGATTTCTGCGACGCGTACCTGCTTCCAGAGTCGCCGCTCTACGCCGGCGTCGAGTCGGCACGTGCAGCCTGCGAGGAACTACTCACCGTTGCCCGTCACGCCGGGATCATGGTCGTGCATACCCGAGTCGAATATCAGCCGGGCGGGGCGAACGGCGGCGTGTTCTTCCGAAAGGTCGCGGCGCTCGAGTCGTTCGTGGCGGGCAACCCCCTCGCCGAATTCGGACACGGACTGGCCCCGATCGGGGGCGAGGTCGTTGTGACCAAGCAGTACGCGTCGGCCTTCTTTGGCACCTCACTTGCCGCCACGCTCACCTCGCACCGCATCGACACGTTGATCCACGCCGGCGTGTCGACCAGTGGCTGCGTGCGAGCGACTGCAGTGGACGCTTGCCAGCACGGCTTTATTCCAGTCGTCGCTCGCGACGCGGTTGGCGACCGCGACCAGGCGGTGCACGAGGCCAACCTGTTCGATCTCAACGCCAAGTACGCCGATGTCGTCAGCCAAGCCGACGTCGTCAGCTATCTGTTGGATCGACCGGGTCACCAACAATGAACTCGGATAACCGTCCGACCGAAAATGAGTCGAGCCGGGCCCGGTACTTCATGCCGTTATCGGTGGCCTGCTCGCTCAACACCTGACCGGAGCGGTGCAATTCAGCGATGACATCGCCTCGGTCGAACGGCACGATCAGGTCGACCATGGTGTTGAGCACCGCAAGACGATCGCCGATGGCGCGAATGAGCTCGTCAATGCCCTCGCCCGTATGCGCCGACAGTGCCATCGAAGCGTCGTATCGGCGCATGAGCGCGTCGGGAGCCTCGGCGATGTCGATCTTGTTGAACACCACCAACTCAGGGACAGTGTCCGCGCCGATCTCGCGCAGAACGTGACGCACCGCATCGACCTGCCCGTCAGGGTCGTGTCCGCTGGCGTCGACCACATGCACGAGCAGGTCAGCGTCAATCACCACATCGAGCGTCGAGCGAAACGCCTGCACGAGCTGGTGCGGGAGCTTGCGAACGAACCCGACCGTGTCGGTGAGAAACACTTTTTCGCCGCCAGGCAGTTGCATGGTGCGAGTCGCTGCATCGAGCGTGGCGAAGAGACGGTCCTCGCTGAGTACTCCGGCGTCGGTCATGGTGTTCAACAACGTTGACTTACCCGCATTGGTGTAGCCCACGATCGCCACAGCACGGTTTGCGGTCCGGCGACGGCGCTTGGATTGTGTGCGTCGGTGTTGCTGCACCGTACGAAGCTGCGACTGGAGCTTGTGGATACGCCGTTCAATGCGGCGACGGTCGACTTCGAGCTGGGTCTCGCCTGGACCGCGGGTGCCGATGCCGCCTCCCTGCTGGCTGAACCGCTTGCTTCCCTTGAGGCGGGGAAGGCGATACTGCAAAAGTGCAAGCTCGACCTGAGCCTTGCCCTCTTGGCTATGCGCATTCTGAGCGAAAATGTCGAGAATGACTGCCGTACGGTCAATCGCGGTTCGGCCGAATAACTTCTCGAGATTGCCTTGCTGGGCTGGTGACAGTTCGTCGTCGAACACCACCGTGTCCGCGTCGTGCATGTCTGCCTCTGTGCGGATCTCTTTGGCCTTGCCCTTTCCGATAAAGGTGGCCGGATCTGGTGAGTCACGTCGCTGGACGATGCGCGACACCGCATCGGCTCCGGCGGTATCGACAAGTGCGGTCAGCTCGTCAAGCGCCGCATCGGTCTCCTCGGGCGAGCCGGATGGAAGCGTGACGCCCACCAGGATGATCCGTTCGCGAAATGTTCGGTCGATGAACGCTCGCTCTTCGCCACCGAACTCGCCGAACGCACCACGGTGGGTGTCGTTGCGGTCGCGGGTTTCGACACCGGTGGCCCCGTCGACAGCGATGTCGTCAGACGTGTTGTTACCGGCGACCATCAGTGGCTCGCCACCGGGACGATTGCTCCGAGGTAGGTCGTTGATCCGGTGAGGACCAGTTCCTCGCCAACCTGCACACGCGCCTGCCCGCCCGGCATCGATACCGCAAAGTCATGGGTGTCGGGATCAGAGCGATGAGCGACGCTCGCTGCAGCACAGGCTCCGGATCCGCACGCTGCCGTGACACCTGCACCGCGTTCCCAGATATTGAGATGAAGGGTGTTCCCGACCCTCGATACAAGGTGCACATTGATCCCCGTTGGCATGAATTGGGCCTCGATCTGTGGGCCGATGACCGCCATGTCGTGCGCATCGGCATTGTCGACGCCGATGACGATGTGTGGATTACCCACATCAACCGTGTCGACCGACAAGACGTCAAGACCGGCCGGAATCTCGATATGGCGGTGTTCAGGTCCCGCCGTGGCCCGTCCCATCGATACCGACGCCTGCGCCCGATGCTGAAGAGCGTCGGAGATCGTCGCCGATCTGGTCCCTGCGTCGGTCTCGACGGCAATATCGAGTGCGTCGTGGCCGCGACGGCGGGCGACTGCATGAACGAAACATCGCATGCCGTTACCGCTGATCTCTGCGCGTCCGCCATTGGCATTGAACAGCACAAACTGTGCGTCCTTGCGTCGGTCAATGGCGATGATCAACCCATCGGCCCCGAAGCCGGTTGACCGGTTGCACCACGAAGCAGCGACGGTCGAGGCGTTGTCTGGCACCTCTGGCCGAAACCACAGGAGAAAGTCGTTGCCTAAGCCGTGAAACTTGTGCAAATCGTGTCGCTGCATCGTTGACGACACTTCGAACTCGGACATAGTCACGAGTCTCGCAGACGTTTGGCGCACTGCCCTACGATTTGATCGAGATCAACGGCGTCGAGGTCGAGCCATTCGATGCGAGGATCGCGACGGAACCATCGTTGTTGTCGCCTTGCGAATCGCCGGGTGCGTTGATTGGCCAGTTTGATCGCTTCGTCGAGCGTGATCTCACCGTCGAGATACATCAGCAGTTCCTTGTAGCCCAGAGCTTGGCGCGCAGTCCTCGACATGCCACCAGCTATCTCGCTCACCCGGCGAACCTCATCGACGAACCCACCATCGATCTGGTCGCGGTATCGCTGTTCGATACGTGCATCGAGTGACGAACGGGGCCGATCGCATCCGATTTGCCAGACATCGCTCGCCGGGTAGGCGTCAATACCTGGACCAAAACTCGAGAACGGACGTCCACTACCCACCGAGACCTCAAGCGCTCGTAGGACCCGCCGTCGATTGTTCGGTTCCATGCGGCCCGCTGCGATCGGGTCGAGCTCCACCAATCGGGCGTGCAGCGCTTCGGTCGAGGACTCGGTGTCGAGCTCTTCACGCACGGCAGGAAACTGATCTGGAATATCGAGAGCATCGATGACTGCCTGCACATAGAGCCCGGTGCCGCCGACCAGTACCGGCAAGCCCCCTCGGGCACGCACTTCAGCCACAGCCGCCGCCGCGTCGACCACAAATCTCGCAACGCCGTAGTCGGCGCTTGCCTCGACCAGGTCGATGAGGTGGTGCGGGGTTGCCTGCTGTTCGGCGGCGGTTGGTTTGGCGGTGCCGATGTCCATACCCCGATACACCTGCATCGAATCGGCCGACAGAATTTCGACACGTGGTTCAACCGCGGCGAGGGCCATCGCCAAGGCGGATTTGCCCGATGCGGTTGGTCCGACAATCGCCATGGCGACGGTATTTGCCGACTCTGCTGCCGCAGTCGGATTCGTATTGGTCGTGATGATCCGGCTCAGCTTGCTGCGACGGGTATGCGCGTGCGGCGGCGGGGAACGTGAACGACGTCTCGCATCTCTGCCAGCAGGTAGTTCGTTGACGCATCGGTCACGGTGACGTTGACGTACGAGCCAGCGACGAGTGGCTCGGTCGCCGGAAAGTGCACCAGCTTGTTTTGCCGGGTGCGTCCAGAGGTGATCGCCGGATCGCGTTTGCTTGGGCCCTCGACCACGGCAAGTTCGGTTCGACCCACCCGAGCAGCGTGGGCTGCTCGCGCCGACCGTTCGATCACCACGCGCAGGCGGGTATAGCGATCTACCGCGACATCGTGGGGCACGAACTCATCGGCCATCTCGGCCGCCTCGGTTCCGGGTCGCGGTGAGAACACGAACGTGAAGGCACTATCGAACTGGGCGGCGGCAGCTACCTCGAGGGTGCGTTCGAAATCGTCATCGGTTTCACCCGGGAAGCCGACAATGATGTCGGTCGTTATGGCCAGGTCGTCGATCGTGGCGCGGGCCTCGGCGAGAACCCTCAGGTAGCGCTCCGCGTTGTAACCCCGGTGCATGCGTGCGAGAACGTGATCACTTCCTGATTGCATCGGCATGTGCAGGTGCTCGCAAACCGATTCGGTCTCGGCCATCGCCTTGGCCACGTCGAGTTGCATGTCCTTGGGGTGGGGACTTGTGTAGCGGACCCGACGAATACCTCGAACATTGCCGACCGAACGAAGCAGATCGGCGAACATCGGTCGCACCCGCACGTCTTCACCGGATCGGCGAGCCGTGAGCGCCAAATCTCGCCCGTAGCTGTTGACATTCTGGCCAAGCAGCGTGACCTCGGTGATGCCGTCTCGGGCCAGGGCCTCGACCTCGGACACCAACTCGTCGAACGGACGTGACATCTCGGGGCCCCGTACCGACGGAACAATGCAGAACGCACAGCTGTTGTCACAGCCGATCTGGATCGTCACCCAGGCTGCGTGTTCGCTATCGCGTCGCGCCGGAAGCGCCGATGGAAATGCTTCGTGTGCGTCGCGGGCCGCAGCTTCGAGGATCTCAATCGTGGGCCCATTCACCCGAGCAGCATCGAGCAATTCGACGGCGCGATGAACGTTGTGGGTGCCAAAGACGACATCGACATGGCCGGCCCGTTGCTGGATCAAATCGCGATCCTTTTGCGCCAGGCACCCGGCAACCGCAATTTGCATGCCCGGACGATCACGCTTGACCTGCTTGAGGTCGCCCAGCTTTGCGTACAACTTGTTGTCTGCGTTCTCGCGAATACAGCAGGTATTGAGAACGACCACATCAGCGTGATCGGGCGAATCGGTCGCGACCATGCCATCAGCTTCGAGGAGCCCCGCTATGCGCTCGGTGTCATGCTCGTTCATTTGACACCCATAGGTGCGTATGAAATAGCGCTGCGTCACATCGTCAGGCTAACGCCGCCGCAAAAGACACCGCCGCCCAATCCGCACGCACCCCAAAAAGAGCAAAAGCTCAATGCACATTCGGACCACTCAATGCACATTCGGACCAATTGCCAGGCAACGAAAACAACAACCACCGACAGGGAATGGACCTGTCGGTGGCTGCATTTGCCTCGGGCACGTGGATGGGTGTGCCTTCAGCTTGGGGCCCCTACTCCTGGGAAACCCGCGTTTGTCATTGGGTTGGTGCTGTGGTCGGTTCAACGCTGTTGTGCCACCTCCGTCGGAACAAACAGCGTGTCGCGTCAATCCAGAGAGATCGGTTCGTCATCGGCTCCCGAGAAGCCCTCGTCGACCAATTCGCCCTCGGCAGCTTGGCCCTCTTCGACCGGTTCGTCTTCAGGCAACAAGCTCGACATGATGTGATCGGTGATCTCCATCATGATCTCAGGGTTCTCACGCAGGAAACGCTTGGCGTTCTCGCGACCCTGGCCCATTTGCTCACCGTCGTAGGTGTACCAGGCCCCCGACTTCTTGACCATCTCACGTTCAACGCTGAGGTCAAGCACCGAGCCCTCACGGCTGATGCCTTCGCCGTACATGATGTCGAACTCGGCTTGACGGAAAGGAGGCGCGACCTTGTTCTTGACGACCTTTACCCGGGTGCGGTTGCCCACAACCTCGACACCGTCCTTGATCGATTCGATCCGTCGGATATCGAGACGAACGGACGAATAGAACTTGAGCGCCCGACCACCAGGAGTGGTTTCTGGCGAACCGAACATGACGCCAATCTTCTCGCGCAGCTGATTGATGAACACGCAAATGGTCTTGGTCTTATTGAGGTTGGCCGCAAGCTTGCGGAGCGCTTGCGACATGAGCCGCGCTTGTAGGCCGACGTGAGACTGACCCATCTCGCCTTCGATCTCGGCCCGTGGTGTCAGCGCTGCGACCGAGTCGATGACCAGCACATCAATCGCACCTGAACGCACGAGCGTGTCCGTGATCTCGAGTGCCTGTTCACCGGTATCTGGCTGGGAGATCAGCAACTCATCGACGTCGACCCCGATGGCTTTGGCGTAGGCCGGGTCAAGTGCATGCTCAGCATCGATAAAGGCGCAGATGCCGCCGTTGCGCTGAGCTTCGGCGATGATGTGCAACGCCAAGGTGGTCTTGCCTGAAGATTCGGGGCCGAAGATTTCGGCGATGCGGCCACGCGGAATGCCACCAATACCCAACGCGACGTCGAGAGCAAGCGCACCGGTGGGCACGGACTCGATCTGCATTGAACTGCGATCACCGAGTTTCATGACGGCACCTTGGCCGTGACTCTTCTCGATCTGCTTGAGGGCCATGTCGAGTGCCTTGTCTCGTTCCACGGTGTGCTCCTGTGTCTGTTTGTGAGTCGTGGTGGGAAGTACCACCGACGCTACGACGGGGGTGTGACACGCTCGATCGATCAGACTGTTTTGCGGTGCCCTACGAAGCGTGAGACCAGACTGAACGAACGGGTGTTCGCAATGCAGAGCAGAACCTAACCGAACAACCGTTCGACTACAAGCATTTGTCGAAATTGGCCGTATCACTCACAAGACCGCGGCCCGATGCGCAATCGTGGACCATGTGTGCGCTTCGCCATCTCGTCGCGCACAGCCGCAAACGCCACCGATACCACGACGCGAAGACCGCCGGACCACCGCGCACGATCAGCTTCGGCGGCCCGCGATCATCCGTTCGACCATCATCTGTGCCATCTGAGCACGCTTGCGTGATTCGAGTCGGACCTGGAGCCACGCCGACTCGACCCGGTCGGCCATCTGCATCTCGGGTCGTTGCAACGAGACACCCAACTGGGGTACCCAGACCGGCGTCTCATCGGGCGAGGCATCGACGAGGGCGAGATGCGCGTCAACCATCGTCGACAGCTGGGTTGCGGCATGACGCAAGCGGGGACTCCGGGCGAGGCGCCGGTGCGCCGAACCCAACGACCTCGACTCGCCAAACCCGACCGCGCGGGCAAAGGCTGACCCAACCGCCAGGATTTGGCGACGGCGAGCGACCAGATCATGGCAAAGCGATTCGACTTCGTCGCACAAGACCTGCGCCAATCGACTCGTTTCTTCGGGCGATTCACCAGCGCCGTGGTCGGCTGTGCTGCGAGAACGCGCAACAGCAGCAAGCAACGAAAGCACCTGCCATTGAGCGAGCGCTCGTTCGGCGATGCGGTGGACGTGCATCCACAAGTCCAGGTCATAGTGCCCAATCGCCTGGTCGAGCAGGTCCGAGTGATCAGCCCCGAGTTCGGATTGAGCGTGACGCAGATGGCTGCTCGAGCGGTGATGGAGCTGCCGCACCAACGGTTCAAATGCCATGATTCGACCCTGCAGCGGATCTGGGGCGACGAGCGCTTCGACATCGACTGACGCCTCGAACGCAGCGTCGAGCTGGGCGAGCATGCCCATCGACTTTCGGTTCATGCCTCCAAGCTCGGCGTCGGCGAGCAGCGTTTCGCTCGAACCGCATGCGACGAGCCGGTCGACGAGCATGCAGAGCTGACGGTGCAAGATCGCCGGGGGCCCGAGCGCCGCGACGGCGTCCGCAAGAGGCGGAGCGAACCCCGAGCCGTCGTGTGACACCCTCATGGCGACGGTCGGTGGCACCCACCGAGCCGCGGGCTCACGCCACTCGGGCACACCGACCGCTACTCCGACTTGGCCGACCAGGTGACGAAATGCCGCTGGCAACAGGTCGGGTTGCCCTCGATGGACCTGACCAACGTCGTCGGTCTGGCCCTTTGCACCACGGACCTCGCCACGTTGCCGAGGCGAAAGGACAAGCCACTTCTCGTCGTTGCAGGTTCGACCGGCCACGATCTGTTCCGGAACTGACGCCTCGACGAGCGCCGCTTCAGTGCGACGGGTCCACCGGCGAGACTTCATAGATGCACAGTTCATCACGCGGCGCGGCCGCGACCAGCGATCGAGCCGCCACGGCGGCGCTCGAGGGGTTTTCGCGAGCCGCCCGTTCGATTGTGCAGCGGTACCCCAGAAAACTGGGGCAGCCGGTCACATCATTTCGCCGCGTCGCACGATGACTTGGTCGATAAGACCATATTCTTTGGCCTCTTCAGCGGTGAACCAGCGATCACGATCGCTGTCCTGTTCGATCTGCTCGACGGTCTGGCCCGTGTGGCCGGCGATGCGCTCGGCCATGAGCCGTTTGACGTGCGCCATTTGCTCGGCCTGAATGGCGATATCGCTGGCTTGACCCTGAATGCCACCAAGCGGCTGGTGCATCATGATGCGAGCGTGAGGAAGCGAATAGCGCTTGCCAGGAGCTCCGGCGCAGAGCAGAAACTGCCCCATCGAAGCAGCAAGACCCATCGTGATCGTGCCGACATCGGGGGTCACGAACTGCATGGTGTCGTAGATCGCCATACCGGCAGTCACCGATCCACCCGGTGAGTTGATGTACAGCCAGATATCAGCTTCGCGATCCTGGCCCTCGAGGTACAGCATTTGCGCGCTGATGTAGTTTGCGACATTGTCGTTGACGTCGGTGCCCAACACCACGATGCGCTGCTTGAGCAACTCGTGATAGATCTGCATGGACGGATCGCCGCCAATGGCGGATGCGGCGGTTGCGATTGAAGGATTCAGCGCTTCGGGCATAGTTGCGGAGGGTACCTGTCTGGGTTGTGGCTACGGTGAGCACGTCTGAGCGCCAGTGGCGGAATTGGCAGACGCGCAGGATTTAGGATCCTGTATCCGAGAGGATGTGTGGGTTCAAGTCCCACCTGGCGCACATTATTCCCATCATGTGATTCTCACGAGCGGGATGCAATCGCAGCGAGCAGAGCGACGCACGCCTGCGATCGGTGCGACAGAGCGTTCTTCTCGTCGCTGGACATCTCACCAAAGCTGCGTCCGTCACCGTCGTCAGGATGGAACAACGGGTCGTAGCCGAAGCCGTTGCTACCGATCTCTTTGTTGCCGATGCGGCCCTCGCAGGTCCCTTGCACGACGATCTCGGCTCCGTCGGGCCACGCGAGCACAAAGACGGTCCGGAACCTGCCGGTTCGTTGCGGGCCGTCGACGCCGCGGAGTTCGCTCAGCAACCGTTCACGGTTTGCCGCATCGTTGTGGTCGCCACCGCCGTAGTAGGCAGATTGCACGCCTGGGTCACCGTCGAGCGCGTCAACCTCAAGCCCGCTGTCATCAGCGAGAGCAGCCTGACCGGTGTGAGCACACACGGCTTGAGCTTTGAGCCGGGCATTGCCGACGAACGTGTCGGCATCTTCGATGACCTCGGCGAGTTCAGTGGGGCGAGCAATCAGCTCAACGGCGTCGCCGAACACGGCACGCATCTCGTCGAGTTTGTGCCGATTCGCGGTTGCCGAGACAACAGTTAAGGCCATAGGTTGCTTCCGATTAGGAGCGGGCCTGGGGCGGCGTGGCGAGAATTGCCTTTTGGGCCTCGATGATCTCGCCGACCCCTTTTTCAGCTAGCGAAAGCAGGGCATCGAGTTCAGACCGGCTGAACGGGGCACCCTCGGCAGTGCCTTGCACCTCGATAAACGAACCTGACCCCAACATGACCACGTTCATGTCGACCTCGGCCGCCGCGTCTTCGACATACGGGAGGTCCAGGCGGGGTTCGCCATCGATAATTCCGACTGAGATCGCGGCGCAATAGTCGGTGATCGGATGTTCGGTGATCTCGCCCGACTCGACCAGCCGGGTGCATGCATCATGCAATGCGACAAACGCTCCGCTGATCGCAGTGGTCCGGGTACCGCCGTCTGCCTGCAGGGCATCGCAGTCAAGGATGATTTGGCGCTCGCCAAGCTTGCGCATGTCAACGACTGATCGAAGCGACCGGCCAATGAGCCGCTGGATTTCCTGGGTGCGTCCGGACTGTTTGCCCTTCGCTGCCTCTCGGTTGGCACGTCCGGGTGTTGATCCTGGGAGCATCGAGTACTCAGCGGTCACCCATCCCTCTTCGCTTCCTCGCATCCAGCGGGGGACCCCGTCGTCGATCGACGCAGTACACAGCAACTGGGTGCGACCAAAGCTGGCGAGCACGGAACCCGCCGCCATCTCGGTGAAGTCACGTTGGAAGCTGAACGCACGCAGCTCGTCTGTCTGGCGGCCATCTGGGCGCACGGTGATCCTCTTCTCGGACGGTGATCAGGTGTCGGATCGTACGGCGAAGCGAGATCGCTCCCATGCTGGCCCCGTCACCCACACCTACCTGATCCGCGCCTTTGGCTCGCGGCTCGATGCAGCGAGCCGAATCGCTCAGGCTTCCCACCGGTGCTCAAGAACCGCCGAAAGTTCGGGCCCGAGCAACCGTGCTCCGATCTCAGCGAAGGTGGCCGAGCTACCCGACGAGATCCACCGGTGCTCGCCAATTGCGTTGGGGTTGCGGCGCGCTGGCCAGCGGGCATCGACGAGCCGACTACGCACATCGAACGCCGTCTCTTCTGCGGACGACACGAGCGTGACGGCCTGACCCATCACTTTCGAGATCGTCCGGGCGAGGAACGGATAGTGAGTGCATCCGAGCAGCAACGTGTCGACATCGGCCTCAATCACCGGTGCCAACAGTCGTTCGGCGAGCACAAGCACTTGGTCGCTATCGGTCTCGTCTCGTTCGACGAACTCGACGAACCCCGGACATGCCGCGCAGGTCAGTTCGACCTCTGGCGCATAGGCCTCAAACGACCGTTGGTATGCGCCCGATGACACCGTCGTCACCGTGCCGATCACACCGACACGCCCCGTTTCGGTTGTTGCAGCTGCTGCCCGCACTCCGGGACCGATCACCCCGACGACAGGTACCGGCACGGCCGCGGCCAGAAGGTCGATGGCGGTCGCCGATGCGGTGTTGCAGGCGACAACCAGCGCTCGAATGTCGTAGACGCTGACCAAAAGCTCGGCGATCTGGCCGGACCATTGCTGAATCTGGGTCGCCGAACGCGGACCGTAGGGATAGCGGGCGGTGTCGCCGAAGTACACCAGGGGTTCCCCGGGCAGCAGGTCAATCAGCGCGCGGGCCACTGTCAGGCCACCGAATCCACTGTCAAAAACGCCAATCGGGCGAACATCCACGACCGGCACGTTACGACGCTGCCAGGATCATTCCCTGACGGCGCCCGCTGGCATACAATGCGAAGCGCTTCGAAGGAGTATCGAGTGACCACACATTTCAAAGGCCGCCTAACGGCGCTTATCGGCGCGTTTGCCCTTGCCAGCACAACACTTGGTGCTGCAGTGCTTCCGCTGGCTGCTAGCGACGCCGCAGCACAAGACGGCGACGACGGCACCGTCACCATGACACTGCTGCACAACAACGACGGCGAATCCAAACTGCTCGCGAACGAAGATGCCGGGTTCCCGGGCATCGCCCGCTTTGCCCAAACGCTGCAGGATCTTGGCACCGGCACAGACGCCGATGTGTTGCTCCGGGTTACCTCTGGTGACAACTTTCTTGCCTCGAAAGAGTTCGCGGTTGGCTTGGCGCTGCCCGACTCAGAACCACTTTTCGATGCCACCGGCCTCAGCGGTCTGTACGAAGTAATGGGTCTCGGCAATCATGACTTCGACTTCGGACCTGAGGTGACCGCTCGCTTCATCAACGATTTCGATCCGCCGGTCACCTTCCTCGCAGCAAATCTCGATGTCAGCGAAGAACCTGCATTGCAGGAA
>CALDYC010000147.1 GCA_937941245.1 uncultured Acidimicrobiales bacterium | reverse complement strand
GGACTGGACTATCCCGGTGTTGGCCCCGAACACTCGCACCTGGCGGCCACGGGACGGGCACGCTACGAGCAGGTAACCGACGCCGAAGTCATCGAAGCCTTTACCTTGCTTCCTCGAACCGAAGGCATCATCGCTGCACTTGAGTGCGCGCACGCCCTTGCCTGGATGTCGCGAGCTCGCGAAGAGTTGGCAGGCAAGTTGGTACTGATGAACCTGTCGGGACGTGGCGACAAGGACGTGAACCAGATGATGGACATTCTGAACCCATGAGCGGTCGTTTGCAGACGCACCTGACTTCGGTACGCGACAGCGGCCGAAAGTCGCTCGTGCCCTACCTCACCGGAGGCCTGGGAGACGACTGGTTGGTGTCGGTCGCCGCCGCTATTGACGCTGGTGCAGACGCAATCGAGATCGGCATACCTTTTAGTGACCCAGTGATGGACGGACCGGTCATTCAACGGGCCAACGACTTGGCTCTTGATCAAGGTGCTTCGCCGCTGTCCATTGCCGACGCTCTCCGGCGATTCGAATCGCCCGTCCCGCTGGCCGTCATGACGTACTACAACATCGCATTCAGAATGGGTCTGGAGCGTTTCGCCAAACTGCTCGCCGATTCTGGTATCAGCGGCGCGATTTTGCCTGATATCCCGATGGACGAATCAGCCGACTGGATCAGCGCAGCTGAGCGCCACGGCGTCGAAAACGTTCTGTTTGCTGCTCCGACGTCACCAGATGACCGACTGGCTCGCACTGGTCAATTGGCGAGCGGGTTTGTCTACGCCGTTGGTTTGCTCGGTGTCACCGGCGAACGCGACGCACTGGCCGCTAGTGCGACCCGCATCGCGGCACGAGCGCGTCGCCACACCGAGCTTCCGGTTCTCGTCGGCGTAGGCATCGGTACTCCAGAGCAAGCAGTCGAAGCGTGCGCCGAGGCCGATGGCGTGATCATCGGAACCACGGTTGTCCGCCGCATGCTCGCCGAAAACGGACCGACCGGGGTTGCCGAGCTCATCGCCTCGTACCGGTCTGCGCTTGACGCAGCATTTCCTGGCGACTGAAGCGGTGTCCACGTTCCATACGGTCCGGCGAATGTCGCGGAATGTCCGCAATGGTGGCCGGGTTTCGTGGGCGTGCTCCTAGCCCCACTTGCCATTGATTGGTCTGATGTCTTCCTCGACATCGTGTTGCCAAAAACCGATCGGACGGTCGGTATTCAGTGGGCGGTTCTCGGTCCGATCTGGCTGCTTCTGCTCGGCTACAGCTGGACCCAGGATCGCGACATCAAGCATTTCATCTGGGGAATCGTGGTCATCACCTTTGCCTGGTTTCTGGCTCGGATGATTCACTGATGGCAGACGTTGACCTGCTCGTGATCGGCGGGGGAGCGGCGGGTCTTGGAGCAGCGCGAGCGGGCGCGTGGGAGGGTGCTTCGGTCCTCTTGGTGTCCGATGGCCCCTTGGGTGGCGACTGCACGTTCACCGGCTGCATTCCCTCAAAGGCTCTGATCGAGGGCTCACGTCGAGCCTGGACGTTCGAGCAATCGCTTTCGCATGTGCACAAGGTCGTGTCAGACATCGCTGCAACCGAGAACGAAGAGGTTCTGCGTGCCCAAGGTGTCGATGTTCGGCGAGGTCGAGCCACGTTCGTCGGTCCGAGGACCGTGAGCCTGGACCAAACCAGCGTCTCGGCGCGGCGAATCGTGGTGGCCACCGGTAGCCACCCGATGCTGCCTCCGATTGAGGGCATCGAAACCGTCGGAGCCCTTACCAACACGTCGTTTTTCGCATTACGCGAACAGCCCACATCGATGGTCATTGTCGGCGGCGGCCCGATCGGCTGCGAGCTCGCAGAAGCGCTTGCGCGCTTTGGCACGAAGGTGACGATTATCGAAGCGGGCCCTCGGCTGCTGAACCGGTACGAGCCCGAGGCCAGCACTGCGGTCGAACAAGGTCTCGCTGGCCTGGGTGTGCGAGTGCTCCTCAGTTCTACGGTCAAGACAGCCACGTCGGCAGCCGGCGGTGGGGCGATCGTGGTGACGGCCGCTCGCGAGCGAATCGGCTCGTCGCATCTGCTTCTTGCCGTTGGGCGCCGCCCGAACACGAAAGGTCTTGGTCTAGGTGCGGCCGGAATCGAGACCGACGCAGCCGGTTGGATAGCAACCGATCGATTTCTACGCACGACCGCGAAGGGCGTGTACGCAGCGGGCGACGTCAACGGAAAGCACCTGCTCAGCAGTGCCGCAGACGAGATGGGGCGCTCCGCAGCGTGGTCGGCGCTGCGACGCGGCCGCCGATATCCCTATGATCCGGGCCGGGTGCCACAAGTGGTGTTCACAACTCCCGAGGTGGCTTCGATCGGTGTCCTCGAGGCCGATGCGCCGAGCAACGCTCGGGTAGCGGAGTTGCCAATGTCTGCCAACGACCGCGCAGTCGCTGCGGGCCGCACCGCTGGCTTCGTCCGACTTATCGCCAAGCCGGACCTGCTCACACGACACAAAGCAGGGGGTCGCCTGATCGGAGCAACCATCGTGGGCGACCATGCTGGGGAGCTCATCAACGAGGCGGCTCTTTCGATGCGCAGCGGTTCTCTGGCAGGCAGATTGGCCCAGACGATGCGTGCATATCCGAGCTGGTCCACGATCATGCAAAAGACCGCGTCACTGTGGTTCTTTGACTATGAGGGCCACTCGGCGCGAGCTCCCCGGCGCTAAACAAACGTACTGCCAGCCGGCTTCGGGCTCAGGCCGCTGCGTCGAACTCGTCGCGGACTCGGGTGGCTTCGCTGTGCGTCGCGATGCGCTCATGCAGTATCCGGCGTTGCACCTCACCCGCCAGTTGGGGTTGCTGAACCGTCGCCCACTCAACCAGGTCCGCCCAGAAGCTGTCGATGATCTCTGCGCCGCGTATGTGGCCGTCTTGCACATGGAAGTCGACCGACCGCAACTCGCCCAAGTAGAGATTGAGAGACCGCACGTGGATCTCTTCATCGGTGCGTATGCGTCCAACGATCTCAGCCGCCAGCTCGGCTTCGTCACGGCGATCGGTGAACACCTCCGGGGTGCGAAGGATCTTCTGGGTGTCGGCGAAGCCGAGTTCCGCCCGAAACTCGATAATGAGCAGGTTGGCAATGAACGAGACCAGGCCTTCAATCTCGGCCGGTATGGCGGGGACGTGCCGCGTGCCTGCGTCAGGTCGACCAATGTTCTCGGGCGGTTCGACGTCATCGAAAGCGTCGGCCCCGAATACCAGGTCGCGCGCTACGAACCACATCGCGTCATGTCCACCGATGCCCTGGTCCGGTTCGCCGCCTTCGTCCATGCCGTGTGCAAGAAGCAGCCCGGTATTGAGATGACCGATAGCCATGTCCGAAATGTCCTGGACGATCGCCGGTTGGAGGTCAGGAAACGTGACCTCGGCAAGCAACCGTCCTCGGGCTTCGATCTTGCCGATGATGGTCAGAGTGTTCCAGAACGACTGGCCAAGACCGTTGCGTAGCAGTACCAGCTGCTGGTCAGCAGTAGGCACTCGTACCCCGGCCAATAGGTCAGACGATGCGCCAAAGGTTGTTCCGCCTCGAGCCTCGAGAGCCTGTTCCCAGTTTGACAATGCGCGCTCGCGAACGAGCGCTCGCGGTGGCTGATAGGTGCCATCTGCGAGCATGCCGCCGTGCAATCGCTGACCAAGTACCTGGTGGGGAGCGGCGAAGTCGTGGTTGGTGAGCAGTTCGGCCTGAGAGAAACGCAGCTGAGACATCTTGCGAGACTAACTCTGTGTCGCTCGGTGGGGCCAACGGCAACTGACGCTTGGCGGGGGGGGTAGGGGAGACCGCCGCTCTGGAGCCGCGATGGCGCCGCTTCAGATCCCTATCCGTCACCCTGCGACGAGATTTGGCTGGCAAAGGACTGCAAGCGTTCCATTGCGCCTGGATCTGCGGTTTGGCGGAAGCGGATGAGGTTCGACTTGATGTTTCGATATACGTCGGCTTCGAGCCCGCAGTCGCGGCACTTTTCGAGGTGGGCAAGGACTTCGGGCACCTGGGCCGGACTGAGTTCGGCGTCAAGGTACTGCTGCAGCACTCCTGCGACTTGATCGCAGGACATGGACCGTTTGCGGAACAGTTTGGTGAATCGAGAGAATGCGCTCATGACAGTTACTGGTTCAAACCCGGTCCGGCGGCGAGATTATTCCGAATGAACTTTCGGCCACGGTGCAGGCGGCTCATAATCGTGCCAACCGGCACGTCGAGAGCCGCCGCTGCCTCGCTGTACGAGAGGCCATCGATATCGACCAGAGCGATTGCGTCGCGGAACTGCTCCGGCATCTCGTTGAGCGATGACTCGACCGCTGCGTCGAGTGTCTTGTCCATCACCACCGATTCTGGGGTGCGCCCCTCGCTCTCGGTGTTTGCCCCGATCGCCATGGTCGTGTCAGGATCACGCAACAGCGATGGACGCTTGCGACGAACCCGGTTGATCTGCGCATTGCGCATGATCGTGAGCAACCAAGCTCGTGGGTGTCGCCCATCGAAACGATCGATTGCCTTGTATGCCCGAATCAACGTGTCTTGTACGAGATCTTCTGCATCGGTCGGGTTGCCGGTAATGGAACGTGCGACGCGATACATGACGTCGAGCTCGGGGACCACGTAGGTATCGAAGAGATCTTTGCTCGCCGCCGATGCCATTAGCTGCATCGTAGGCGAATCCGGTCGTGAGGTCGAACCAGCTTCTGCGAATGTGGATCCGCACGAAACCGGGGGAAATGCTTGACTTCGACCTCCAGATCGAGTCATGTAGTGCAGCTAACTCGCTCCCCCCGGAGGCGAGACGACAGTAGGAGAATTTCCATGAACAAGTCACAACTCGTCGAACAGATCTCAGAAAACACCGACGTCAGCAAGAACGACGTCGATGCCGTCCTTACTGGCCTTTTCTCAGTTGTTGCCGAGCACGTCGCCAAGAGCGATGACAAGATCACCATTCCTGGTTGGATCTCGTTCCAGCAAACAACCCGCGCCGCTCGTAAGGGCCGTAACCCACGCACGGGTGAAGAGCTGACGATTCCTGAGACCAAGGGTGTCAAGGTGTCCGCAGGTTCCAAGCTCAAGGCTGCTGCCAAGGGCTGAACCGGCCCGCACCTACGGGTGCAACCGAAGTGAGTGCCGGGGGCGTCGTCATCGACGCCCCCGGTGCGCTTTTTGTTCGTCGGTCTCGCGGTGTCAATCGGGTCGGTCACACTGGCCTGATCTCACCCGCTTGGACCCTTACCTACCCGGAGCTGCCATGGCCTCGTTACCTGTTCCGTCCGATGTCATCCCCCATCGAGCGCCGTTCTTGTTCCTCGATGAGGTAACGGCGTTCGAACCCAATGTCTCGGCAGCGGGCTTCTGGATTCCTGGCGAAGATCTAGCCTTTTTCGCAGGCCACTTTCCGGGACGTCCGACGCTTCCAGGTGTGTTGATGGTCGAGGCGATCGCTCAGCTCGGCGCGTATGCGGTGCTGCACGGCGGAAGCTTCCCCGGCAAGTTGCCGCTGTTCGGCGGGCTCGACAAGGCTCGCTTCCGGCGGCAGGTCGCGCCGGGGGAGCGCCTGGATCTTACGATCGAGGTCGGTCGGATCTCGGCGCGTGCCGGTAAAGCGTCGGGAACAGCGAGCGTGAACGGCGAGCTCGCGTGCTCATGCGACTTGATGTTTGTGGCGGTCGACGCCTAGTCGTGTCGATTGGCGACCACCTGGTCGCTACGTCGTGGGCGCCGGCTACTTCGGCGGTGGTCCAAAGACCAAGGTGGCGTTGTGACCGCCAAAGCCGAATGAGTTGGACAATGTTGGCCCAGGGGTCCAGTCAGCAGGAGCCCCGGTCACGAGGTTGATCTGCGGAAGCTCAGGATCAACGCCGGTTGTGTTCGCAGTCTGTGGGATCTGGCCGCGTTGCATCGATTCGACGACAGAGACTGCCTCGAATGCGCCAGCGGCGCCAAGACCGTGTCCGGTTACGCCCTTGATCGATGTCACGAACGGGCGTGATTCGGCGAACAGCGCGTCGATTGCGTGGGCCTCGGCGGCATCGTTGAGCGGGGTTGAAGTGCCATGGGCGTTGATGTAGGACACATCCGCAGCGGCGAGTCCGGCATCGTCGAGCGCAAGCTGCATGCAGGCGATTGCACCGGCACCGCCGGGTGACGGTGCGGTGATGTGGTGGGCGTCGGCCGAGGTTGCGTACCCGAGTACCTCGGCGAGAATATGTGCGCCTCGTGCCTTGGCCCCTTCGAGCTCTTCGAGCATGACGACGGCTGCGCCTTCAGCCTGGATAAAGCCGTCCCGCTCGCCGTCAAATGGCCGGCTGATTCCCGATGACGAAAGCGCCGTCATGTTGTGAAAACCGGCCATGCCGGTTGGGGTCAGCGAGCTTTCGGCGCCGCCTGTCAGCATTGCGTCGCACCGGTCCCAACGAATCATGTTCACGGCGTTGCCGATGCTCTGGTTGCTTGCGGCACAGGCGGTCACGGTCGTTTCGCACGGGCCCTGAAAGCCATAGCGCATAGAGATCTGGGCCGACGCTGCGTTGGCCATCAGCATGGGGATCAGGAATGGCGAAACGCGACGGTCGCCTTTGGCCTCTCGGACCAGAACTTGGTCTTCGAACGTTCCCATTCCGCCGACGCCGGTTCCGACGATTGTTCCTATACGACCGCGTTCGTAGGGAAGCTCACCGACTTCGTCGACTACTCGGGCGGCAGCGGTGATCGCGAAGTGCGCGTAGCGATCGAGGCGACGGCTTTCTTTCGGACTGGAGAAATAGTCACTCAGGTCATAGTCAGGCACGCGGCGCGGACGTTCGGTTGGCGGTTCGCCGATCAAGCCATCAAAGAAGGTGGCGCGACCGATGCCCGCTGGTGCGACGACGTCTGCGCCGGTGATTACCACACGGCGCAGTGACATCAGAGCTTGGCGACGATGAGGTTGTAGGCCTGCCCGACCGTTTCGATGCCTTCGAGTTCTTCTTCCTCGACGGTGACGTCAAACTCTTCTTCAAGAGCCATAACGAATTCGGCGAGGTCAAGACTGTCTGCATCGAGATCGTCAGAAAAGTTGGCCTCGAGAGTGATCTTGTCGGCCTCGACTGCCAAGACCTCGACGGCCTGCTTCTTGAATCGTTCGAAGTTTTCTTCGCTCATGATGTCCTCATTCCAGGTGGTAATCGTGTGAGATTTCGGTGGCGGTGATGGGCCTCAGCCCATGCTCAGACCGCCGTCGACAGGGAGCACAGTACCGGTGATAAACCCGGCAGTGTCTGATGCGAGAAAGGTCACCGCTGCGGCCACTTCGGTGGTTGACCCAACCCGCCCGAGCGGAACCATGTCGACGATCTGTGCATGTTGAGATTCGTTCAGCGCAGCGAGCATGTCCGTGTCGATTGGCCCAGGGGCGACGACGTTCACCGTCACGTTCCTCGAAGCGAACTCTTTGGCGAACGACCGAGCGAGTCCGGTGAGCCCGGCCTTTGACGCGGCATAGTTTGCCTGGCCAGCCTGGCCGCCGAGGCCTACGACCGATGAGATAAAGATCATTCGGCCGAAGCGGGCTTTCATCATCGGGCGCACCGCCCGCTTTGCGACGCGGTACGTGCCAGTGAGGTTGGTCTCGACGACGCTGGTGAAGTCCTCGTCGCTCATTCGGATCACCAGGTTGTCGCGGGTGATGCCAGCGTTTGCCACCAGAATCTCGACCGGGCCAAGTGTGTCTTCGATCGCCGAAAAGGCAGCATCGATCTGGTCGACGTTCGTGACATCAGCCTGTACGGCAAACAACCCGAGTGATTCGGCTTCGGCTGGCGGTGTGGAGTTGTAGGTGATTGCGACCTGGTGTCCGGCCTGACTCAATGCGGTGGCGATCGCGAGGCCGATGCCTCGAGATCCGCCGGTGACCAGTGCGACTCGACTCATGGGTCCCAGCGTATGACGGCCGAGGCAGCGGTCATGCCCGCCCCGAAGCCGGTCATCAGAATGAGGTCGCCAGGAGCGACCCGCCCAGCAGCTTCGGCTTCGACGAATGCAAGGGGAACCGACGCTGATGAGGTGTTCCCGGTGTGGTCGAGCACGATCGCCACATTGTCCATCTCAACCCCGAGGCGCCGACAGGCGGCTTCGATGATTCGGATGTTTGCCTGGTGCGGGACAACGAGCGAGATGTCGTCGATCGTCACGCCGGCCTTGTGCAGTGCATCGCGGCTGGTTCCGACCATGTAACCGACGGCGTTGCGGAAGACCTCTTTGCCAACCATTTGCAGGTTGCCGCCGCGCTCTGCGAACAGCAGTCGTTCGAGTGATCCGTCTGAGGTCAGCGATGTGCCGAGGATGTTGCTCGGGCCGTCGGTAGCCGAAAGCACCATCGAGCCGCTTCCGTCGGCGAACAGGACCGCGGTGCTGCGGTCATCCCAGTCCGTGATTGTTCGCAGGGTGTCGGTGCCAATGACCAGCACATGTTGGGCTCCGGTTGCGACAAGTCCATTACCCACGGTTAGCCCATAGACGAAACCGGAGCAGGCTGCGTTGATGTCGAACGCTCCGCCCTTGATGCCGAGCTCTTGTTGGACCGTCGATGCGGTGGCGGGGACTTGACGGTCCGGCGTGGTGGTGGCGAGAACCACGATGTCGATATCCGCGGGGGTCAGCCCGGCCCTGGCGATGGCCTTACCGCCGGACTCGACAGACAAGCTGGCGGTGGTTCCGCCGATATGGCGGCTGTGAATGCCGGTGCGCTCGACAATCCACTCGTGGGTGGTGTCGAGTGTCTTCTCAAGATCGTGATTGGTGACAACGTTGTCGGGTAGGGCAGACGCCCAGCCGGTGATTCGTGCTCCGCGTTGGCTCATTGTTCTCGGACCTGACTGTTCGGCGGTGGATCCTGTGGCGCCGGAAGCGCCGTCATTGGGAGCGCCGTCATTTGAAGCGCCGTCATTGGAAGCGCCGTCATCGGGAGCGACGTCATCGAGAACGGGGTCATTGGGAACGCAACCAAGCAATTGGTTGTGCCAGTTGGACCCGTTCGCCCGGAAGCGCCAGAAACTCGACGAGTTGTCCGGCGAAGGCTGAACGCACGTCGTCGTCGCCGACGGTGCCGATACGCGAACCGGTCGAGACTGTCGATCCGGCGACAGTGTCGGTGTCGGGCACGAATACACCAGTTGTCGGGCTGACGATGAGACGTTCGGTGACGTAGAGAAACTCGCCTTCGGCTTCTTGGGACGTATCGCGACCACCGAGAGTTTCGAGCAGTTCGTCGAGGCCGCTCGGCGATGTGACGGACAATCGCCCGGCAGTGCGAATGGTTCGTTTGACCATGCCGGATAGCGCGGTGCCCGGACCGATCTCGACGAAGGTCGTATAGCCAGCGTCGTCCATGGCGGTAAGGGTTTGGCGCCAGCGGACCGAACCGCTGAGTTGATCATGCAGGAGTTGGGGCCACGGCGCCGCGGTGGTGTGCGGTGCCGCGTCGACGTTTGCGAACACCGGATGGTCCGGTGCTCGAAAGTCGGTCTGGGCGATTGCCTTGTCGAGGCGTTCCTGGGCTGGCCCCATCTGAGGGGTATGAAACGCTCCACCAACAGCAAGAGGCATGACTCGCTTGGCTCCAGCCTCTTTGCACGCCAATCCACCGGCTTCGACGCCTGCGGGGCTTCCGGCGATCACGACCTGACCTGGGGTGTTGTAGTTGGCGACCCAGCAGTTGTCGACCGATTCGACCGCAGCTTCGACGAGGTCGTCGTCGAGGCCGATGATCGCCGCCATCGTGCCGTCATGTTCGTCGGCAGCGGCTTGCATGGCATTGCCGCGCTCGGCGACCAGTCGGACCGCGTCGGCGAAGTCGAGAACACCCGATGCGGCGAGAGCGGTGTATTCGCCCAGGCTGTGTCCGGCGTGCCCGCTCGCCTCGATGCCCAATCGGCTAACGGCATCGAACGCGACCATGCTGGTTACAAAAGTGGCCAACTGCGAATTACGGGTCTGTTTGAGGTCATCATCGCTCGCTTCGAGCAGCAGGTGCGCGATGTCGCGATTGGCGGCATCGCTGGCTTCGACGACGAGTTCCCACGATGCGTGCTGGCGCCACGGGGCACCCATGCCAGCGTGCTGAGAGCCCTGCCCCGGATAGAGAAACGCAATCATGAATGGTGACGACCTGATCTGAGACAACAACCTGCTACCGATCTGTGACCAGCTCGGAGCATGCATCGTTTCACGTTTCTCGCACCCGATGGAGCGGGTGCCGCCGGCCGGTTCTCGGACGTGGGGCCAAGATCTGTAGGAGAGAGGCCTGGATTGTTGGACCTGAAGCCAAGACGACGCACTACACTGATCGCCGCAAGCCGCGCCCGGATGGCGGAATTGGCAGACGCGACGGATTCAAAATCCGTTGTCCTAACGGACGTGTGGGTTCAAGTCCCACTCCGGGCACTACGTGGGGTTTCTTTGAGGGGCACTACGAGGGTTTCTTTGAGCGGGGTTGGCATAGGCTCGCAGACGTGCGTAGGTCACTGATTGAACGTCGGCTCAAGGCCACCACCGTCAAGCTAAAGAAGGCGACCGAAGACCTGCGCGCCGCTGAATGGGCGGTTTCGCAGCTCGAAGATGAAGCCGCAGAGGCGCGCACCCGCGCTCTCGTGTCAGACCATCCCGAAGCACAACGCGATGCCAAACAGATCCAACGGCAATGGGATATCCAAGTCAGCAATCGCGCCGAGCTGGCATCGAGGGTGCAGGCACTCGAACAGGATCAAAACGACCTTCTCGACGCCTATACCGCCCGCTGAGCACCCGCTTCAGGGCAGGGTCGCGCAACCGAGCGATCAACGAGCAGTTGGCTGGCGAACCAGCGTGTCGTGACCTCGACTGTGAGACAGAACCTGTAGGTTCGGCGTCGTGCCAAAACTCATGCTCATCGACGGTCATTCGCTGACGTACCGGGCGTTCTTCGCCCTGCCGACCGACATGGCAACAACCAGCGGGCAAGTCACGAACGCGGTGTTTGGGTTTACGTCGATGTTGATCAACCTGATTCGAGATCACGAACCCGACCAGATTGCGGTCGCTTTCGACCTGCCGGAGCCCACCTTTCGCCACGAGAGCTACAGCGACTACAAGGCTGGCCGAACTGCCGCCCCCGATATCTTGCGCCAACAACTCGGGCTCGTTCGCCAAGTAGTCGAAACGTTGGCTATCCCGATTCTGGACCGATCCGGGTTCGAAGCCGACGATGTGATCGCCACTCTGGCTACCCGAGCGCGCGACACCGACACCGACGTCATCGTTGTCACCGGTGACCGCGATGCCTACCAACTCGTCGAAGATCCGCACATCAAAGTCCTGTACAACAAACGCGGCGTCAGTGACTACGCGCTCTATGACGAGGCCGGAATCGTCGAAAGAACCGGTGTCAAACCGACCGATTATGTCGAGTACGCCGCGTTACGAGGCGACAAGAGTGACAACCTCGACGGTGTACCCGGTGTTGGCGAGAAGACGGCAGCCAAGCTGATCAACACCCATGGCGGTATTGACGGCATCTACGAGAACCTCGATGCAATGACTCCCAAGCTGCGCGAGAACCTGACCCTTTTCGAACCGCAAGTCCGTCGGAACCTCGAACTCATGCCGCTGTTGCGCGACGTCGATATCGATGCCGAGATTGTTGACCTTCAGATCGGCGGGATCGACGCCGAGGCGGTACGAACGCTGTTTGACTTCCTCGAGTTCCGGGCGCTCTATGACCGGCTCAACGTCGTGCTCGGTTTCGATGGCGGCCCGGCGCTGTCGAATGTCGAGGTTCTCGAAGCTGAGGTCGTTCGTGCCGAGAATCCCGCCGAAGCGGTTGCCGCGATCGGCTCGCTTGGCACGTCGGCTACCTCGATCGCCGGTGAGCTGGCTGATGGGGTGCTCGAGGGGCTTGCGATCGTGACCGACAGCCAAGCCGGTGACGTTTTGTGGCTCAGCCAAGCGCTGTTGCACAACGATCGAGTGCGAGATGCGCTTCGGAACTCGATCGGGTCGGTCGACTCGGCGGTCTCCGGGCACGACATCAAAGCCTTGCTCCGGGCTCTCGCAGGTCTCGACGTCGAGGTTCCTGGCCTGTGGCTCGACACGGCGATCGCGGCCTACCTGCTCGAACCCGCCGAATCGTCCTACCCGTTGGGCTCGCTGTTGACCCGATTTGCGTCTTTAGAGCTCCCGGAAGGATCAGCCCCGCCCGACGGCCAGCTCGATTTTGCAGGAGACACCATCGATGTGGCCCTGCTTCGATCACGAGAGGCGCTTGCTGTTTCTCGCCTGACGGAGCCGCTCGCCGAATCGCTTGCCGATCATGGGTTGACCGGACTCAACGCCGACATTGAGGTGCCACTGATCAGAGTGTTGGCCCGAATGGAACACATCGGCATCGGCGTCGACGTTGCGGTGCTCACCGAAATCCGCGATGGGCTGGTCGCTGATACCGAACGTCTGCGCACCGAAGTTGTCGATGCCGCTGGTGAAGACTTCAACATCAACTCGACCAAGCAGCTACGCGAAATCATGTTCGACAAGCTCGAGCTGACCCCGCAGAAAAAGACCGCGAAAGGTGAGCCGTCGACCGACGCGGCCACGTTGGAGAAGCTCCGAGACGAACACCCCATGGTCGATCTGCTGCTGCAGTACCGCGAAGTAGAGAAGCTGCGTTCGACCTACGGCGTCGGTCTGTTGAAGGAGGTCGGGCCGGGGGATCGGATCAGGGCCACGTTCAACCAGACGGTTGCCCGGACGGGACGTCTCAGCAGCGATGCGCCGAATTTGCACAACATTCCGGTGCGAAGCGAACGAGGACGCGCGTTCCGCAAGGCGTTCGTCCCCGCAGACGGGTTCGTCATGCTTGTGGCCGACTACAACCAGATTGAACTTCGTTGCATTGCGCACCTCGCCGAGGACCCCGGACTGATCGGTGCATTCGAAGCTGGGGACGACATCCACAACGCGACCGCTTCGCGGGTGTTTGATGTTGCGCCTGACACAGTGACCGTCGAGCAGCGGTCCAAGGCGAAGATGGTCAGTTATGGGCTTGCCTATGGCATGGAGGCCTTTGGCCTGGCCACCCGTCTCGATATCCCGACAGGCGAAGCCCAGGAAATTCTCGATGCATACTTCGAAGCCTTCCCGGCGGTGCAGTCCTATATGGACAACACGATCGCCGAAGCTCGCGAGCGTGGCTACACCGAGACATTGTTTGGGCGCCGCCGCAACATTCCGGAGCTGAGCTCAAGTAACTTCCGCATTCGTCAGGCAGGGGAGCGCCAGGCCATGAACGCCGGCATTCAAGGGCTCGCCGCCGATATCTTCAAAGTCGCGTTGGTGAACCTTGACGCAGCGCTGGCCGAAGCGACGAGCGAATCGCGGATCACGTTGCAGGTGCACGATGAAGTCGTGCTCGAGGTTCCGCCGGGCGAACTGCCGGCGATCGAGCAATTGGTGACGACCGTGATGGCCGACGCGTTCGATCTTCGGGTGCCTCTCGACGTCAACCTGGCAACCGGCGACAGCTGGGCTGCAGCAAAGGGTTGAACCTTGCCAAGAGCGGTCGAAGTCGGCGGGATTGACCGCGACACGTTTGAATCTGGCATAGATACCATTGTTTGGTCGGTCGCGCCGCGACCGTGTACGCCTATTCCATATCAAACGAGATCCAGTGTCCGATACTCCCGAAATTGAAACCCCCGCCGAAGACGAAGCCCAGGCACCAGCCGCGGTCGTCGAAGCAGCGGCCCCCGCACCTGCAGAGGAACCACCTGCTGTAGCCGAAGTGGCGGCTGCAGAACCCGAAGAAGAACCCGCAGTCGAAGCACCTGCTGCAGCAGAAGCTCCTGTGGCACCTGCACCAGAAGTTGCGGCAGCTACACCTGCACCGATCGAAGCGTCAATTGACGAGTCGATGTTTGGCACCTTCGACGAGGTCACCGGCGAGTACACGCCGCGCCAAATCGTGGCTGACGACATCTCCGATGCAGACCTGGATCTTGCGTACGGTTCCACCTTTGTCAGTGTTGACGAGGGCCAGATGGTGCAGGGCAGCGTTGTCCGTATCGACACTGACGAAGTTCTGCTCGACATCGGCTACAAGAGCGAAGGCGTTATCCCATCTCGGGAACTGTCGATCCGCAACGATGTCGATCCTCGCGAAGTCGTCACGATGGGCGAGGCAATCGAAGCCCTCGTCCTGACCAAGGAAGACAAAGAGGGCCGGTTGATCCTCAGCCGCAAGCGCGCGCAGTACGAGCGTGCCTGGGGCAAGATCGAACAGCTCAAAGAAGAAGACGGCATGGTGTCGGGTCCGGTGATCGAAGTGGTCAAGGGTGGCCTCATCGTCGATATCGGTCTGCGTGGCTTCCTTCCTGCATCGCTGGTCGAGTTGCGTCGGGTCCGCGATCTGCAGCCGTATGTCGGTCAGACGCTCGAAGCCAAGATCATCGAACTCGACAAGAACCGCAACAACGTGGTGCTCTCCCGTCGTGCGTGGCTCGAAGAAACCCAGAAGGAACAACGCGAAGAGTTCCTCGAGAAGCTCGAGCCAGGCCAGGTCCGCAAGGGTGTCGTGTCCTCGGTCGTCAACTTCGGTGCATTCGTCGACCTCGGCGGCATGGACGGACTCATTCACGTGTCCGAACTGTCGTGGAAGCACGTTGACCACCCAAGCTCGGTTGTCACCGTCGGTGACGAAGTTGAAGTGCAGGTCCTCGAAGTCGATCTCGACCGCGAGCGCATCAGCCTTTCTCTCAAGGCCACGCAGCAGGATCCATGGCAGCAGTTCGCATCGGCCCACAAGGTCGGAGAACTGGTCTACGGCCGAGTCACCAAGCTCGTTCCGTTCGGTTCGTTCGTCCAGGTCGGCGACAGTATCGAGGGCCTGGTTCACATCTCCGAGATGTCTGCCCATCACGTTGACCTCCCCGAGCAAGTTGTTTCACCCGGCGAAGAACTCTGGGTAAAGATCATCGACCTCGACTTGCAGCGACGCCGCATCAGCCTGTCG
>CALDYC010000146.1 GCA_937941245.1 uncultured Acidimicrobiales bacterium | reverse complement strand
GGTGTTCACGGCGAGTGGGTGAAAGGTGCGGCCCGCCGCATGAATCGTCGACTCGACCTGGCCCTGCATTTTGGGGGACAGGTCGAGTCCACCCTTTCCGGTCGGGTATTGCACCATCGCGAGTCCCGCGTCCCATAGCGCTGACCGGAAGCTCACCTCGTCGGCGTCAATGCCGACCTCGTCGATGACTGCCTGAGTTCGGTTGCGTACGTCTTGCTCAGAAATGCTCATTGCTGGTCCTTTGGGAGATCATCGACGCAACCCAGGTCGCCCGTACGGGTCCTAGCACTGCCATCAGACAGTATTGCTGACGGGCCAGACGCGTCGTTGATCGGGCGGTGGTGCGACCCGGACCTCCTAGGCTCCGGCGATGGACCGAAGCCTCACCGTCGTTGCCGTGACGTGGTCGGCGAACCCGTGATCGATGGTCCCGAAGCGGTCGTCGTCGGCGGCGGACCGGCGGGCTTAATGGCGGCCGAGGTGTTGGCCGCGTCGGGGCGGTCGGTCGAGGTTCGCGACCAGAGGCGCATGGTGGGTCTCAAATTCTTGCTCGCGGGCCGCAGCGGATTGAACCTGACTCACAGTGAGGATCTCGAGACCTTGCTCGATCGCTTCGGGCCCGATCGCGCCAACATCGAGCCGGTTATTCGTTCGTTCTGTCCTGCAGATGTGCGTGCATGGTGTGAGGGATTGGGCCAGCCGACCGTCGTCGGAAGCAGCGGTCGGGTCTTCCCAGCGGCCATGCGGGCCACGGGCTTGCTCCGTGCCTGGAAGGAACGGTTGGACGCGCTCGGCGTGCGCATCGTGACCCGCTCACGTTTCGCCGGATTCGCCGGCGATGGGCTGCAGTTCGAGAACGCGACCGGCGAGATGTCGACGGTGCGGCCCGCGGTCACCGTGCTAGCCGCCGGGGGAGCGAGTTGGCCGCGAACGGGGTCTGATGGCGAATGGGTTTCTGCGGTTGCTGGTGCGGGGGTCGACGTGGGTGGGCTCGTGGCTTCGAACTGCGGGGTTAGCGTCGGTTGGTCGTCGGTCATGGCCGAACGCTTCGTTGGCCAGCCCATCAAGAACGTATCGATCAGCGTTGCGGGAGTAACGGCCCGTGGCGACCTGATGATCACCGAGACTGGGCTCGAAGGCGGGCCGGTGTATGCCCAAAGCCGAGGTCTTCGAGCTGGGCACGAGCTGACCATTGACTTGCTTCCCGACCTTTCGGTTGCTGCGGTTGAGCAACGCCTGTCTCGACGTCGGAGCGGGGCTACCGACACATCGTGGCTTCGGCGGGCCGGTCTCTCAGATCCCGCACTCGCGTTGTTCCGCGATGCGTTGTCCAATCAGATTCCGCACCGGCCCGAAGCAGCCGCTGCTGTGATCAAGTCACTGGTGGTCAAGCTCGACGGCGTTGGTTCCATTGACCGGGCCATCTCGTCGGCTGGGGGAGTCCGGTTCGCGGAGCTCGATGCCCAACTCATGCTTCGGAGCCTGCCGGGGACATTCGTCGCTGGCGAGATGTTGGATTTCGATGCGCCTACCGGTGGCTACTTGCTGCAAGCGTCGCTGAGCTCGGGTTTTGTAGCAGGCAAGGGCGCGGCGGCGTTCGTGTCTTGAGTGCCACACCATCGTGTTAGACCATCTAACATCGGGGGCACAGCAAACCTGCATTCTGGAGTGTTATGAGTCTTCCCACCGCCGCAAGAGTTGTGATCATCGGCGGTGGTGTGCACGGCGCATCGTTGTTGTGGCACTTGGCTCGTGAGGGATGGACCGACGTGGTGCTGGTCGAAAAGGCTGAGCTGACGTCCGGGTCGACGTGGCATGCCGCGGGTCAGATCACTCGATCGGTCGGCGACTATACGACCGCAGCGTTTCACCACTATGCGATCGAGTTGTATCAAGAGCTTGAGTCGCTGACCGGCCAGGCCGTATCGCTGCATCAGCCGGGCGGCTTGCGTCTGGCCTATACCGACGACGAGGTCGAGGCACTAAAGACACATTTGGGTGTGGGCCGCTACATCGGTTATCCAATCGAGCTGGTTGGCCCGGAACAGATGGCCGAGATCAACCCCTTCTACGACTTCACCGATGTGATTGCCGGCATCTGGACAGAGGGCGAGGGCCATGTTGACCCTTCGGGCGTGACGATGGCGTTTGCCAACGGAGCGCGAGCAATGGGAAGCACCATCAGCCGCCGCAATCGGGTGGTGGCCGTTGACCAGCTCGCCAATGGCGAGTGGTCGGTGGTGACCGAGCAAGGAACGATCACGTGCGAGCACGTGGTCGATGCTGGCGGCTGCTACGCGGACCAGGTGGCAGCGCTCAGCGGCTTCCGGGTACCGCAGGCGAACATTTTGCATCACTATCTGGTGACCGACGAGATTCCGGCGTTTGTCGAACACGGCACCGAAATGCCGGTCATGCGAGACAACCGGGTTGCTGGGTACATCCGTCAGGAACAAACTGCTGGCCTAATCGGAATCTATGAACACCGTGGAGCTGAGGAGATCTGGGCTGACGGGGTGCCATGGGAGGCCGAGAACCCACTCTTTCCCGCCGATTACGACAAGATCGCGCCATGGCTCGCCGAAGCGTTTGAGCGGGTACCTGTCATGGGCGAGGTCGGTATCAAGCGGGTCGTGCACGGAGCGATTACCCACACGACCGATGCACACATGCTGCTGGGTCCCGCTCCTGGCGTGCGCAACTACTGGTTGAACACCGGCTCGTCGATCGGTTTGGCGTGGGGCCCGGGTGCAGGCCGCGAACTTGCACGCTGGATCGTGCACGGAACAACCGAACTCAGCCTGCGTCACTATGACCCCCGCCGATTCGGATGGGCGACTCACGACTACATCGCGGCGAAGTCGTGCGAAGACTATGAGTGGATGTTTCGGGTGCATCCTCCGGGTGAGGAACGCCTGGCCCAACGTCCAGTGCGCACCTCGCCGGTGTATCAGACCCTCAAAGACAAGCGTGCAATGTTCGGCCAGGCGTATGGCTGGGAGCAGCCGAAATGGTTCGTCCCTGCGGGCCAACCGCTCGAAGATGCCCACGGATGGCGGCGACCCGGTTGGTACGACGCCGTTCGCCGTGAGTGCGCTGCGGTGCGCGAACACGTCGGGGTCATGGATTTGAGTGCGTTCTCGAAATACGAGATCACAGGAGCCGACGCGCACCGCTGGCTCGACACCATGACCACTGGGCGCGTGCCGACCATCGTGGGCCGTATCGGCCTGAACTATGTCCTCACCGCGCAGGGCCGAATCGAAACCGAGATCACGATTACCAAGCTCAGCGAAGACCGCTACTACGTGATTTCGGGTCCGATGGGCGAGCTCCGAGACTATGACTGGTTTGCGCAACACATCGGCGATGGTGACGACGTCAGCATCACCGATCTTTCAACCGACCTGTGCATGCTCAATGTCGCTGGTCCCCGTGCCCGCGATCTGCTTGAGCGATTGACCGACGAGGCTCTCGACAACGAGGCGTTCCGATTCTTAACCGGTCGCGAGATGACTGTCGCTGGCGTCGAGGTTCGTGCCTTGCGAGTCGGTTTCACCGGATCCTTGAGCTGGGAACTGCACGTCGCCCGCAGCGACATGCAGGCGCTCTACGACGCACTCTTCGCTGCCGGCGCCGACTTGGGGGTCGTCGACTTTGGTAGCCATGCGCTCAACTCGCTCCGCATGGAAAAGGCCTATCTCACCCGCCATGAGCTGACGCACGACATCGGGCCGTCACAGGCCGGCGTCGAGATGTTCGTGCGGCGCGACAAGGGCGAATTCATCGGAAGCGACCGCCTCGACGACGAGCCATCAGGCAACCCGTGGAAGCTTGTCTATCTCCACGTGCATGCCACCGATGCTGACTGTCTCGGCGGCGAAGGCGTATTTGCGGGCGACGATGCAATCGGTCTGACGACGAGCGGCGGTTACGGCTTCACCGTCGACAAGAGCCTGGCCTTTGCCTACGTTGACGCCGCCCACGCCGAGTCCGGCACCGACCTGCACGTCATGATCCTTGGCGACATGATTGCCGCAACGGTGCTTGATGGCCCGGTGTATGACCCCGAGAACATCGCACTGCGGGCCTGACCTTGTCGACTGCGGCCAGTGCGCAGGCTCTCAGCCTTGCACCCGCTCGCTGGTCGGGTCGTAGAAGGGCCGATAGCTCGCGGTTGCCGGTACTGGCACACCATTGACTCGGATCGCGAAGTCGGCTTCGAGTACTTCGGCTCGCTTCATCGAAACGTCGTGGTTGACATACCCCATGCCAAGCGCTGCTCCAACGGTGTGGCCGAACATGCCGGAGGTGGTGTGGCCAACGAGTTCGCCGTTACGCAGGATCGGCTCGTCATGATTCAACAGCGGCTCGGGGTCATCGAGTTTGAACTGCACCAAGCGACGAGTGAGCCCGGCCTCTTTCTGTGCCAGTAGCGCCTCGCGGCCGATAAACCCACCTGGCTTGTCCCAGGCGCAGGCGAAGCTCAGACCGGCCTGCAGCGGCGTGTCTTCGTCGGCGATGTCGTGACCCCAATGCCGGTAGCCCTTTTCCATGCGAAGCGAATTCAGAGCGTGGTACCCGGCGTGGCGCAGACCGTGGTCACCGCCAGCGGCGATCAACGTTTCGTAGACATGAGCGGTGAACTCGGTTGGAACGTAGAGCTCCCAACCGAGCTCGCCGACATAGGTCATGCGCAGAGCAGTCACGGTCGCGTAGCCGATATCGATGTTGCGTGCGCTTCCGAACGGAGCCGCGTCGTTGCTGAGGTCGGCGTCGGTCAGGGACTGAAGAAGCGCACGGCTGTTGGGGCCCATGACCGCAAGCACCGCGTATGCCGAGGTGACATCGGTCGTTGATACCCGTGCTTCGGGATCGATATGTCGGGTGAGCCAGTCGTAGTCGCGAGCTTGGGTCGCGACTGCGCTGACCACGAAGAACCGGTCCTCGGCCAGGCGGGTCACGGTGAGGTCAGCTTCGATGCCGCCTCGGTCATTGAGCCACGCGCCATACACGGCTTGGCCAGATTCGACGTCGATGTCGTTGGCGCAGATGCGATTGAGAGCGGTCATGGCATCGGGGCCGTTGACCTCGAACTTCGAGAACGAGGTTTGATCGAACAGCGCCACCTGCTCGCGCGCGGCGCGGTGTTCAGCCGCCGAATGTTCGAACCAGTTCTGTCGCTTGTAGGTATAGGCATAGTTGGCCTGATCAGGCGATGGCGCGTACCAATTCGGTCGCTCCCATCCGCTCGCCTCACCCATGCACGCTCCGGCGGCGATGAGCTTGTCGTGTAGCGGCGAACGGCGAACGCCGCGTGCGGTTTCTTTCTGACGGAACGGCCAGTGCATTTCGTAGAGCAGGCCGAGCGTTTCGGTCGCTCGATCGCGCACATAGCGACGGTTTCCTTGGAACGAATGAAATCGTCGCACGTCGACATCGGCCAGGTCCATCGGGGCATGCCCGTCAACGATCCAGTCAGCCAAGACGCGACCAGCACCGGCGGCTGACTGGATACCGACCGAGTTGAAGCCGGCCGCACAGAAGTGGTCGGCGAGTTCGGGGGTTTCGCCGAGGATGTAGGCGTCGTCGGGGGTAAAGCTCTCGGGCCCGTTGAAGAAAAGTCGTATGCCGGTTTCGCCGATGATGGGCATGCGCTGGATTGCCGATTCGATGACCGGTGCGAGGTGCTCCCAGTCATCGTCGAGGTGGATGAACGGTTTGTCAGGAAGCTCATCGGCGTCGATTGGCTTGGCGACGGGTTCGAAGAAACCGACCAGCAGGCGACCGGTTTCTTCTTTGATGTAGACGTTGTTGCCCGGGTCGCGAAGCGTCGGCAGGCCGTGGCCGAGACCGTCGATGTGTTCGGTGACCAAATAGAAGTGCTCGCATCCGTGCAGCGGCAAACTGACACCGGCCCGGGCCGCAAGGTGACGTGACCACAGACCTGCGCAGGTCACGACCGCGTCGGCAGTGATCTCGTGACCGTCGTTGGTACGAACGCCGGTGGCCCGGCCGTTGGCGGTCACGATGTCGGCGACGCCGGTGTTCTCGAAGATGCGTGCGCCCATCTGCTTGGCCGCATTGGCGAGTGCCATAGTCGTGTCGACGGGGCTGGTTTGGCCGTCGCGGGGGACCCACACGCCACCGACGAGGTCGTCGGTGTACATCATCGGCCAGTGGCTGGCCAGCGTGTCCACGTCGACCGGCTGGATGTCGATGTCGAAGCAGCTGGCCATGTCGGCGCCCCGTACCAGTTCTTCGAGGCGTTCTTCGTTGTCGGCGACCGCAATCGAACCGGTGCGCTTGAAACCGGTTGGGAAGCCGTCGAGTTCGAGCTGCTCGTACAACTCGGCGCCGTA
>CALDYC010000145.1 GCA_937941245.1 uncultured Acidimicrobiales bacterium | reverse complement strand
CAACATAGACCCGAGAGTTCCCGGATCGAATCGACAACGTCGTCGTCTCGTTCGTTTCGGCAGTCAACCGATGCATTGCTTCACGTGCGATTCCACGCATGTCGAGCTGATCAAGGTAGGACGCGGCGAGCTGTAGCACGCCCGGTCCGAGTGAGTACCGGCGGGTCGCGGGATCAGTCGTCACCAGATTTTGGTCAACCAGCGAGGTGACGATGCGGTGAACCACTGCCTTGGAGATTCCCAGCTCATTCGAGATCTCGGTGATACCGAGCGTGCCCGACATGCGCGAGAACAGGAACAGCACTGCACCGGCGCGGTCAATCGTGGCCACGCTTCGAGAATTCGGCTGATTGGCCACGTTGGCAACCTTTCAGGTCCAGCATCGGCGGTCGGGCAGGTCGGCGTCGCAGCGCCGCAGCACGAATCACCCTAGTCGGGTCAGCCGTCGTCAAACCGGAGAACCACGCTGACCATGCCTAGGTTGCTCAACGGCCCGTTGTGGGCAAGACTGGCGCCATGTTCCACTGGGAGAAACACTGTTCCGGTAATGACGTGGGCTCCCACACCCGATGACCACCCCTCGCACCGGCCCACTGGCTGCCCTTCGGGTGCTCGATGCATCGACTGTTCTCGCAGGTCCATTCGCATGTCAAATACTTGGTGACTACGGCGCAGACGTCATCAAAGTCGAGCATCCGACCAAGGGCGACAACCTCCGCGGCCACGGCGCCCAGAAGGATGGCCACGGCCTGTGGTCGAAGATGGTCGGCCGCAATAAACGATGCCTGGGGCTGTACCTCGGCGACCCTGCTGGTGCCGATGTCTTCGCAACGCTCGCCGCTCAAGCTGACATTGTCGTCGAGAATTTCAGGCCCGGAACACTCGAACGATGGGGCTTGGGCTATGACACCCTCAGCGAGCACAACCCCGGACTCATTCTCTGTCGCATTACCGGGTTCGGCCAGACCGGCCCGTACGCCGAACGCCCAGCGTTTGGCACGCTGATCGAGGCGATGAGCGGATTCGCTCACATGACCGGGGAACCAGAGCGGCCCCCAACGCTCCCGCCCTTTGGTCTCGCTGACTCAATCACCGCCATGAGCGCAGTTTCAGCGATCATGATGGCGGTGCACCATCGCAGCGTCACCGGCGAAGGCCAGGTCATCGACCAGAGCATTTTGGAGCCGCTCGCCGCAGCGCTCGGGCCCCACATCGTCACCTATGACCAAACCGGATCCGTTGCGACCCGATCCGGGAACAGGTCCTCGAACAACGCCCCCCGCAACACCTATCTCACGGCCGACGGCAAATGGTGTGCGGTTTCGTCAAGCGCCGATGCCATCGCCCGTCGAGCCATGGTCTTAGTCGGCCGCGCCGAGCTCGCCGACGAGCCGTGGTTCGCGACCGGCGCGGGTCGGGCCGAGCACAGTGACATCATCGACGAAGCAGTTGCGAGTTGGATACGTGTTCGCCCTCTCGATGAAGTGGTTCGAGCATTCGCCGACGCCGATGTTGCGCTGGCTCCGGTGTACGACGTGCCCGCCTACCTAGCCGATGAGCAGGTGCAGGCCCGCGGCGCGGTAGTCACGATTGACGACGACGACCTTGGACCGGTGCGCATGCAAAACCTGCTGTTTGGGCTGTCTGCATCGCCGGGCAAAGTCCGCCACACCGGCCGCCACCTAGGCCAGGACACCGAGGCCATTCTCGCAGACTACGGCTATGACCAGTCGACCATCGACGAGTTGCGCTCCAAAGGAGTCATCGCATGACCACAGCCGCATCACTGCTTGAGCTACTTGGCGACGCAACCGTTCACGACCTTGGACGACTGATGTACAACGGCATGTCTCAGTCACCTAACCATCCGAGTTTCAGGCATTGCCTGGACCGCCGCCACGGCGATCGGGTACGCGACGACGGCGGCTCCGCTGCCGCGGACATGTTGACAACCGGCTGCCACGTCGGCACTCACGTCGATGCCCTTGCTCATGTCTCACACAATGGCGAACTCTTCGGCGGCGTGGACGCTGCCCATGCTCAGTCGACCGGCCGGTTCGACGTGCTCGGTATCGACAAGCTTGCTCCCTTTGTCGGTCGCGGTGTCTTGCTCGACGTACCCGCCACCTTGGGTATTGACTGTTGCGCTGCCGGGTACGAGATCACGGTCGCTGACCTCGAAGCAACCGTTGATCGCCAGTCGACACCGATCGGCGAAGACGACGCTGTTCTGATCCGAAGCGGCTGGGGGATCCACGCCGACAACAGTGAGGTATACCGCGGCGTCGGTACCGGCGTTCCCGGTGTCAGCGAAGCCGGCGCCCAATGGCTTGCCGATCACAAAGTGGCGCTCACCGGCGCAGACACCATCGCCTACGAGTGCTTGCCCGCGGGCGCCGGACACGCGCTCTTGCCTGCCCACCGGGTACTGCTCGTCGAAGCCGGCATCAACATCATCGAAGCGATCGAACTCGAAGGCATTGCCGCAGCCGGCGTGCATGAGTTCGTGTTCGTGCTGTCGCATTTGAACATCGCTGGGGCAACTGGCGCTCCCGCTCGACCGCTGGCGATCGCATGACTCTGATTCTCGAACAGCTCGCCGCGCTCGCATCGGGTCCGGTTCCGGACCACGTCCGCTCTGGCATCGCGTCGCGCATTGTGGACATCGTCGGCATTGCCGTGCGTGCCACCACCCTCGACACCAGCCAGGCAGCAATCGGCTTTGCGCTCGATCAGCAAAGCCGACCGCAAGCGACCGCCATCGGCGCAGGCACAAAAGTGTCTGCTGCCGAGGCGGCGTTTGTGAACGGTGTGCTCGCCCATTCACTCGACTACGACGACACCCATCTTCCATCGATCCTGCATCCGAGTGCTTCGGTTGTTCCCGCAGCGCTGGCAATGGCCGAACGAGGCAACACCTCCGGCGACGAACTGATCAACGCCGTTGCGGCCGGACTCGAGATCGCGGTTCGCCTGGGCATGGGTGGGTTCGACCCTCAGTCTCGTCAATCGATCTACTTCGAACGCGGCCAACACGCCACGTCGATCTGCGGAGCGATCGGGTCAGCGGCCGCCGCCGCTCGCCTCGCCGGGGCTGACCAAGCCACAATCGGCCATGCCATGGCCATTGCCTGCAGCATGGGAAGCGGCATTATCGAAGCCAACCGTGCTGGCGGCACCGTCAAACGCATGCACTGCGGGTGGGCTGCACGAGCTGGCGTGAGTGCCGCTCAACTCGCGGTGCGGGGCATCACCGGCCCGGACTCGGTCATCGAGGGACGCTTCGGTTTCTACCAGGCGTACTTAGGCGACCACGGAGACGTCGAATCGACGGTTGACCGCATCGGGGACCACTGGGAAGCCGCGACGATCTTCTACAAGCCGTATCCGGCAAACCACTTCACCCACACGGGCATCGATGCCGCCCTTCGGTTCAAAGCCGACGGCGTAACCGCCGACGATCTTGACCATGCAGTGCTTTGCGTTGCACCTCCGACCGTTCGAACGATTGGTGATCCCATCGAACACAAGCGCATGCCCGAAACCGGTTACCAAGCGCAGTTCAGCGGCCCGTATACCGTTGCTGCAGCGCTGATCGGCGGCGGCGGACTCGGCCTGGGCCTCGATGACTTCACCGACGAACTAGCGCGCGATCCGCACCGCAGAGCGCTCATGCAACGCATAGATGTGGTCGGCGACCCCGCGTTACTCGACGTGTACCCATACCAATTCCCAGCCCGTCTAACTGTGACGACCACGGACGGAAACACAATGACCCATGAGGTCCTCACCAACCGCGGCGGCACCGACCGGCCGTTGAGCGCGGCCGAGCTCGCTACGAAGTTCGCCGACAATGTCAGCGGGCTCATCGGCGATGACGACC
>CALDYC010000144.1 GCA_937941245.1 uncultured Acidimicrobiales bacterium | reverse complement strand
CTGGTAGTGCTTCCTCGATGACCGCTTGATCGAGCAGGGTGTGCCGTTGACTGAGAAGGCCAGTAGTTCGAAGGCCTTGCGATCAGCCGGATCGAAGGTGTCGTTGGGCTTCACGTACCACACCGAGGTTTGACCTCGGCTCTTGGTGATGTCGGCGTACTCCCGCCGATCGCCGACACAAGCAAACGATCGGCTGCCCCATCCAGGCACAGTCGTATATTCCCAGCGCACTATGACATCGAAGAACTGATCATGGTCAGCATGAGGCGTCAGCGAGATGTCGACCGAGGCATCACTCCACCATTCGGCCGCTTCGATGGTTTGGGCGCTTAGGTCTCCGTAGATTTCGTCGGCAAACTCCTGGCTGCCGAGTCGAAGCCCCGGAGAGTTCGGAATCAGCCGATCAAGCATCTCCGGCGTTGCCACTCGCTCCAGATCAGCGTGATCGGCAGCAAAGGCTGACAGCACGGCATCGCGCATGGCTGGCGCGTGCTCATGAAGAAGTGCGCGCAGCTGGTGTTCGTTCGAAGCGGCCGCTTCTTTGGCGAAGAGGTGATCGATCCAGATGCCAAGTAGTCCTGCGCCGATGAGGATGCCGCCGAGTTCACCCCAGGGGATCAGCTCAACCAGTCCAGAGGTCTCGCCGGAGACATTGCGGCTGATGACCAGCAGAACGATTCCAGCCACGACCAACAACAATCCAGTCAGGATCATCTTGGTTCGTTGCAGTCGTTCAAATAGTTCACGCATATGTATGTCGGAGAACATTTTACCACACGCGTGATATGGCCGGGAAGGACGATAAACGGCAACGAGCGAGCCCCTTAACGCGTCGCCAGGGGCCGTTTCGGCCGTTCTGGCGAGCGCTCGGGCTCGCTCGTAGCTTTGATCCAGACGGCAGAGAGCACCGCACCATCGCCGTAGATGAGGAGCGAGCACCGCACATTCGGTGGGCCTATCGCACCTACGCCGCTGGCGAGGTCAACCTCAAGGAACTCACCAAGCTCGTCGCTGCCCGTGGTTTGCTCAGTCGACCGCACAAGCGCAACCGCCACAGGCGAGGTCACGGTCACAGCCGAGTTCCTTGCAGAGCCGCCGGAAACGGCCCAAAACACCCCGGATATGAAAGAATCCGAGGGGGCTGATGCCGACTCGGGTTCGAATGTGTCCTATTTGGTACCCCCGGTGGGATTCGAACCCACGACCAATGGATTAAAAGTCCACTGCGCTAACCAGACTGCGCCACGGAGGCGAAGCGATGGTACCTCGTCAACACGGGTGTCGGCCTCGAAATCGTGACGTTTCGGTAGGGTCTCGGCGTGGACGACAACGAGGACCAGTCGGCGCCAAACCAGTCTGGTGCCGCTCCAAACGCTGCTGCGACTGGCACGGTTGGTCAGCTGACCCGACTTCCTGACAGTGAGTGGCTAGATGAGGTCGACTCAGAAATATCTGACATCGAACTCGTGCTCAAATGTCTGGCTCGCGACTCGGCGACGTTGTGTCGCACCTGCTCCCAACTCCGCGCAGACGGCTCGCTCGAATCTCGTCCTGCGCTCGACCGGTGCGCGTCGGGCAAATCGCCGACCTAAACGCCGATAGCGGTGACATTGCGAGCTCTGTGAAATGAGCGCAGTGAAATGAGCTCTGTGAAAACAGTCGCAGCGAAATAGCCGCGCTGAAATCAGATCGCTGTGGGTGTAGTCGATTCACCATCGAAGTCGACCAGCAAATCAATGCGAGCACCGAGCTGGAGCCCACCGTGATCATCGCGATGTAGCCAGCGGGCACCCACGTTTGACAGGTGCCGGAACGGCAGGCCGAGTGACTGCTCGATTGCGTACACAATTCCGCCGTGGGCCACGACGAGCAGGCGGTCTCCGTCAAGATCGCTGACGATCTCGGCGAGCCCGCGATTGACCCGCACCAGGAGCTCGTCGTCGTACTCGTAGCCCTCGGGATACTTCTTTGCTTTGAGGAAGCCGGGGTAGTCGCGTTCGATCTCTTCGCGAGTCAAACCGCTCCACGCCCCGGCGCTTCGTTCGATGAGATGCTCGGTCGCGAAAGGCTCGACCATGGCGCATTGCTCGGCGATCAGACGGGCGGTCGTGTATGCCCGGTCGAGGGTCGAACACGCAATTGCGTCGAAGCGGTCGGTGCGCGCAACGTATGCACCAGCGGCGATCGCCTGGCGTCGGCCAAGCTCGCTGAGTGGCGGATCGGCCTGTCCCTGCCAGCGGCCTTGAGCATTCCATTCGGATTGTCCATGGCGCACGAGCAGAATGTCGGTCATTGGTACCTCACCGTAGCGACCGCGCGAGTGCTCGCTACGATCGGCCAATGGTGACCCTGAGGTTGTTCGCGTCGATTCGTGAGGCCGCTGGTGTGCGATCAGACGAGTTCACCGCAGGCACCGTCAATGACCTCATTGCGGTTGCCACTGAACGCTACGGGAGCGGCTTTGCGGAGCTTGTCCCGACTTGCCGGGTGTGGATCAATGGTGACCCCGGCGACCTTGACGCCACGGTTGTAGACGGCGATGAGGTGGCGTTGCTGCCGCCGGTATCTGGCGGCTGAGTCGGGCCGTTCGCCGCCCCAGCGTTAGCATTGTGTCTGTGGCAAGCACAACCAACGAGCGACCGACCACGGTTGCGTTGTTGTCGTTGCACACCTCTCCGTTAGCCCAGCCCGGCTCGGGCGACAGCGGCGGAATGAATGTGTACATCCGCGAGCTGGTGTCGCACTTGGCGCACTCGGGTGCGCAGTGCCATGTGTATGTCCGCGCCTGGCACCCGGACCTGCCGCGTGAGGTCAACTTGGAGCCGGGTGTGCGTGTCGTGCACATCGATGCAGGCCCGCACGATCTTGCCAAAGAACAGCTGTATGGCATTGTCGATGAGTTCGCTTACAAAGTCGAAGCCGACATTGCCGCCAACGGCGGTGTCGACGTGTTGCATGCGAATTACTGGCTGTCAGGGGTTGCAGGGCACCGGATCAAGCACCGGCTCGACATTCCGCTCGTCACCACGTTCCATACGCTCGCTCGGGTCAAAGCCGAGACCGGGGATCACGAACCCGAACGACGCGCCCAGGCAGAAGCCGAAGTCATTGCCTGCTCCGATGCGGTGACCGCCAGTTGTGTTGCCGAGACAAACTGGCTGAAGCGTCTCTATGCCGCTCCGGCGGAACGGATTGCCCGTGTCGCCCCCGGAGTCGAGCATGCACTGTTCTCGCCGGGCGAACAGTCCGCAGCACGAGCCGCGGTTGGGTTGCGCCCCGGCCCGACGATTCTGTTCGTGGGGCGTATCCAGCCGCTCAAGGGTGTCGCCGTCGCAACCGAAGCGCTTGGCCGCATGCGCAATCGCGACGCTCGCCTGGTGATCGTCGGTGGGCCAAGTGGACTCGAGGGCCAACAAGAACTCGCACGCGTGCACGACGCCATCGACGCCCATGGCTTGCATAGCCGGGTCAGCTTTGTTGAACCGGTGCCACATCACTTGCTGTCGAGCTGGTACCGGGCCGCCGACGTGTGCATCGTGCCGAGCCGAAGCGAGTCGTTCGGTCTGGTCGCACTCGAGGCCGCGGCATGCGGTACGCCGGTCGTCGCGTCGTCGGTCGGTGGCCTGCGCACGTTGGTCGATCACGGCAAGACCGGCTTCTTGGTGGCCGGTCGAGATCCCTCAGTGTTTGCGACCTACCTCGACCAGATCTTTGCTCACCCCATGCTCGCCGCCGAGCTGGCGTTCAATTCGCATCAACACGCCAAACAGTATCGATGGTCGTCAACTGCGGCTGATCTTCGCCAGTTGTATGACCAGTTGAGTGCTCGGCGATTGGTCGAGTGTGCCTGATGGCGACCATGACCCCAGCCGAACTCAGCAACGTTGAGAAGCTGATCGACGACGTTCTAGGTGTCGCGGTTAGTGAGATCGACGCGGTCGCTGCCGTCGAGCGAGGCGAGATCGACAAACCGTTCTGGTACGTCCGCATCGCAGGTGAATCGAAGCAACACTTCAGCGCGGAATTCACGCTCGATCAGCGCACCCTGACCGTCGAGAGCTACTTCATGCCCGCGCCCGAAGAGAATCTTGAGCAGGTGTTCTCGCACCTGTTAATCCGCAACCGGTCGATGGCCGAGATGTCGTTCGTGATCGGTGGTGAGCAGGCGATCTATCTGCGATCCCGGGTCGAAAACCGCCATATCGATGCTGCGCTGATCGACCGACTTCTCGCTGCGGTGTACGAGTACACCGAGCAGTTCTTCTTGCCCGCTATGCGCCTCGGCTACGAATCGAAATTCAACCGTTGAACGGTTGAACCGTGGCCAGCTGTGGCGACGGGTTAGCTACGGGGCGAGGGTGATGAACGACAACCCATCGCCGACAGGCATCATCGAAACGGACAGGCGTGAATCGTTGACGACTGCATCGTTGAAGGTGCGCATCGCTGCGGTGCTCTCGGCGTCGTCTGTGCTGTCGTCGAGCACCCTGCCGCTCCAGAGGACGTTGTCGACGAGCACCAGGCTGCGTTCGTGCAGGTGGGGGATGAGTAGTTCGAGATAGTGCAGATAGCTCGTCTTGTCCGCGTCGATAAACGCCACGTCAACCTGCAGGTCGTCGTCTAGCGCAGCGAGCGTTTCCGAAGCGGGTCCGATTCGCAGGTCGATCCGGTCAGCAACTCCAGCTTCGGCCCAGAACGGTCGCCCGATTGAGGTCCACTCATCGCTGACGTCGCAGGCGATCAGCGTGCTTCCGTCGCGCAGAGACCCGGCCATTTTGAGTGCCGAATAGCCGGTGAACGTCCCGATCTCGACCACGGTGGTCGGGTTCAACGTCTGCACGAGCTGGGCCATCAGCTGGCCTTGGGTCTGGTTGATCTGCATGGCGCCGTGCCGGTGCTGTGCGGTCTCGTCGATCAACCGCTGCTCGATCACGGTGGGGGCAGTCGTGTGCGAGGTCAGGTAAGCGCCGATCTCGGGGCTGACGAAGGCGTTGGTGCTCGACATGGGTTCGAGCGTAATGCCGGGCGTTCTGCCCGCCCTTGTACACCGTTACAGCGCCGGTCTTCTTACCGCGCTGGCTGTCCGGAGATCACGGCGCGCACATCGTCGTCGACCATGAGCCACATACACATGTCGCGGTCGGTGACTGCCTCGACGACGCGAAAGACCTCGTCGCACGTGGACGGTTTGTGCCAATCGATATGGACCTCAAGCGGAAACGGGGGAGCATGGCCACCGAGTGCCTCTTCGAGGACCGAGAGGTAGCTGGCATTGTTGACGTGATCGAACACATCGTGGTCGCTGCGACGGAACCGCCACGGCATCTCGTGCACGTCGCTCTCGGGCGGGCGCTTCGGCAGTCGCAGGCGGCTGTCGATTGACCGCCCCTGAGCGGCCTGCAGGTAGGTGTCGGCGAACTGCTCACCCCACGGCGACGGGCGCCCTGATTCGGGGTCGACATGAACCCACAGCGCGGCCGCTTCGATCTTCGCCCCCTGGCTGCCCGCGATCGATGTGCGGCGCTCGGCCCACCGCTTGCCTGTGCCAGAACACCATGTCGTCATCGTGAGTTGTTCGCGGGCCGAAGCTGGTGACTCGACGACGATCTGCATGCGGCGAGCAACCCATGCCAGACCCGAATCGGCGAATCCGGCATCGTCAGTGTCGTCGTTGCCGATATCGCCAAGGAAACGCGCAATCGCGTCGAAGCTCATCCGCCCGTCGGCAGCGGCGTCGGCGATCGACACAGTGCGGCTGCCGGTGAAGGTCCGTCCCGATTCAGGCTGGGGGACGAACTCGAAGCCACGATCTTCTGCAGTCACGAGGGGAACCTACCCGAAGGCAGTTCTGTGCCGCTCCGCTCAGCTCACTAGGGTCGCCACGATGCACCTCGGGCTGGTCACGCTTTGCGTCGACGACTATGACACCGCCATTGAGTTCTTTGTTCACGCGCTCGCATTCGACCTGATCGAAGACAGCCCGGCGTTTGCCGACAACGGCACCCCAAAACGGTGGGTGGTCGTGCGGCCGCCAGGGGCCACGACCGGTCTGCTGCTTGCTGAGGCGGTTGGCGAGGATCAGGCTGCAGCCGTCGGCAATCAAACCGCAGGGCGCGTCGGGTTCTTCTTGCATGTCGACGACTTCGATGCTGCCCACACCCGGATGACAAACCACGCAGTGCGCTTCGTCGAAGAGCCTCGCCATGAGCCATATGGAACCGTCGCCGTCTTCATCGATATTGCCGGCAACCGATGGGACCTACTCGGACCGCCGGCAATCGCAGCGCCGCCAGCTACATCGTGAAGCGCAGGTTGCGGGCAGCCTTTTCGCCCCACTCTGCATCGCCGCTCCACGTCACTCGACCGTCATCGATCGGACCCTGTGGGTCGATCCGGCCACAAGCCAACAGAGCAAAGGCAGTCGAGTTTGCGGTCAGCGTTACGTCGGGGTTGTCGAGCTGATCTACCACCCCGGCTCGCCCGTCGACCACAACGTGCATGCGCCGCTCGACCGGTCCGGTCAACTCAATCGTCATGGTCTTGCCATCGACAAGCCCGACCTTCTTGCCAATGATGTACGGCAGCGACGATTCGATTTCGTTGAGCGCCATCTCGGCTGCCGGTCCTGATTCGTGGCCCGCCATGGCGAGCGGTCCACGAATGTCCTGCTCATGCACCCAGCAGTCAAAGACCCTGATCGCCATGAAATGCCCGTAGGTGCTTGGTCCCACTGGTGTCATTGACGGCAGCGCCATTTGATCGGCGGTGTATGCAGCCATCTCTGCCTGTCGGGCGGTGATCGTCTGGCGGTAGCGCTCGAGGAAGTCCGCGTTGGTGAGATCGGCTGCCGCTGCGATCCACTCGCCAACCCTGTCGAACGGAACCGAGTCGGTCCAGGAACCGGGCTGTTCGCCGATCATCATGGCCTCGATGCCGGCCAGATGGGTGGCGATACCGCGAACGTCCCAGTCGGGACAATATGACTGCGTCGCCCACTGGTTGTTGTCAAGGCTCGCAAACAATGAGTCGAGCGAATCGAAGCACATGTTGAGGTTGGCGATGGCATCGGGCGTGGTCATAGCTGGTCCCTGTCTGCGACCTTGCCAGCCGCTTTGAATCCGTCTTCGGTGAATTGAATCTCGGTGCCGCGGTTAATGCTGATCCAGTCGCGAGCTTCGAGATACGGCTTGAACGTCGTGGCGATGGCCTTTTGGTCGGCCACAAGCTTGGGTTTCTGCAACTCATACAGGTGCGGGAACTCGGTCCATGCCGTGACGGCGCTCCACAGTCTGAGCGCAGCAGGGCCAGTTGGTGGTTCGATCAGTACGGGCCCGAACAAGCAGTGTGCATCGGCGCCCTCGCCAAAGAACAAGGTTGGAACCCCGTAGCCGCCCGAGTCGAGGACCCTCTGGTGATCGGCCTTGACCTCATCGTGCGTGCTTTGATCGGCGATCGATTGGTCAACCAACGCCGGGTCCAAGTCAATTTCGCGAAGCAGATGGCGCGCAACCTCAGGATCATGGGGACGGTGACCTTCTTCATGAAGCGCCCGGCCGCTTCGCTCATACCAACGGTCGAGGTCGTCCATGCTCGTGCGGCGGATGAGCGCCCCGATTCGCATGATTGACCAGCCATAGGACCAGTCGCGTTCCCATGGGTGCTTCTTGCCCTCAACCCGATTGACCTCTTCAAGGCTGAAGAACTTCCAGTTGATGGTCAAACCGTTCTGTGACCGCACGTCGCGAATCCACTTGGCGGTTTGATAGGCGTACGGGCAGAGCACGTCGAAATGAAAGTCGACCCTGCTGGTATCGACCGGTACACCGACCGTTGAGTTGCTCATCGAAGGACCCCCTTTGGCACGCCACCGACGATAGATCGCCGGGGCTAGCTGACAGAAAGTCATCGCCGGTGCCAGACTCGTAACAATGTCTGAATCTGTGCCGCCATTCGTTCCTGTTGCCGGGTCACCCGCGGCAACCGCCGACGATCAGTGGTTTCCCACTCGTGCCGGAAAAGTGTTGATCGTCGACGGTCTTGATGGGCCACGTCCGCTGACCAGCGACCAAGCCGCCGCGCTGGGTGATGCGCTTGGAACTTCGCTGGTGCTTGGCCGAGTCGAAGGCGAACCTGGCCACTGGTGGACTGCCGACGTCGGTGCTGACTTCGACGAGTTCACCGCACCCGTCGATGGGCTGATGTTCACCGACCTCCGCTCGATGATGGCCACGTTGGACCCGCTGATCTGGAACATCGCCGGGCGCGCCACCCAGATCGGCGATTGGTACCGGGACAACCAACGTTGTGGCCGCTGCGGTGGTCCCATGCAGATGAGCGACTCAGAACGTTCGATGACCTGCCCGGTCGATGGTTTCTCGGCGTACCCGCGTTTGTCGCCAGCAGTCATCGTGCTTGTCGAACACCCCGACGGTCGGGCACTTCTGGCACGCAACATCGCCTGGTCTATGCCGATGTACAGCACGCTCGCTGGGTTCATCGAGCCGGGTGAGTCACTCGAAGATTGCATTCATCGCGAGATCATGGAAGAGGTCGCGATTTCGGTCGCTGACCTCCGCTATTTCGACAGCCAGTCCTGGCCGTTCCCGAACTCGCTCATGCTCGGCTTTTTCGCCACCTATGTCGATGGCGAGATCACCCCTGCGCCCGATGAGATCGCCGACGCCCAGTGGTTCGCCCCAAGCGAGCTTCCGAAGATCCCGCCCCGTGGCAGCATTGCTCGAGCGCTTATCGATGATTGGGTCCGCCGGGGCGACTCGTTGTAACCGCCAGCGAGGTCGCGACCGCTAGCGACACGAGGTCGAGCGATGAAGATCGCGCCCGCTGCTACCGAAGAGCGTTCAACCGAGAATCAGACGAATCGCCAGCGCGATAGCGGCGACGATCATCACGGCCCGGATCCACTTCTCGCCGCCGCGAACTGCGAACTTGGCCCCGACCCAGCCGCCAACACTCAGGCCGACAGCGAGCAGCAGAGCCGGCCCCCACCGGACGTTCCCCTGAATGATGAACACCGGCAGGGCAATGCAGGTTGCACATATCGTGAAGATCACCTTGATCATGTTGGCGCTAATCAGGTCGAGGCCACTGCGGCTCAGCGCACTTAACAACACCAATCCGACTCCGGCCTGGATCGCTCCGGCGTAGACGCCAATCAGAAAGAAAACTGCAACGGTGACCGGGAGCGGCCAGTGGTCCGCACGCTCGCGAACCTTGGGCTTGAAGATGGTCAAGATGATCAATGGGATCATCAGCAGGCCAAAGACCCGCTCGAAGGTCTCGTCGGTCAGTTCACTAATGCCGTACGCGCCGACGAGCGAACCAACGATCGCCGGTCCGATGATCGGAAGCAGATTTCGTGCGACCCGAACACCTTCGTTGCGGAACGAGATCAACGCGGTGATGTTCGAAGTCAGAATGCCGACGCGGTTCGATCCGTTCGCAACCACACCGGGCACGCCAGCGAGTATGAGCAACGGGACAGTCAGCATGGAACCGCCGCCCGCCATCGCGTTCACTGCGCCAGCGAATCCGCCGCCGACCAGCAGCAGTACCGCCTCGAACCATGTCACCGGCTGAGTCTATGAACCGTCCTCTCGATGAGCTGGCCTCTCGATGAGCTGGCCTCTCGGCGAACCCGATGGTCTGGGGCCTGGAACCCGGGGCCTGGAACCTGGTGAGCTGCGGGCGGGCCGTCTGGCACAATCAGGATCATGGATATTCGTGACACCGTCACCTCACTGGAACAGCTGCGAACGATGTATCGAGAGCCGTCGTCGCTGGTGCAGGCCAAGAAGCAAACCGTGATCGACTCGGCTTCGGCTGGGTTCATCGACCGGTGTCCGTTTCTTATCTTGTCAACGTCGTCGTCGGGCGGCGACGTTGACGCATCGCCACGGGGCGGGCCGCCCGGGTTCGTCCAACGTCTAAGCGATCGCCAGATCGCCATTCCCGACCTCAATGGCAACAACCTGGTGGACAGCATTTCGAACATCGTTGAACAAGGTCATGCGGGCGTGCTGTTGATCATGCCGGGTGCCGACGAGACGTTGCGCATAAACGGCCGTGCGGTCGTGACAACCAGCGATGACGTACTCGACGGTTTCACCGACAAGCTGCGACGGCCGAAGTCGGCCATCGTCGTCGAAGTCGACGAACTGTTCGCCCACTGCGCCAAAGCGTTTCAGCGTGGCCGGGTATGGGACACCAATGCGTGGGAGGACCTCGCCGATAGTCCCGATATTGCCGACATCATCAGCGCCCAAATGCCCGACTTTGCCGCACCGGACCTGCGGGTCGGCCTTGCGGCTGGCTACGCCGCGGACCTAGCTAAGGACTAGCCGAGCCCGCAGCCGAGCGGAATACCGCGGCTACGTCGAGTGTTTGCACCAGCACGACGCACCTAGTGTCGTGTAAGCATGACGAACTGAGGAGCCCCCATGGACGATGCAAAAAAAGCCTGGAACGATGTCGCAAGCCAGGTCGAAGGCCTTGGGCTCAAGCTCAAGCTTCACCTCGAACAAGAAGCCGACGGTGCGACCGACCGGCCCGAGGGAAGCACTCGCTCAGCCTTCGATGATCTCACCGCAAAGGTGACCGATGCATTCGATGCGTTTGGCAACGCCGCGCGAGACCAAGCGGTCCATAGCGATATGCGCGACCTGGCCCAATCAATGCAGGCCGCGCTGGTCAAGACCTTCCAGTCGGTCGGTGCCGAACTTGGCGACCTGATGGGCAACCTTGAGGGGTACGCCGAAGGCGCGGCCGAGAAGATCTCCGGTTCGATGGGGCTTGATGGGTCCGCCGACGCCGACGCCGACGCCGAGGGCGGCAGTGCCGACGGCGACGTCGCCGATACGCCAGCGGACGAGAGCGACGTGTGAGCAACGGCGTTGTTTGGCTCGTCGTCGCAATCGCGTTTGGCGGTTCGTGGCTGGTCAAACGGTGGCTGGCGTCGACATACAAGAAGTGGAGCCGGGTCCCGAACACGTTCGGGGTTACCGGCGCGCAGACCGCCGCGGCGATCCTCAAGGGCAAAGGTGTGAACAACGTTCGCATCGAAAAGGTCCGGGGCAAACTCACCGACCACTACGACCCAGCTCGCGACATCTTGCGTTTGTCGAGGACCAACCACGACTCGACGAGCGTGGCGGCGATGGCCGTTTCGGCCCACGAGGCTGGTCACGCGATTCAGGATTACCGCGACGACATTCGGTTACGACTGCGCAAGTGGTTCGTACCCTTTGCCGCGATGGGAGGCCGGCTATCGCCATGGTTCATCGGCGGCGCCTTCATCTTCTCGAGCGACTTTCTGCTTCGGCTCGGTGCGTTCATGCTCGCTGGAACGATGATTTTCCAGCTACTTACGCTTCCGGTCGAGTTCAACGCAAGCAAGCGAGCTCTTGACAACCTCGAAGCTCTCGGCCTGGCCGACCCTGCTCAGCGCAAAGGCACCCGCCAGGTGCTCACCGCCGCCGCGTTGACCTACGTTGCCGCGGCAGCCACGTCGATTGCGTGGGTTGCCACATTGTTCCTCATGGGCCGAAGCCGAGGCTGAACCAGCCCCAAAGCTCAGCTCGCCGCATTCACGCCGCGGTTGGCGGGCAGGCGTAGGAATGGCCACGGATTCGGCATGGCATCGACCGATACCTCGATCAGGCACGGTCCATCGTGATCGATCGACGCACCAAGGGCTGGCCGCAGCGTTTCAGGAGAATCTGCGTGCCAATACTTCACGCCGAAGCTGTCGGCGAAGGTTGAGAAGTCGGGGTTAACGAGCGCGCTCGCGATCGTTCGGTCTTCGCCAAATCGTTCGCGCTGAATACGTCGCACGTTGCCGTATGCATTGTTGTTGAACACCACCAAATTGCACGGGATGTTGTGCTGTACCGCTGATGCCAGCTCGGTGGCCGTGAAGAGGAACCCGCCGTCGCCGATCACGCCGATAACGGGGCGGTCAGTCGCCGCCGAGGCACCTATCGCCACGGCCGCGCCGGCTCCGAGGGTGCCTGCTGCGCCTGAGGACAAGAACGTGCGAGGTGCTCGATGGTCATAGAAGAGGTGGGCTGCGAAGCCGATCTGGGTGACGTCTTCGACGATTGCGGCATCGTCAGGAAGTACGTCGCGGATCGCAGCGCAGAATGATCGCTGCGGTTCAAGGTGAGCCGTGCGATCCGCAAACGACGCCCGAAGCTGCGCCAGCTCGCCAGACCGGTCGGCGCGCTGTATCGGTCCGATGGCATCGATCAACGCGCGGCATGTCGCGTCGGCGTCGGCGTGCAGGCCGACGGTCGTGATCCCGTGCCGGTCAACTTCATCGGCGTCGACATTGATTTGGATCAGCGACAGCCTGTCGTCGTAGCCCCATGTGCCGAGCGGCCATTCGAGCCGGCTTCCGATCCCAACCACGACGTCGGCGTCGGCCCACAGCTCGTGGGCGCAGGTGATCGGCACGAACAGCGGGTGGTCGGTGCGCATGACGCCATGGCCCATACGGCGAGTTGTCACTGCTGCCTGGGTCAATGCAGCGAGAGCCGTCACCGACTCGGCGGCGCCATAGGCACCAGAGCCGACAATGAACAGCGGCCGTTCGGCGGAGGCGATGAGAGCAGCGGCCTGTTCGATCTGAGTCGGGTCGGCAACGGGCATGGTGACGGCGGGAGCGTCGATCGTCGCGTCACAGGGTTGCCCCCAGACATCGACCGGGACTTCGATACTGACCGGACGGGGAAGTCCCGAGTGGACTGCGTCGATGGCCTGCTGGATCTGAACTCGCGCTTGATCGGGTGCGTGCACGACCGCGGTGTGTTTCGTGAGCTGCTTGAGGATCGCGGTCTGGTCGGGCAGGTCGTGCAGCGCTCCGAAATGTCGACCCTGCTGATGAGTCGCAATCTGGCCGATCACCGCAAGTACCCGTGCGTATCCCCAGTACGCGCTCGTCAGAGCGGCTGACGCATTGAGCATGCCGGGGCCCGGGACGACGCAGCAGGCCGCGGGTTTTCCGGTGACCTGGGCTGCGCCCATCGCCATATACGCAGCACCCTGTTCGTGGCGGGCAACGATCGGGCGAATGTCGGGCGCGTCGACCAGCGCATTGAAGAAGTCGTCGTTTTGCACGCCCGGTATGCAGAACAGCTGATCGATGTTGCTCCTGCGAAGCGCATCGATCACGACGTGGGCGACGGTTGGGTCGGTCATGGCCGTCGAGCGTAGGAGCCAGCGGCCACCATGATCGGCATGACCTGCGGCTGGAGTGACTCGACTCGGCCCGCCGCGTCTGAGTCGAAGGCCTGGCCCCCGATTACCGTCACACCATGGAACGTCAGATCGACTCGAAACTGTTTGCTGCCCGGTGGCAAGCCGCTGCGGCCCGACTGCAGTCGGTTGGCGCCGATGCTCTGGTGGTGCGCGGTGGTTCGGATCTCTTCTATCTAGCCGGCTATCACGCGTCGTCGATGGAACGCATCACGGCGTTCGTCGCTCGTCCCGGTGAGACGACAGTCCCGGACCTGTTTGTGCCCCAGATCGAGGTGGCGTTGGTCCCATCGGCGCCTGACCTGTATCGGGTCACTGGGTGGACCGACGATCATGACCCGTTGGATTTCATCGCTGACGCAATCGACGGAAGCACCATGGTCTTGGTCAGCGATGAACTGTGGGCCCATCATCTGCTGGGTCTGCAACGCCGCATGCCGCAGACTCGATTCGCGTCGCTTAGTGACAGCCTCGGCGGCCTTCGGTCGGTGAAGAACGACGACGAGATGCAGCGCCTGCAAGTCGTTGGCGGGTTGGCGAACCGCGTTGCGGCACAGCTCCAAGCTGGCGAGATTCCTCTCATCGGCCGCACCGAGATCGAGATCGCAGAGGACATTTCCGCACGTCTGCTCGCGGTGGGTCACGAAACAGTCGAGTTCTGCATTGTCGCGTCGGGGCCGAACTCGGCGAGTCCGCATCATCATCCAACGAGTCGTGTGGTGCAGCCCTCAGAAATGGTGCTCTGCGATTTCGGAGGACGCCACAATGGCTACTGCTCCGATATCACCAGGTGCGTGTGGACAGGCCCGATTCCAGACGATGTGGCTGCAACCTGGGACACGCTGCAAAAGGCACAACAAGCGGCGGTCGACCACGCTCGTCCCGGTGCCACGTTCGAATCAGTCGACGCGGCAGCCCGCGACGTCATCGCCGACGCCGGATTTGGCGACTACTTCATTCACCGTCTCGGACACGGCATCGGAACCGAGGTTCACGAACAACCCTACGTAAAGTCCGGCAACGAAGACGTCGTGGTGTCCGGCCATGCCTTCAGTATCGAGCCGGGGATCTACATCGACGGCAAGTGGGGCATGCGGCTTGAGGACATTGTCGTGATCGTCGACGGTGGGGCGATCCGATGCAGCACGACCGATCACCGTCTTGTCATGGTTCAGGCCTGACCGGCCAGATCACTTCGCCCCGTCGGGTTACGTTGGCCCGATGTGCGGCAACCACTCTGATTCAGGTCACAGCCACTCTGGTCACAGCCACTCTCGTCACAGCCAGTCTGATCACAGCCACTCTGGTCACAGCTACCGCGGCGACGTCTCGAAGCTGGTCGCCCCGGCGCAAACTCGTACGCGACGGGCCTTCCTCGGCGATGTTGGCAAGGGATCCGTGGCGATGGCACTTTTCACCCCCGCCGTGCTTGCCGCGTGTGGGGCTGACGGTGCCCAAACCGAGGCACGTGGTCAATCAGCCGACCTATCGACCCCAACGAGCCCGACCCGCCAACCCGAGTCGGCGCCGACGTCGCCGCCCGACCTGGCGGCCGCCGCAGATGCGACGGCCGAGCAGCCCGCTTCTGATGGCGACACATCGTTGAGGTGGGCGCGGGCTGACCTTGGCTTCGTCTCGGCCTATGTGCTTGCCCGTGGAAACACCGCGGCGATCGTCGATACCGGCTTTCCGGGCAGCGCTGAGGCGATCGGCCAGTCACTGAACTCGCTTGGGCTGAACTACAGCGACGTGGCCCACGTCATCTTGACGCACAAGCATCAAGACCATGTCGGAGCGATCGACGAGGTGCTGGCTCTGGCCATCAACGCCGAGGTCTATGCCGGCGTCGCTGACCTTGATGGCATCTCAACGTCGCCGATTACTGGGGTTGAAGGTGGCGAAGACGTTTTCGGTTTCGAAATGCTCGCCACGCCGGGCCACACTGCTGGACACACCGCAGTCATCGACCATGACGCCGGACTACTTGTGGCTGGCGACGCGATCTTTGGCGAGGGGAGCGCGGTGATCGAGGGACCCGAGAGGTTCTTTGCCGACGTGTCGCTCTCTCGTCAGTCGATCACCAGGCTGGCAAATTTCAGCTACAACACGATCTTGTTCGGTCATGGGGAACCGATCCACGATGGTGGCGATGCCGCAGTGGCGGCACTCGCTGCATCGTTCAGCTAGCAGCGGATCAGCTCGCGAGGACAGCCTGTTCGTCAGGGCAGGGGACTGCAGCGAGGTGGCCGTTGCCGAGCTGTGAGCGGTTGCCGCTCTCAAGGCAATGATGGAGCTGGTGAATGCGCTGGCTTGCAGTCGTTTTGTGGAAGTTTGGCAGCACGGCGTGCACTCCAGCGGCGATTCCAGCCCCGATCAGTTTGCGGCTAAAGCCCATGGCGACCCGAAAATGTCCCCACCACGTCTCTCCCTCAGAGGCCGGATGTTCGGTGAAATGCCGTGCGATTCCCATGGGGACAATCTATGTCAGAGCGCTGAACAAGTTCTCTGCTGAATATGGCTCACATTGGCCAAGTAGCGCAAAGTTGTTCTACAAATCAGAACCAGAGCGGTATATTCATCGATTGTGGACGAAGTTGATCGGGAAATCCTGCAATTGCTTCAGGGCGACGCCAGCCTGACAGCCAGGGAGCTTGCCGATCACGTTGGGCTCACTCCGACACCATGCTGGCGGCGGGTCCAGAACCTCGAAGCCGCAGGTGTGATCACCCAGCGCGTCGCGCTTGTTGACCCTGAGTCGGTCAATCTCGCCGTGACCGCACTGGTACAGATCCGAACCAACAACCACTCGGCCGAATGGCTTGCAGAGTTCCAGCATGCGATCGACCAGCTTCCCGAAGTGGTCGAGGCCTATCGCACAAGCGGCGAGATCGACTACATGCTCCGCGTCGTCGTGCCATCCATTGCTGCGTGGGACGAGCTCTACAAGCGGCTGATCGACTCGGTTGATCTCTATGACGTTCGAAGCATCTTTGTTATGGAGAAACTCAAGCAGACAACCGCTCTTCCGCTGCACTATCTCGATGCCCCTGGCTGATACTTGGCCAGATCCCCGGTCGGCGTAAGGTTGATCTCGCAGGAACAGTCGGGACAGATCGGGACAGAGGAGCGAACAATGGCCGAAGCAGTCGAGCCGGCAAGTGGCACCGCACGCAACGGCGATATCGCGTTGCCGTGGGTGCTCACCCGCAACCCGGGCGGGCTTCCGCTACTGCTCGTCAATGGACTCAGCAGCCCGTTGGTGGCCTACGAGCAGGGGTTCGTTGCCGAGTTCGTCAGTCGGGGGTTCGAAGTGGTGCGATTCGATAATCGTGACGCCGGACGAGCGACCGCAACCCAGGGTGGCTACAAGCTGATCGATATGGCCACCGATGCCGTCGCGGTTCTCGACGATGTGGGCTGGAAGCAAGCGCACGTGTTCGGCATGAGCATGGGCGGCATGATCGTGCAGCAACTCGGCATCAGCTTTGCGGACCGTTTGTTGTCCATCACGTCGCTTATGTCGACGACGGGCAATCCGAAATTCGGACGGTCAAGCGATCAGGCTCGCGACGCGTTGATGACGCCTAGTCCGACCGACCGCGAAGGGTGGCTCGAAGCCCGGGTTGCGAGCGAGAAGGTTTGGGCATCGCCCGCTGTATGGACCCCAGAATCCAGCCGGTCCAAAGGCGAGATGTTGTTCGACTACGGCGTGCAGCCCGAAAGCGTCGTCAATCAGTACACCGCGATCATGAGTTCAGGTCAGCGTGAAGACGAGCTTCGCAACGTGACCATTCCCACTTTGGTGTTACACGGCACCGAGGACACGTTGATCCATCTCTCGGGGGGCAAGCGGACAGCCGAGGTAATGGCGAATGCAACCTATGTCGAGCTCGAAGGTATGGGTCACGATTTGCCGGCGGTCTATTGGCCAATGATCGCGGACCACGTCACAGGCTTCGTCAGCGGCTGAAACACCGAGCGAGGAATGCGGCTTCGCTCGCAGCCCAGCGAAGCGATAGCTCATGGTCTTGCAGGAAGTTCTGCGAGCCGTGGAATGCGCCGGGATACACGTGCAGTTCGCACGCCACGCCAGCCGCGTTGAGCGAACGGGCATAGGCGATGTCTTCGTCGAGGAACAGATCGAGTGTGCCCACAGAAATATGGGCAGGCGCAAGCCCCGCGAGGTCCGCTGCGGTCCCCGGCGCGCTGTAGGCATCGGGCTCGCTGTCACCGAGATAGGCACGCCACGCTGCGAGGTTCGCCGGGCGGCTCCACACCCGAGCGTCGTCGATCGCATGACTGCTATCGGTCACGTTGCGGTGATCGAGCATGGGGAAGACGAGCAGCTGGCCGGCCAACGCTGGCGCTCCTTGGTCTCGGGCAAACAACGCCAGTCCGGCGGCGAGCCCGGCGCCAGCGCTCGCTCCGCCAATCACGATTCGTTCTGGGTCGACTGCGAGCTCAGCGCTATTCGTTTGCAGCCACTGAAGCGCAGCAAAGCAGTCGTGGACAAGCCCCGGTGCGGGGGTCTCGGGGGCGAGCCGGTAGTCGACCGATACGACGATGCAGGCGTGATCTGCGGCGTACTGCCCGCACTTCTCATCATCGTCGTCGGCTGACATCAGGACCATGCCGCCGCCGTGGATCCACAACAACGCAGGCGCACGAGTCGCCACATGGGTCGGGCGGTAGATCTTGACCCGCACGTCGGGGTCGTCACCAAAGCCGGGAACGAATTGCTCGGTCATGTCGATACCGGCCGGAACCTGCTGGGGTAACGCCTGGAACAACGCTCGCAGACGATCGCGGGCAGCGGGGATGTCAGACAGGTCCAAGAGGTCAGCGGGCATGGCTTCGAGAAGCGCGCCGTGGGCTTGGTCTACATGCTCCGCAAGTTCGATGTGGCTCGACATGGCAACGAACCTAGCTCGATGATTCGATGCCAGTCGTTTCGTCTTCAGTGCCGTTGACTCGGAGCGCAACGTTGCCGGTGGTCGTCAGATGGACGGATCAGCAGGTGCGATCACGCGAGCGTCTGATCATCTGATCGGCCGGTCGGTGACCGCTTCTTGATCTATCCCAAATTCTCCTGCGTGCCGATGCCTTGGTGCCTATGTCTTGCCGCGGCCATCAGGACGCCGCTCTGACGGCATGCACAACAAGGTCGACCCGCCGATAGCCGCAAGTACTCCGTCCGAACTCCAAATCTCTCCAGAACAGGCCACCGTGCCGCCGGTGGCAATGGGGGCGCGGGCGGCGCTTAGTAACCATTCTTGGTCGTTGACTGCAGCGCCGAACCACGCTCTGAGCAACGCGGGCGAAAAGCGGTTCTCGTCGACATCGATTCGAACGCTGCGGGGCCAACACAGCCATACTCCGTTCTCGGGCGCCTTGCGCTCTGCCTTCAAAAGCCCCTCGTCCCATCGTGCCGATTTAGGGGCTGCACCCGATATGTGAGCCGCCACGCCAATGTTGGCAGCCTTGTCGGACTCGCTGTGTGGACCTCTGGGCGCGACCCGACAGTGGGGCCTGGAGCACACATGTCCAGCACGATCGGCAATGATCCTCTTGGTCTTCTCCGTGAACTCGCCCTCGGAGCGCCCCGAACTCACATTGCTATTCGCACTGGTTGCGTTCACGGCGACGCTTCGGCCAGCTCACCAAGGCTGACCTCGACTTCTTCATCGTTGTAGACGACCACGATGCGGAGTCTTCCGCCAGTGGCTTCGACAAATCGAGACAAGGTCGCCAGGTGGAGGTTGTCTCGTCGCTCAAGGCGCGAGATCTCGCCTTGGCTGAGGCCGAGTTCCTCGCTTAGTTGCACCTGAGTGAGGCCACGCGCTTTGCGAAGCGCTGCGAGCGATTGCACGCGCCGACGGATCCTCTCGAGCTTCTCCTCGACGAGGCTCTTCGTCTGCGGATTCTCAAGAATCTTGTCGATCACAACGCGGGTTCGTTGGGATGAAGCAGCGAAGTCTTCATCACTGAATACTTCGGGCCCATCTGGGATAGTGAGT
>CALDYC010000143.1 GCA_937941245.1 uncultured Acidimicrobiales bacterium | reverse complement strand
GGTCATTGAACACATTGCCGATTCACCAGGTGCGCTCGACGGATTGCGCCGATTGCTATCGGACGATGGCCGTTTGGTGTTGTCCACCCCGCAGCGCTACAGCCCGCTCGAAGTGTGCAGCAAGGTGGCCTTTTTGCCGGGGATCATCAGCGTCGTGAGAATGATCTATCGAGAACCGATCATCCCGACTGGCCACATCAATTTGCTGACTGAAACGGCGTTGAAGAGACAGCTCGACGATGCGGGCTTCGTCATCGTTCAGCAATACAAATGCGGCGTATATGTGCCGGTTGTCGCCGAAGCGCTTGGTGAGTTCGGTCTCAAAATCGGCAAATGGCTCGAAGCGAAGATTCGAGGAACTCGGCTCGACTTTTTGCTGTGGACGCAGTGTTATGTGCTCAAGGCGAAATGACGCCGACGGATCGGCTCATGCCGTCTGCGACCACCGCAGGCTCTAGGTACCTCGCATGACGGGTTCCAAGCCTGACGGGTCAACCCTGAGCGCTCATTGAATCGTTTGCGCATTCGAGCGGCGCCATGACCTCGATATCGCCTGGGTGGACTTGGCGTTCGGTAGCCGCAAAGCGGTTGTGTACCAAAAACCACTGATCGACTGAGCCGCACCCGTCGCGCCCGTCGTCGGGTTCGACAAATGCGTCGGGGTCGACTGGCGGCGGAATCGGATCACCGGCAGCGCCGGCGTAGTCGACGAAGCGTCTCGCTGCATCATCAGCTCCGACACCGAGCTGGCCGAGCTTGTCGATCGGGCCGAGTTCGACGTCGGTTTCTTCGATCTCGCGAAGGCCGGCGTAGTTCGCATTGGGCTGCTGTTCCCACAGGGAGCGGTTGCGAACCCATTTGAGCCAACCAACCAGCCCAGCATCGCCGTAGGTGGGGACCCACCATGAACGCATCGCGAAAAGCGTCGGCTGATAGTCGGGGAAGTCCTCGAGATTGACCGCGAAATTGTCGACGATGATGACGTCGACGGAACCATCGGTTGGTGGGCCAACCTCATTGTCGAACCACTGCATGTTTGGGCGGTCACGCAGATACCAACTGTATGGCCACGCATTGGCTCGGCCGATCGCCAGTGAGGCCGGTTCGCCGGTCTGTTGCATGGACAACTGGTCAATATTGTCGAGGCGGCGCAATGCTGCGGTCAGGTGTGGCGTGGCTTGGCCAGCTTGACTCAGAATTTCACGCCCATCGGACCCGTTCGGGAAGCTAGCCCGCAGCGACGTACCCGTCGTGGCGATCAGGCCAAGTGCGACGACCACGGCGATGGTCGGCATGTAGGCCCGATCCCGGTGCTGCCACAGCACGGCGGCTCCGATTCCGGCGAGTGCAAGCATTGGCAGTAGGGGGTGGGCGATCAACCAAGGCATGCGCTCGCCGGCGTAGCTGTAGAGGATCAGACTGCCGAAGGTCATCCACACAAACAGGCCAGTGGCGACTGTTGGACGTCGAAAGACCCGGAAGGTTCCGATGGCTCCGAGGGCGACAAAGATCCACTCGTAGGCGGGTAATGCGTAGAGGTAATAGTTCCAGGGCTGACCGCCGCGGTTGACTTCTTGTTGGCTGTCCCAGTAGTCGATAGCGCGGGTGAATCCGCTAGCCCAGTCTTGACGGGCGGTGCCGAAGATGGTGAATGAGATGAGCCAGGTCGCAGCGAAAACGGCTAGGGCGACGAACCATCCGGCCCAGCCGATTGCGGCGAGCTGGCGGAGCGCGTGCGGCCATGCAAAGTTCTCGGCTGTCGCCCGCGGTGCAAACACGACAAGGGAACCGATGGCAAAACAGAGTGCTACGGCAACGATGGCTAGGCGACTTGCAGTGAGAATGCCCAGGAATTCTCCGACGGCGACCATGGCACCGGCGACCGAGAGTGCGCCGGTCATTGTGCGGGTGCTTGCCGAGTTCCAAGCAGCGGGAAGTCGGTCACTCAACTGCAACCGCGGCGCGAGGGCGATCAGGCCGGCAATTGCCATGACCGACGCGCCGACAATGACTACGGCGAGAGACCAGATCGGATTGAGATCGTCGTCGACGGGACGGGGAAGTCGCTCAGATCTGGCCAATGCAAAGATCACCGCGCCGAGAACGATGACTGCACCGGCGGAGATGGCGGCATGGAGGATAGGCCACACGAAGCGGGCGGCCCGAAGGCTGGGAAGTGCAACGAGTAGGGCGAAACCGCCCAGAGCCGCGAAATAGACAGCGATCGCAGCGAAGAGTTGGTCACCAGCTGCGCCGACGACAACCGTCACGATCAGGCCCACCGTCGCAGCCCCGAGAGCGGCGCCGAAGAAGCGTGGATTCAGCGTGTCGTTGCCGCGTCCTGGCTCCCCGGTGCGCTGCTGGGCTTCGAACTGGCTGGCGACAACGACCACGGCATAGATCGCAAGGAGCATGCCGAACAAGTAGGTCGATTCCTTGATCGCAAATCCTGCTGCAAGACTGAACATGAGTCCCGCAGCGACGGTGGTTCGAGGCTGTCGCAGGTATGCGATGCCGAGTACCAGGCCCAGCAGTGCGAGGAAGACCATCTGCGCGTCTTCGCGGGCGAACCGCGAGTAGTAGAGCATCGTCGGGCTGACACACAGAGCAAACGCTGATAGGGCGACCGCAGCGCTGCCAAGTTCGCGGCGCAAGAACCAGGGGAGCCCGATCGCAGCTGAGCCTGCCAACGCGGAGAACAGTCGGGCCGACGCCTCGGTTTCACCGAAAATTTCATAGAAACCGGCGGTGATGTAGAACCGCAATGGTCCGTGATAGACGGGGTTGTATTCGACGTAGTTGCCGTTGCGGAATAGCCAGCTCCACCACGCGTCGAGGCTTTCGTCATGATGAAACGGGCGTTCGCCGAGTTCCCACAGGCGAAGTGCGAGCCCGATGATGACGAGCGCGACAATGAACGTGCCGAGCCGAGGAAGCGGAATCCGTCGGCCAGCGAAAGAGAGTTCAGATCTTGTATACGGTCCAGCCTGCATGTCGGTAAACGACATCTCCTGCCTCTTCCCAGTATTCGTGATTGGGTTGCCAGTTCGGGGTTCGAGCATCGGGCCCAGTGACGAGATAGTCAACGCTGTATCGGTCGATGAGCCGCTCGTGACCCGGACCTGCTTCGAGAATGACCCGTGAGTGATCTTTGCGAACGGTCCAGTCGGGGATGCCGAGGTCGAAGACCCAGCCGTCGAAGCCCATTACGACGTCGCGCCCGGACAGAGCCGGAACCGGATGTAGGTGCGGGGACTGAGAACCCGGAGTCCACCCAAGCTCGATGACGAAGACTGCGTCGGTATCAGTATCTCGGGCCCACTCGCCAACAGCGACGGCGGCCCCGTCCATTGCCATCGCCGGATACGGCGATGTTGCTTGATCGTTTGCGGCAATCACGTCGAGCACGCCCGAGAAGGTCATGGTGGCGAGGATTGGGATCGTGAGCAACGCAGCGACTGGTATGCGTCGCATGGCCTGCACGAGCAGGGCAGCGACCGGTAGCGAACCGAGCAGTAGCACGAACACGAAGTAGTGCGTGTTGTTGCCGTTCCATGGGTGCGGCTTGACCAGATTCGGTCCAATGAAGAACAACCAGACGGGAAGCAGACCCAGGGCAACCCGCCGGGGCAGTGTTGACTTGATCATCATGGCCAGGGCTAGCAGCGGCAGGAAAAGCCCGAGGTTGCGTGCCCAAAAGACGACCCACTCTTGGATCAGGGTGCCAAAACCTCGATCGGCCGGGATGCCGCCCGGATTGATGACATGGCCGACCCAGTCGTATGGAATCTCGAGTGAACTTGACGGCGGCTGCAGGAAGATGACCACCGGGGCGGCCAGCACGACGGCAGGTACAAGAAACCACAACCATGATCGGTCGAATCGGGTCATTGCCCACCAGGCAAGCACGAACACCATCGGGGTGCCGAACGCGAACAGGTTGAAAAAGGGGATCAGGCCGATCAGCACCCCGCAAAAGACAAGTGTTCGGGTGCGATCGAGTTTGATGTCGACGATGTCGGACCACGCGGTGGATAGCCAACCGAGCACGAGTAGCACGATCGGGAAGCCGATCATCGTGGGTCGCTGGGGGAAGAAATGGCCGACGATCGGATTCTCGATCCACCAGTTTCCGTTCTGGGGGTCGGGCGCTCGGGTGTAGGTGCGTGGCAGATTGTCGAACACCTGGGTTCCTGCTACTCGGGCGTCCTCGAAGAAGTTGATCCAGCCCCAGCCGCCGAAGAAGAGGAACAGTGCAGTGCCGATGATTGCTGTCGCCTGGTCTCGAAAGACCCGCATGCCCACGCTGTACATGACGCCGGGAAAGGCGAACAGGGTAAAAGCTCCTGAAAGCTGCAGGGAGCCCGGCAGCGTTGCGCCACCAGGTATCAGTAGTGCCGCAAAGTAGTTGATGCCGGTGTGGTACCCGATGTTGTTGCCGGTAGCGGTCGGCAGATTGAGTGACGTATTGTCGGCATAGGCAAACGATGCGGTGTAGGTGAGGTGGGCTTGCCAATCGGTCCAACTTGCGAGGTGGCCGGACATGATGCCGCCGTCGACCGTGCCTTGATAGGCGTGGAAGAACATGCGCCCGATGAGAATCCACATCGGCACAAGCAGCCCGAGCAGGATGACTGGGTTCTCGCCGGTCCGAAGGGGTAGGGCCAAGCGATACCGAAAGTCGGCAAGTTCTGCGCTCCAGCGTTCGATGCCGCGTGTCCACCCCGGGGTCGACAATGCGAGCGTGACCACAGCGGCGATCGCAACTGCCGGGCCGCCAAACGTGAACAGTCGGGTGCTGACCAGGCCAACGAGCGTGAACGCGACGATGCCGATAACCCAGCCTGCGAAAAACCGCTCCTCGGCGGACATGGTCAGGCCGCTGAGCAGCGTGAGACCGATCCCGGCTGTAATACAGACGGCAAATATGGCGACGACAGCAACGGTCACGTGCGAAGGCTACCCGAGCTTCAGCGCAGGTATCGGCCGCATACGGGCCATGGCTGAGCGCCACGTCGCGAAAAGAGCAGTCGGGCTCGAGCATCTTGTTCAGCAGCGCTCGCGTCGGCCGGGCTGCCGTCGCCGCCCACGGTGTACCAGGTGTCTTGCGTGAATTGGTAGGCCCCGTAGAACGTGTTGCCACTGTCCATTGAATAGGTTTCGGTTGACTCGCAGAATCGGAGCTTGCGCCATTGCTCGCGGCTGGGTTCTGCTCGGCCGCGATCGGCAAACTCCTGGTCGGCGATCGCGTGCACCTCGGCGATCGACAGGGTTGCAACGGCGTCGGGCCGGGAGCGCTGGGTATCGGTCAGGTCACGATTCAATCGCTCGATGCGTCGGCGGATGGTGTCGATGTCATCGCTGAGGGCGATGACCTCGTCGTCGGTTGATTCGGCAAGAGCGGTGTAGAGAACCGCAGCTTCGGTCAATCGTTCGGCATGGATTTCGATCACGTTCTGGCGCCAGGCCGCATCTCCGGCGCTTTGGGTATCGAGAAGCGCCAGGCTGGGCCGATTCGGTCCAGTGCCGATGTATGCGTTCACCGCCATGCGCCGGGCCCGTTCTCGGGCGTTCTGCAGCGTTTCGGCGCGACTCACGTCGTTCAGGGACAGAAAGTCGCGAGAGGTAATGGTTGCGTCGATTTCGGCGAGCGATTGATCGATCTGCAACCGCAGTGCGGCAATATCGGCATCGATCTGGTCGAGTTGCGCTTGCGCGAGGTCAGTATCGAAGAGTGCGGGATCGTCGGGCGATGGCTCGAGCTGCGCGGCAAGGGCCGCTGCCGATGGGTATGCGAGTGAGGCGAATGCGAGCAGGCCGGTAAGGATCTGAAGCGCCACACGCTGGCGACGAGACACGCGCATGGAGTGAGTATCGCACCATCACTGCGCAATGCCGAGGCGGACTCCGTTCGATTTAGTGCTAAATTGTCTTGTATGACGTCGGTGATGCGTAAAACACCCGCAGTTGAACCCCATGCAGTGCTGGTAGCAGTGCATGAAGCGACACGCGATAGTGAATCGTGGCGAGACCAAGCAATGTGCAAAGGTCGAACCTCGATCTTCTTCGCTGCGCCCGGCGAACGCGACGGTCGCCGTCGCCGCCGCGAGGCGTTGGCTCGTGCCTACTGTGCCTGCTGCCCGGTGATGGAACAGTGTCGAGATACTGGCCGTTCGGGCCGCGAGCACGGACTGTGGGGGGCAGAGAATGACGAACAACGTGCGTCTGCCGGATTCGGCCCGCGGTCTCCGCACCGTCGGGCGATTGCGGCCGCTGCCCGTGAGGCTCGCTCTGCACCGAATATTCCGCAATGCTCTGCGTGAACACCGCTCCACGAACAATGCTTGTGCGAACACCGCCCGATGAACACCGCCCGATGAACACTGCTTTATGAATACTGCTTTATGAACGCGGCTCTGTCTGCACCGCTTTGTGAACCGCTTTGTGAACCGCTTTGTGAACCTCTTTGCGAACCGCCTTGTGAACGCTGTGCGAACCGAACACTGTTCCACCTGCTCGCAGCGGTTCGAGCCGCCAGGCTGTTGGTATGACTATCGGTGAGCAAAGCCCACAGATGGTGTCATTGACCGATGCGGCAGAACAGCTCGGCGTGCATTACATGACGGCATATCGCTACGTTCGCACCGGACGCATGCACGCGGTGAAACAGCAGGGGCAATGGCGTGTCGCCCAATCTGAGCTGGCCACGATTCTTGACGAAGGAACCGCAACTCGACGCGCGCCGGGCCAAGAGGGCTCTGCAGGGTCGGCCCGCCAGCAGATGGTTGAACCGTTCATCGCTCGGCTCACTGCTTCAGATGTCAATGGAGCATGGGCGCTGGTGAACGATGCGTTGGCGTCGGGAGCGACTCCGAGCGCCGTGCATGCCCAGCTCATTGCACCGGCGATGTGCTCAATTGGCGAACGATGGGCAACCGGGCAACTGACGATCGCTGCGGAACACCGGGCAACCGCGGTTGTCCAGCAGATCGTTGGCCGCATGAGCCCAATGTTCCGCCACCCCGGCCGACGGCGCGGAACTGTCGTGGTCGGAGCAACAGCAGGTGATCAGCACACTTTGGTGAGCGCAATGGTTGCGGACCAATTGGCAGACCGAAACTTCGTGGTCGTCGATCTGGGCGGCAACACTCCCACCGAATCATTCATCGAAGCGGCGAATGACTGCGACGACCTGGTCGGCATTGCAGTGTCGGCGATGACCAATCTCGTTCTCGCCAGTGCCCGCGAGCAGGTCATCGAGCTACGAGCGGCGCTTCAAACGACCTACCTCGTCGTAAGCGGTGCGGCATTCGACGAAGCGAGCCGTCGCGACTTCACCGACCTCGTCGATGCGATTGCATCGCCCGAGCGCGGTGTCGCTGACATCTTCGACCAACACCATGAGCGAACCCGATCCGGCAAACTTCACACATGACCATGCCCTCTGCCATCGCGTACGACGCTTTGCTTGTTGTCAGCTTCGGTGGTCCCGAAGCTCCCGAGCATGTGGTGCCCTTCTTGCAAAATGTGACAAGAGGCCGTGGCGTTCCTGAGGAACGTCTGCGCGTGGTCGGTCAACACTATTTCGACCGAGGTGGAATCAGCCCGATCAACGATCAATGCCGACAGCTCGTCGCAGCGCTGGAGCAACGGCTAGCCGATCAGGCAATCGATGTCCCGGTCTATTGGGGGAATCGCAACTGGGACCCCATGCTCGCTGACACCGTCGCACAGATGCGCGACGACGGCGTCGAGCGGGCGCTGGCGTTTGTCACGTCGGCCTACAGCTCGTATAGCTCGTGCCGCCAGTACCGCGAGAACATCGCAGCGGCCCAAGCAGCAGTCGGCCCCGATGCGCCACAGATCGACAAGATCCGGGTGTATTTCAATCACCCAGGCTTCATCGAACCGCTCGTCGACAACACCGCGGCGAGCGTGCAGCAGCTGAGCCAGACCCACCGCCGCCCTCACGTGTTCTTTACCGCCCACTCAATCCCGACGGCGATGGCTGCAGCCTCGCACTACCAAGCTCAGCTGCTCGACGCTGCTGGCCTGGTTGCCGACCGGGTCCCAGGTATCGACGACTGGTCGTTCGTCTGGCAGAGCCGAAGCGGGCCGCCGACCGTGCCGTGGCTCGAACCGGACATCTGCGATGCCATACGAGATCTCGATGACAGCTTCGATTCGGTCGTGATTGTTCCGGTCGGATTTATCTCGGATCACATGGAGGTCATTCAGGACCTCGATACCGATGCGCGTCGGGCAGCCGAAGCTCGCGGTCTGGGCTTTGCCCGAGCCCGGACAGCCGGGACCGATGGTCGGTTTGTGGACATGATTGTTGAACTATGGCGTGAGCGGGCCGAAGGCACTGCCGCCCGCTGGCTCGGCACGCGTTCACCCGACCCGACGCACTGCTCCGGCACGTGTTGTCCCGCTCCCACACGCCCACCAGCTACCGGACGGCGTCCCTGACCGACCGTCTGACCTGTTTCTGCTCGTTTCGGCGACCCCAGCCACGGCTGCCTCAGGTGCAAACGTCAGCACTACGATCGGCCTATGACACGAGACCTCGTCGACACCTTTGGTCGAACGCATCGCGACTTGAGAATCTCGGTTACTGACCGCTGCAATTTCAGGTGCACCTATTGCATGCCTGAAGAGGGCCTCGAATGGCTCAACCGCGATGATTTACTGAGTTTCGAAGAAATCACCAGACTCGCTCGCATCATGGTCGACACGTTCGGCGTCGACAGCATCAGGCTCACCGGTGGCGAACCGTTGGTGCGTGCCAACATTGCCGAACTTGTGTCCATGCTCGCGCAACTCGATACCGACTTGACCATGACGACAAACGGGGCGACGTTGCGTCGACATGCTGCGCCGCTAAAGCAAGCCGGTCTGAAGCGCATCAATATCTCACTTGACTCGCTCAAGCGAGACCGATTTGAAGAGCTAACTCGCCGCGATGAGCTCGACGCTGTACTCGACGGCATCGAGGCCGCAGTCGAGGCCGGGCTCGACCCGGTCAAGATCAACGCGGTCGTCATGCGTGGCGTGAACGACGACGAGCTCGTCGACTTTGCGACGTTTGGGCGCGAACGCGGCGTGGCGATCCGTTTCATCGAATGGATGCCCCTCGATGCCGATGAGGGATGGTCGAACGACCGGGTTGTCAGCCAGCAAGAGATCGTCTCGATCATCGGCGCGGTCTACCCGCTCGAACCGATCCAGCGGGGTCACGAGCCTGCTCAGCGCTTCCGATACCTCGACGGCGCAGGCGATGTGGGCGTGATCGCTAGTGTCACCCAAGCCTTCTGCGGCAATTGCGATCGTGTGCGGTTGACCGCTGAGGGACAGTTTCGCAACTGCTTGTTCGCCGTTGATGAGTTCGATCTGCGTACTTTGCTTCGATCCGGGGCCGACGACGGGTCGATCGCAGCCGAGATCGAACGAGGGGTTGGAGCCAAGTGGGCCGGACATCAAATCGGCAAGGTGCATTTCATTCGGCCGCACCGCTCGATGAGCCAGATCGGCGGTTGAGTATGGGCGACCACGGGTTCACCCACCTCGATGACCAGGGCCGAGCGCGAATGGTTGATGTCACGCCCAAACCGGACACGCTTCGCCGGGCGGTCGCCCGATGCCGTATCGAGATGCTGCCACAAACCGCGCAGGCAATCACAACGGGTGCAGTAGCGAAGGGTGATGTGCTTGCCGTTGCCCGCATCGCCGGAATCGCGGCAACCAAACGCACCAGCGACATCATCCCGCTCTGTCATCCCATTTTGATCGGCGCAGTCGAAGTCACGCTGACGCCCGGCGACTCGTGGGTCGACGTCGAGGCGATTGTGGCTTGCCATGGCCCGACGGGTGTGGAGATGGAAGCGTTAACGGCTTGCACTGCAGCAGCCCTCACGATTTATGACATGTGTAAGGCGATCGATCGGGCAATGACGATTACCGATG
>CALDYC010000142.1 GCA_937941245.1 uncultured Acidimicrobiales bacterium | reverse complement strand
CCTGTTCCCCCAACCAGCGATACCGCAGTTACAACCGTCGCCGCGACGCCGGTTGTTCCAACCTACGAGTATCCAACCATCACCAACATGCCTGACGGGCCAACGACGCCGTACGGCTTCGAAGAAATCCAAGACCCCGGTCCCGGCCCGTTTGTAGTTGCCGCATCAGCGCCTGCATCGGCGCCTGCGGCAGCCGACAGCCAACTTGCCCATACGGGTAGTTCAACGAATGTCTACGTGTTCTTCGGAACGGCTCTCCTTGGTTTCGGAGCCTTGGCGGTCGCGGGAAGCCGACGGATGAACGAAGACGACTCCTAAGGTCATCGTCGTCTGACAAACGGTTGACGGGTCTGAACGGGCCCGCCAACTGCACACGTCAATCTCGCAGAATCCGCCGCCCACTTGGGCGGCGGATTCTCCGCGTTACGGGTTGCGTTACGCGACGCCGAGATGGCGAGCCGCTCGCTCAACTCGCGCAACGACCGTGTCGCGGTACACGTCGAGGTCCAGTTCCTCTTCCTGGGTGCCCTGTTGGCCACGCAGGTAGCGGGCATATACGCCCTCGGTGATGCACGCCAAGCGCCACGCGGCGAAGCCTTGGTAGTAGCTAACCCGCTCAAGCGAAATTCCCATCTCGTCCGCGTACAGCCCCGCCATCTCTTCCTGAGACAAGAACCCATCAAGACCGGTTGTCTCGTTGTCTCCGCCGACCTCAGGATCTTCGGGGTCATACCAGTACCCGAGCAGGCCGGCAAGATCAGCCATCGGGTCACCGAGCGTGCACAGTTCCCAATCGAGCACGCCGGCCACGGGCCCATCCGGGTCCATCATGCAGTTCGATAACCGATAGTCGCCGTGGGCGATCGTGGTCCTTGCATCGGCCGGAAGCCGGTCCACAAGCGCTTCTCGCACTCGGTCGATTAGCGGAATGTCTCGTTGTTTTGACTGCTCCCACTGGCCAGTCCAACGTTTGATCTGGCGTTCGATGTACCCGCTGCGTTTGGCCAAATTGCCAAGTCCGACCTGATCAATGTCGACTCGGTGCAGATCCGTCAAGGTACCTATGAGCTCGCGACACATCCGAGTCCGAGCCTGAGGCGTGATCGTGCGGCCGATCTCAATATCGCGCACAATCACTCCGTCGAGGAAGTGCATGACATAGAAGTCCCGTTCATTGACCGCCTCGTCCTGGCACAGACCCACCAGGCGCGGCACCGGGACCGCGCTGTTCTGCAACGCGTGCATAAGACGATGTTCTCGGGCGACGTCATGGGCACTTGGCAACAACCGCCCCATGGGTGGTCTGCGCAGAACGAAACGCCTGCCTGCGCTGTCGCAAACCGTGTAGGTCATATTCGATCTGCCGCCAGCGATTAACGCGAAGTCGAACGGCGGTTCGCATGCAACGTTCGCTTGCATCCAGGCAGTGACATTGTCGACCGCAATGCCCTCGACTACAGCTGCGTCTGTCATGACCCGCATCTTGTCAGCCGCAGCACCTCGCGACGTAGCCGGTCGCTGCTTCTATCTGTTCAGTAGCGAGCCGACATCGGCGATGGTCGGCTGAGCGTGTTCGTCCACAGTCGCGTCGAGCTGTGCGCCGTACATCGCAAACCTGCTTCGCCCGGCGTGTTTGGCGCGGTACGCAGCTTGGTCGGCTCGCCGCAGAATCGCGCTGAGGTCGTCGCCCGGCTCGCGGACGGCACCGCCGACTGAACAGCTGCGGACAATCGTTGATCCACCCACTTGGAACGGTTCGGTAACCACATCGACAATGAGCGCCGCCATCGCCGCGGCTTCGACGCCACCGCAGTAGGGCAGATAGACGACAAATTCGTCACCACCGAGACGCGCCACCATGTCCTGCAGCGACATATTCGCCTGCAGTCGTCGTGCGATGCAGCGAAGGAAGTTGTCGCCCGCTCCGTGTCCGAGCGTGTCGTTGACCGACTTGAAGTCGTCCATATCGAGCAGCAGAACTGCGAACGATTCATCGGTCTCGAGAGCCAGCTCAATGCACTCATTGAACGCATCACGGTTCGCAACACCGGTCAGCGAATCCGTTGTCGCTCGTCGACGCAGGTCGACGTTCAAACGTTGTACCTCGCGTTCGCGTGCAACCTCGGCAGTGATGTCGCGCTCGACCGTGTACCAACGGCGCGAAATCGAGTCGAAGATTGATCGGACACCGAGGTCAATTCGCGCACCATCAGCATGCAGGCCGACCACACGACCGTGTACTTCGGTGGCGCCCGCAACGACCGCATCGAACAATTGGGTATAGCTATCGTCGCTGGTGTCGATCAGATCGTTTGATTTCCTACCCGCGAGGCGCTCGTATCCGTGCAAATCACAGGCCGCCCGATTCGCATATTGGATCGTCCCTGTGTCGTCGGTGACAATAAAGAGATCGCCAGTCAAGTCAGCGAGCTTGATCAGGTCGGCGAGTTTGGACACTGCATGGGCTAGAGCTGCGATTGGCCGCCCAACCACGTTGAAATACCGATCCTCGACCAAGCGAGCAGAGAAGTTGTACTCAATCCAATCGCCCGAACGGGTTCTCACCCGCTGATCGAACTGCACGGTTTCGCCGTCGAACAACCGGTCATTCACCGCCGAGCGATTGATTCGATCGTCAGGGTGAACAAACGACTCAATCGACCGGCCAAGCACATCGGCTCGGGTCCAGCCAATCTGTTCGAGGCCGTGATCACTCACTTCGATGACGACATCTTCAGATGCATTGATGAGCAGAGAGAGGTCGGGCAACCCACGCACCATGATCTGTAACGTGTCGCTGCTGTGGTCTTGCATGTAGACCTTTCGGCGATCATTCGCCTGTCCTGAGCTAGCCGGGACGTTCAACCCGTGACTGAGGGCTCAACGGCCTATAACCGCGGAGGCTGCCGTATCAGCCAAAGCGTGCGGCATCGTTCATGTCGTCTTGCCTGCAGTTGGTGATCGGTAGTCGGTCGCGACTGCCACCCGGTGCATGACACGGCGTTCTGGCAAATAGTCAGCGCATGCATAGTGCTGGGTTCCGCGGTTGTCCCAGATCGCACAGCGACCAGGCTTCCAGCGCAAACGAACATGGTGCTCGGGCCGGTTGATGAGATCAAACAGCATCGTCAGCAGACGGGCACTCTCCGGGGCCGACATGCCGACGATCCACCGGGTAAACGACTCGCTCACGTTCAGATACTGACGCCCGGTGAACGGATGGGTTGAGATGACGGGGTGTACCGCCATACCTGCATCGCCCATCGCTGCAACCAGACCATCGGACCCGCCTTCGCGGTACGCAGGAGTGCGAAATGCCCCCATGTCGTGCACTGCCTCGAGGTGGCGTAGTTCGTCGCGCAAACCTGCAGGCAGTGCGTCGTGTACCGCGTACATGCTCGACCACAACGTGTCGCCTCCAGACGGAGGAACGACCACTGCTCGCAAGATCGAAGCAAACGGAGGCGAGTTTCGATAGGTCATATCGCTATGCCACTCGGCGGCGTCGGGTTGGTCGGTTCCTTGCCACTCGAGCACGACGACATCGTCGGAATCGTCATGGGTGCGATATCGGTGATGACGAGCGCCGAGTGTTCCGAGAGTCTCACCAATCGCGACAAGGTCGAGGGGCTCGAGCCCATCGACGTCAAACATCAGAACCTGATGTTCCATCAAGGCGGTGTGCAAACGCAGCCCGAAGTCGGACTGGTAGATCATGGATCGAGATAGTCCCGAAACGAACCCCCCTATGGCGGGTGTGAGACGCTCAACTGCGAACATTGCGTGACTCTAGACCCGGGTCGTCACCGCCGCTAATGTGACCGAATGCACCGGCCAGAAGCGGCTGTGGCCGCCACGAATTCGATCATCGATTCGATCGCAACGGCGAGCGCGAATGGGTCGAATCTTCGCGTCACCTTGCACTCCGGCCGTGTGCTTGATCTACCGACGTTGTGGTGCCGGGACAACTGTCGATGTAGCGAGTGCAGAATCACCTCGACCGGCGAGCATCGATACTTCTTTGGGAACGTTCCCGAACTTGCTGCATTGCAATCAGTCGATGTCGATGACGCCACAATGACGCTCTCGTGGTCGGACGGGCATCGCAGCTACTGGTCCGCCAACGACATTGCTGAAGTGCTCGCGACGGCGTCGCGTGACCACCCTGCCCCCCAGGCATGGAAGCCGATGTTCGAACCGGCCAGGCTGAGCTGGCAGAGCATCATCGAGGACCCGTCAGCTCGTATCGAGTGTTTCAACGAGTTCATGGTCCATGGAGCGGTCATCGTTACCGGTACCCCGACACAGACGGGCGAGTGTCTGCGATTTCTTGACACCCTGGGTATACCCATCCGCGAAACACCATTCGATCGGTTGCACGACGTGTTCTTCCGAAGCGACGGTTACAACGTTGCCCATAGCGACGAGCCGCTTCCGCCCCACAATGACTTCGCCAGCTACCAGTCGCCGCCCAGCGGGCAGCTTCTGCATTTCCTCGTGAATGAGGTGTCGGGCGGTGATTCGATTCTGGTCGATGCACTTCGGGTGATCGATGAGCTACACGCGTCCGACCCTGACGCCGCTGACCTGCTCGCGGCGGTTCCCATCGCGTTCCGCGAACACAGCGACACCGCCGAGAGCTGGGCACGCGCGCCGCTGCTTCGACGTAACCCCGACGGGTCGAACGCCAGTCTGCGGTTCTCGAATCAGCTCATGCAACCGCTGCATCCCGATGAGCCCCATGTCGACGAGTGGTACCGGGCGTACCACAAGCTTGCGCTCCTCGTCATGTCCGCCCACAATCAGCTTCGATTCCGAAGCGAACCTGGGGACATGCAAATCGTGCATGCCCATCGCATGCTGCATGGACGCACCGGGTTCGACGGCTCGGCCGGCGCGCGTCACCTGCAAGACACGTACTTTGAATACGACGACCTCGCGGCACAAGCAGCCATACTGACAGGACAAGCCCGATGACCTCTACTGCCCACGGCGAGACTGCTGTTTCGTGGACCGAGATGCGCCACGGCACCGCTGCCGATTATCAACGACTGGCACCGCTGTTCGACGCCCACGCCCGAGGTGCGCTTGTCGACAACTTGGTGGACATGCTCGGTCTGCTTCGGGGCCCGAAACTTGGGTACCAAATCGACCGCTACGACCATTCGCTCCAGTCGGCTAGCCGGGCACTGCGCGCCGGCGAGTCCGACGACATCGTGGTGGGTGCGCTGTTGCATGATGTCGCTGACGGATTTGCGCCCGAGAACCATTCCGAGGCAGCGGCCGCCCTGCTGGCCCCGTATGTCGACGACGAAACGCATTGGATTGTGCGCCATCACGGCATCTTCCAGGGCTATTACTACTTCCATCACCTCGACGGCGACCGCAACGCCCGTGACCGGTACCTCGATTCGCCGTTCTACGAACGTTGTGCGCACTTCTGCGCGAACTACGACCAGAACTGTTTCAATCCCGACTATGCGAACTTCGATATCGATGAGTTCCGCCCGGCTCTCGAAGCGGTTTTCAGCCGCGAGAGCCGGGTTCCTGGTGTTGCCCCGGTTGGCTAAACCGACTCAAAAATCGTTGTGATCAGCCAAGAACCGTTCCAGCTTGGCGCCCTCAACGCGCCGGCTCACACGAGTCGCCTCGTGCTGGTCCCGCAATGTCTTCGCCAGGTTGATCGACGACACGATGCACAACAGCGTGCCCATAGCTAGATAGCCCTGCGCCCACACATCAAGTTGGATCTGCACAATCCCCCATGCCATCGCGACAAGGGCGACGGCGAAGATCAGTTGGGTGGCGCCGACCCACGCCACGCTGTGCATCGGTCGGTCAGGCGCCTCGTAGGTCTGGGAAACAGCTGAGTTCGTCATGGATCAATTCCTTTGGTGAAATGGCAACGACCGGTCGGCCGCTGAGACAAACGTAGAAAATCGTCCTACGGCAATGCATCGGGGCAGTCCCCCATCGCTGCCCGGGATACCCCCACGAACGTTTGGGGGGTTTGCCCGATGCCATCGCACGGTCGGTTCTGGCCAAATAGCAATATGACAGTCACCATTCACAACGCAGTCGCAGTGAGCCCAGTCGCTGGGTCGTTGCAGAACATGGCGGCCTCAGCCGCGCCGGATCGCAACCGAGCGATCGATTTCTATCGAGCGATCGCTATGGCGCTCGTTGCGGTTGGACATTGGATGGCCACCGCAGTGGGCACCGACGCGGACGGCAACCTGATCGCGGGGAACGCCCTCGAATTCGCACCTGAGCTTGCAATCCTTTCCTGGCTGTTCCAAGTCATGCCGCTGTTCTTCGTCGTTGGTGGCTTTGCCTCAGCGATGTCTCTCGACTCGTTCTGGCGTAACACGCCGACCGGGCGAGCTCAGGACTGGGTCGTCTCACGGCTTCGGCGCATGCTTGCCCCGGCGGTGGTGCTCGCATCGGTGTGGCTCGCGGCGTTAGCCGTTGGGTCTGCACTCGGCTTCTCAAGCCTGATCGCTACCGGGGCGACCGCCGCGGCAATCCCACTGTGGTTCTTAGCGAACTACACAATCGACACGGCCATTGCTCCGCTCGTACTTCCGTTGTTCCGCCGCTTTCCACGCGGGCTCCCGGCAGTCGGCGTCGCAGTGTTCTGCGCGATTGAAGTCGCCCGATTCGCCCAAATTCCGGTCGTTCCCCAGTTCAACTGGGTGCTCGGTTGGCTGGTGTTCCAAGTTGCTGGCTTTGCATGGCGAGATGACCTGCTGCCGGGGACGACAACGATGGCCGCTATGGCCGTGGGTCTGTGGGCGACAGCCATCGCAGTCGTAACTCTCGGACCCTGGCCCGCTGCCATGGTCCACTTCCCTGGCCTCGAGAATTCACCCACGCATCCCCCGTCGTTGGCCCTGATGCTGTTCGGCGCCGCATACAGCGCAACGGCGATAGCCCTTGCGCCCCCAATCACCGCATGGCTTGCACAATCAACCAGAGCGTGGACGTTGGTAGTTGGCGCGAACTCGGTCGCCATGTCGGTCTACCTTTGGCACTTCACAGCGATCATCATCGCTACTGCGGTGCTCCTACCGTTCAACATGCTGCCGACCGCTGCGGTCAATAGCGGGGCATGGTGGCTGCAGAAGTTGCCCGTAATGGCCCTCGCCGCTGTTTCGCTCACCGCGATCGTCGCCGCCGTTGCATCGGTCGAACGGCGAGCATTGCTCGCACCACGTCAGAACTGGAACGGGTCGCCGGTCAGTCTGTTCGCAACCGCAGCAGTTCTGTCGATTGTGCTTAAGCAATGGGCCCACGGCGCAGTTCTGCCGATGACGTGCAGCATGATCGTATTGCTGGCACTTTGGCATGGCGTGGTCAAGACACGGGACTCGGGACCGGTACGTTGACATCGATGTCCAACCCAGTTCTGGCAGGAACGATCGCTGCTCGGATTCGCCAGGCAGGCGACAGCGCGGATATGGGTTTCGTTCATGGAATCTTGCGAGCAATAGCTGCCGCTCGATGGCTGATGCTGGTATGGGCGATCGTCGGTGCAGTCGTCAGCCGCAGCCACCTGACGCGACCGGGAACAGCAATCGCCATGGTCGCGCTGATGGGCGCCATCACTGCTGGCGCATCGTTCGCGGTGGCGACCCGACCCACAATTTTGACTCGCCTGCCGGTGCTTGTTGCCGAGCTTTGCGCCGGTGTGGCAGGTCTGCTGCTCGACGTCTATGTGTACGAACCCGAGCGAGTGCAGTCACTTGTCTGGGCCTGGCCGTCTGCAGTGATCTTGACCTCGGCGCTCGTCCTTGGCGCTCGGGTAGCGGTGCCCGCTGCGCTCATCCTGGGTCTCGCAAGCTTCTTCGGCGATGCTCGCAACTCGCTCGACTCATGGGGTGTTGCGGCATCGTCGAAGACCGCCCTGTTCGTCCTCGCAGCAGTCATTGCTTCCTATGTAGTGCGACGCCTGCGAGTTGCCGAGCGCGAGGTGTCCACCGCCAAAGCACGTCAGGAAGTCGGGCGCGCGCTGCACGATGGGGTGCTCCAGACACTTGCCGTGGTTCAACGCCGATCCAATGACGACGAGTTGGTCGCACTTGCCTGCCAGCAAGACGCCGAGCTGCGGGACTTCCTATTCGGTGAGACCCAGCCGGATCGTTCCTTAGCGACCGGCCTGCGTGACGTGGCGGCAATCGTGCGAGCCCGAGATCAGCTCGTGATTGAGGTCAGCGCCGCAGAGGACCTTCCGAAACTGCATTCAGCCGTTGTCGAGGCACTCTGCGGAGCTACCCGTGAAGCTCTTACAAACGCCGCCAAACACGCCAAGGCAAGCCGAGTCATCGTGTTCGCCGAACCAGAAGACGATGGCGTCTTCGTCTCGATCAAAGACGATGGCATCGGATTCGATCCGGCAGAGACACCAGCGGGAACCGGGCTGTCACAATCGATCCGGGCGAGGATCGAGGACATTGGCGGAAGCGTGACGCTGCGCAGCGCACCCACTGGCGGCACCGAAGTGCAACTATTGGTCCGTGACCGCTAATCCAGGATCTCAATCGCTTGGCCCGGTGCGAGTTGTCCTTGTCGATGACCACCCGATATGGCGAAGCGGAGTGCGGTCTGACCTGGGCGACAATTTCGCTGTCGTCGGTGAAGCGAGCGATGCCGAAGAGGCAATCGCCGTTATCGGTGCCCTCCAGCCCGACCTCGTGTTGTGCGACCTGCATATGCCAAAGGGCGGCGGTCAGCGAGTGGTTGCCGAGTGCGGCGGCCGGACATCGATCGTCATCTTGACGGTCTCGCAGACCGAACGCGACCTGCTTGACGCAGTTGCGGCCGGTGCCGTCGGCTATCTATTGAAGTCCACTGCTCCGCAGGAGCTTCGCGACGCACTCTGGCGTGCCGCGAAGGGTGAGCCAGTGTTCTCGCCGGCGCTTGCATCGCTCGTTCTCACCGAGTTCCGCCGCCTGACTGCCGTCACCAGTCCGGTCGACGCGCTCTCAGGTCGTGAGCGTGAAGTTCTGCGATGTGTCGCCCGAGGTCACACCTACCGCGAAGTCGGCGAAGAGCTCTTCATCGCACCGAAGACGGTAGAGAATCATGTGCGCAATATCTTGAACAAGCTCCAACTCAACCGGAAGAACGAGTTGGTTCGCTATGCGCTCGAACATGGCATCGACTAGCCACGCGCATCGGTTCAGCGATTGAGCGGCTCGCCCGTTGGCACACCGTCAACGCCACGTCGGCGTCGAGGAATGAGGTTTGCGGCGACGCCCGACGCTCGCGCCGGGAAGTACGCATGACGTCGCTGACGTTTGAACGGCATGGCGTCCTTCGTCACAATTCTGTAGAAGATGTAGACCGATGCGACACCAAACATGGCGGAGATCGTCCAGAAGAAGAACCGCGGTCCGAACACAGACATGGCTGTCGCTGCCAGCAGCGGTCCGGCAATCGCCCCGCTTCCGTTAACCCGAACGAGCGTTCCACTAGCTCCCAGGATCTCCTCCGCCCGCAACCAGTCATTCGCGTAGGCCACGCCCAGCGAATAGAAAGGAAACATCGACCCGCCAATAAGCACCATCGCAACGGTCGCGAGAGGTGATGTCTCAGGCACGACAAGCGCCAGCAACGGAGTGACGGTCGCAGCGGCACCGACGCCGAACATCACCCCACGACGCGGCAACGTGTCGGACAGCCATCCGACGGGCCACTGAAAGACGAGCGCTCCGAGCGCTGGAGCTGCCAAAAACAACGAGATTTCGAGAGCACTCATCGACGTCTGAGCGGCATAGACCGCTCCCATGCCGATGAGCGCGCCAGCTCCAGCGCCGCTAAAGAATGACGCGACCAAAGCGGTCGGAATACGCGGGAGCAGCGCCCGGAAGCCAATCGATTCCGGAACAACCATCGGCGGAAGACTCGACGCGGACAATGTGACCGGGACAAGCGCTACCGATACCAGCACCGACGCAATGATGAACAGGGTGTAGCCCGCCTGATCCTCGACATTGAGCAGTAACTGACCAGCAGCAAGGCCGGCCATCGTCACGATCATGTACACCGACAACAGCCTGCCGCGGGTGCGATTGGTCGCCAGATCGTTGAGCCACGATTCGACTACGACGTACAACCCTGCCATACACGCGCCGAACACGAACCGGGTAAGCGACCACGAGACCGGGTGAACGACGATTGCTTGCACCAAAACCACAGTCGATGCCATCGATGCGAGGGCCGCGAACACTCGGATGTGCCCAACCTGGCGCAGCGCGTGCTCGGCATAGGCCGTGCCGGCAAGAAACCCAACAAAGTACGACGCCATGATCACGCCGGTCACGCCAAGGCTGAAGCCCTCGGCGTCACTTCGCACACCGAGCACCGAACCATTCAGACCGTTTCCGATCATGACCAGACCGAGCCCGACGAACAGGGCCCAGGTCGCAGCAGCAACTGACGCGGGCGACACCCGCGAATCGCCCGAATAGAACTCGGCGTCGCCATCGGGCTCGACGCCGGCTGCGACCTCAGTCATCCGACAGCCCTATCGCGCTGTCGCCGTCAACGCTTCGGATCTGGTGGTCGAGCCGGTGATAGTCGCTTGCATCGGCAACAAAGATCGCCATCGAGGTGGTCAAGCCGGTGGGAGTGTTGAGTGTTCCTGCGGCGATCGATATCTGACCAGGATTGGTGGCGTCACGCCAGAACAAGGTCGATCCGCAGATCCGGCAGAACCCATAGGCCACCGTCTCGGTCCGGTCGTACCACTGCAAAGATGTTTCATCGTCGATGTCAAGTGCTTCAGTGGCCGTAGCTGTAGCCGCCATGAAATGCCCGGTGATTCGACGACATGGGTCGCAATGACAGTTGGCGACGTCGCGCAGAGTTGCCCGTACCCGGAAGCGGACTGCGCCGCATGCACATTGACCGTTCGCGGCCATCGCTGCGTCCTCCGGGGTCAGGAACCGGTTCGGGAACTATGACAGAAGCCGGAGTGCGAGGCCAGCAAAATCTGGTCTCTTCCTTCCCCGGTGAAGTGTGATCGAAGGCAACACGTGCCCCAAGTCCCAGGACGCTGTGAGCCCAGAAAGCCCCACCGCGTTGACGCTGACGCATTCAACGGCCATACTTCCGTGACGTAAGACACGGATACGTTTTGAGGGGTTCAGCGCATCCTGAGATAATTGACAGCTGGCGACAGCTGTTAATTCGACCAGGGCACGTCGTTGCTTGGGTTTCTCTCGACGCCATCTCGTACCGAAATGAACCCCAACGAAAGTGAACCAATTCATGGATTGGAAACGATTCGACTCACTGCGCTCCAACGCAGGACCGATCGAAGTGGACCTCGTCGAGGCCTACGCGCAAAACCGCATCAACCGCCGCGACTTTGTAAAGCGTGGAACAATCGTAGGGTTGTCAGCCCCGTTCATGGGTGCGGTCATCGCAGCATGCGGTGGCGGCAGCGACGATGCATCAGGTGGCGGTAACTCGTCATCCGATAACGCAGCGAACACCGATACCGACAATGACACTGCAGCAACCAGCTCCACACCTGGCGGCAATCTGATCGTCGGTAACCAGTTCGGCGACGCCAACTCGGGTCTCGACCCAGTCGCCATGCTCGACCTTGGTACCTACAACATCATTTCTCAGTCGTTCGAATACCTCGTCGGCCTTGGTGCAGACGGCAACGTTTCGGACAACGCCCTCGCCACGAGCTGGTCGCCAAATGGCGATGGTTCGGTGTGGACCTTCAACCTGCGGACCGACGCCACCTGGCGTGACGGCAGCCAAATGACCTCAGCTGATGTCGCTGCAACGATGGACCGCATGGTCGAGTTCGGTAACTCCGGACTTGCTGGCGTTATCGAAACCGGTTCGGTCGACTCATCTGATCCTGCCAAGGCCGTCATCACGCTCGTAGAACCAAACGGCAACTTCCCGGTTCTCGTTTCGATCTTCAACCCACAGAGCTGCATCACCCCAGTCGACTACTCGAGCGGCACCACGCTCGATGCACGCGACGAAGGCACTGGCGCCTGGATGCTCGATGACTTCGATGCATCGACATTCGTCGCAAAGTTCGTCCCCAACCCAGGTTGGTGGGGCGGCGCCCCGGTACTCGACTCACTCGAGCTCCGCGGCTTTGCCGATGTCGGCACCGCTGTTACGGCCATGCAGAGCCGTTCGATCGACGTCATCCAGAACTTCAGCGTTATCGGCGGCGAAGGCTTGCTCGACGACAGTGCGTTCAACGTCCTCACCCCTCCATCGTCAAACCACCGTCAGCTGTGGTTCAACGTGCAAGAGGGTGGCTTCACCAACAACCTCGCACGCCAGGCCCTCGGCTGGTGCCTCGATCGCGAACAAATGGTGTCGACCCTGTTCTCTGGTCGAGCGGAGATCGCCAACGATCATCCGATCCTGTCGACGCTGCCATTCTTCGATGCCGATGCAACACCTCAGCGCACCCGCGACATCGAGAAGGCCAAGTCGCTTCTCGCCGAAGCCGGCATCGACGAAATCAACGGCACCTTCTCGTGTGGAGACCTCGGCGAAGTTCCACAGCTTGCGGCAATCATCCAGCAGAACGCTGCCGAAGCCGGCATCAACCTTGAGGTTGATGTTCAGGCCAACTCAACGTTCTACGGCGATGCATGGTGCCCAGCTGGCGGCGAGGGCAACACGCCTTGCCCTGGCTCAGGCGAAGTCGGCGCCGTCGACTATGGCCACCGCCCAATTCCTGACATCTTCCTCAGCTCGGCTCTTTCCAGCGGCGGCGTCTGGAACTCATCGAACTACGCCTCGGCTGAATTCGACGGGCTCCTGTCGGACTACCGCAAGGCTCCCGATGTGGCCGGCCAAAAGGCCGCCATTGGTTCAATCCAGAAGCTGATGCACGTGGACCAGCCTGCGCTGTACCCGTACTTCTTCAACTTCTTGGCTGGGCACGACGAAAGCGTCTCTGGCGTGCAGGCAACTGCACTTGGTCACATCGTGACCAGCAAGGCCTCAAAGGCCTGATGCCTTTGGTTCGGGGC
>CALDYC010000141.1 GCA_937941245.1 uncultured Acidimicrobiales bacterium | reverse complement strand
CACCCGGGTGAGCCCCCACGATTTCGGCGAGCGCGCCGGTCATGCGGGTTTGCATCTCGGTGAATGACTCGCCTTTAGGGAACCGGAACCCGCTTGGATAGCGCTGCACCGTCTGCCATTCGGGCAGCTTGCGGAGCTCGCTGAGCTTGTGGCCGGTCCACTGTCCGAAATCGCACTCGTTGAGACCGGGCCGGGTACGGATGCGGTTCCGGGTCGCCTTGGCGATTGGAGCGGCTGTTTGCTGGGTGCGTTCCATCGGCGATGCGTAGACCGCTGTGACCTTGTTCAGCGCCCCGATCCGTTCGCCGGCGCGTGCAGCCTGAGCGACGCCGCGGTCAGCCAAGGTGAGGCCTTTGGCACGGCCCGGCAGGACCTTGCCGGTCGTCGGCGTCTGGCCATGTCGAACGAGCAGAATAGTGGTCGGAGCCGGAGGTGCTTTGGTCTTCGCTGCCATGCGTTGATGAAACTAGCGTTGCCGTGGTGCAAGACCTGCTTCAACTGGCGAATGATGTGACGGACTGTCGAGCGTGTCCGCGTCTGGTTTCGTGGCGAGAGGAGGTCGCTGCCGTCAAACGAGCGTCATTCATCGACGAGGACTACTGGGGGCGAGGCGTTCCTGGGTTTGGTGATCCGTTGGCTCGGCTGATGGTTGCTGGTTTGGCACCCGCTGCTCATGGCGCCAACCGCACCGGTCGTATGTTCACGGGGGACCGGTCCGGGGACTGGCTGTATCGGGCGCTGTGGCGAGCCGGATTCGCCAATCAACCCGAGAGCACAGACGTCAATGACGGGTTGGTCTTGGACGGAGCGTGGGTGACCTCGCCAGTCAAGTGTGCGCCGCCTGAGAACAAGCCGTCGGCTGATGAGCGGGCGAACTGTCGACCGTTCTTCGCACGCGAGTTTGACGGTTTGACACAGCTCAAAGTTGTGGTCGCGCTTGGCGGCATTGGCTTCTCGGCCGTCGCCCGCCATCTTGACATTTCGCCGCGTCCTCGCTTCGGTCACGGGGCAGAGGTCGTGACGAGCACTGGGCTTGTCGTGCTCGCCAGCTTCCACGTGAGCCAGCTCAACACCTTTACCGGGCGCCTAACCGAGCCAATGCTTGACTCGGTCTTTAGTCGGGCCCGAGAGATCACAGGCTGACACCGAACACGGCGAAGCCGTGGCCGCGGGTAGCATCTCGATCGTGCTCCAAGGCCTCAAGCGTCGAATCGGCGCCATCGTTGTCCTCGTCGGCGTCGTATTGATTGCTGCTGCGTGTAGCTCCTCGGGATTCCCGACGAGCTATGAAGACCAGCTCAACGACGAAGGCGTGTCAAACGTCGAGCAGAACTGGATGGAGCAATGTCAGGTCAAAGCCGATGAGCTCATGGGCGACAACGCGAACACCGTGTGCGCCTGCAGCTACAGCCGCATTAAGGCACAGATCCCTTTCGATGACTTCATCGCGATGGATGATCGGTTGCGCGAGGACGTTGGGTCACTGATCGCGTCGGCAAACGACGCCAATTCGACCGAGGCCGCGACAGCGGCGATCGTCGCCGGTTGCATCGCCGACAGCTGACAACTCAGCTGATGTGAGCCCGCGGTAGTGGGCTACTTGCGCGTGGGGAGGCCGACGCGAGCCGTCGGATTTGCCCAGGTTGGCCAGCGTTCTCGGCTCTTTTGAGCCAGGCGCTGCATGAGGTCGATCGCGGCCGGGTCGTCATCGCCAGGACGGGTCTCGATCACGCCATCGGTGATCATGGCCTCGATCACCGCACGTCCCAGATCGGTCCGAACCACCGTGAGCGTCCAGTCGGTTTCATTGCCGATGCCGCCGGTACTGATGTCGGCGTGCTCAGCGGCGAAGTCCGGGCAATGCAGACACCCCTCGCGGGTCCACGCATGACATTCCTTGAGATTGATCTCGTGATAGCTGCCATCGCGCATCCATACCTGGAACACGCCCTTGATGTTCATCTTGACGATGTCGTTCTTGTCGAGCCCGTACTTCACGGCAAACAGTTCATCGAACATCGAGTCGTCAAAACTCTTCGAGCACAACAACCCAATGTTCAGTTTGAACGGCTTTGACACTTTGCCAACTCGGCGATGCCACATCACAGGAGCGACCGAGGTCTGGCAGCTCATACCGACGAGCGCAAGACGGCTGAGGCCCTGCTCCTTTGCCTGGCCGAACGCCATGGTGTTTGCCGAGTAGGTGTAGCGGCTGCCCGCCCCGGCCAGGACCTCGTCGCGGTTTGTTGCAACCCCGGGGATGGCCTTCCACCCGCCACCGGCCTCGTTGCTCTCCAGGTGGGAGACGAGCGCGCCGTCGATGATGTCATTTTCGAGAGACCAAATCAGGATGGCCGAAACCAAACCACCATCTTGACCGGTTTCGTACACCCCGTCGTCTTTGGCTCGCACCAAAAGAATGTCTTTGTAAATGCCGGCCATCTCGTCGTCTTCGCGGACCCGACCGAAAAGGTGCTCGTCGGCTTCGGTTTCCCAGTCACGAAAGCGCGGACACGCACGGGTGCAACTCGTGCATCCCTTCTCGCCATGGCCGCAGTTGGTTTCACCGAGTTCTTCTTCGAGGTGAAAGGGCTTGTAGTGGCCGGGTTCGTGCTTGTAGCCGATCACGTCATGTGGGCATGCGATCACGCAACCGGCGCAACCAGTGCACAGCCCGCTGTTGATGACCTCGTCGTAGAGCTCTTTCCACTGATGCGTCCATCGGACACGGGCTGGCTTTGTTGCCTCTGCGGTCGACATGGAAGGCAGCTTAGGTGCTCGTGTCCAATCGGCTCGATTCGACCGCTAGACCTCATCGATGGTGATACGTAGCGCCCTCGGCAGGATTCGAACCTGCGCACATGGCTCCGGAGGCCAATGCTCTATCCCCTGAGCTACGAGGGCAATTTTCACGGCGTGGTGTGCCGCCAGCGCCGAACTGTAGCGCTGATCGGTGCCGACCCTGCCTGCTCGATCGGTTGTCGAACGGCCCCTGAGAATCGAACATCATGCGGGTGGCACCTCGCCCCTCGCTCTACCCTCACGCCATGGCTGTCCCAACAAGTCCGACTGCGGCGTTCCAAATTCAAGTGCATGTGCGACTTCGCAACGTGCCGGGCGTGCTCGGCAACCTTGCAACTGCGATTGGCGATGCGGGCGGCAACATCGCCGTTGTCGAAGGGTTCGAAGCAAAAGGGCGAGCGATCGAGCGCAGCATTTGCGTCAACTGTCGCGACGAGCAGCATCAACAGCGAATGGTTGCGGCGATCACCGAGGTAGAAGGGGTCGACCTGCTTGATTGGTTCGATGCCACGTTCCGCATGCACGAAGGCGGCAAGATCCAGACCGAAGCACTTTGCTCAGTTGGCGATGCAGACGACCTGTCGATGGCCTACACGCCGGGTGTGGCCCGGGTATGTATGGCGATCCATGAACGGTCGAACGCGTCGTTCGAATACACGATCCGCAAGAACACGGTCGCGATCGTCAGCGATGGCACAGCCGTACTTGGCCTCGGCGACATCGGACCCGAGGCTGCAATGCCAGTCATGGAAGGCAAGGCGCTTCTGTTCAAAGAGTTTGCGGACGTCGACGCGTTCCCGCTCTGTCTCGCCACCACCGACATCGATGAGATCATCGAAACAGTTGAACGAGTCGCCCCAACGTTCGGCGGAATCAATCTCGAGGACATCGCTGCTCCGGGGTGCTTTGAAGTCGAAGAACGACTCAAGGCATCACTCGATATCCCGGTGTTTCATGACGATCAACACGGCACCGCTGTCGTAGCACTCGCTGCACTGTGGAACTCGCTGCGGATCGTGGACAAAAAGATGGAAGACATCGAGGTCGTTATCTCGGGTATCGGCGCTGCCGGCATCGCGATCGGCAAGATCCTGCTGAGCGCTGGCGTCGGCAACGTCATCGGTGTCGACTCGACCGGTGCGATCTGGGACGGTCGAGATCGCTTGAACCCGCAGAAACAATGGTTTGCCGAGAACACCAATACCAACGCCGAGACCGGCTCACTGATCGAGGTGCTCGCTGGTTCTGACGTATTTATGGGCGTGAGCGCCCCAGACCTGCTCACCGCAGCCGATGTGCGCACCATGGCCAACAAGCCAATCGTGTTTGCCATGGCCAACCCCAACCCCGAAATTTCGCCCGAAGCAGCCGATGGCGCTGCCGCCATCATGGCGACCGGGCGCAGCGACTACCCGAACCAGATCAACAATGTCCTTGCCTTTCCCGGACTATTCCGAGGTGCGCTTGATGTGTCAGCAACCGACATCACCGAGAACATGAAGCTCGTCGCTGCCCAGCAGATCGCCGCAGTGGTCGGAGACGATGTCGCCCCCGACTACATCATTCCTTCGGTGTTCGACAAGCGGGTCCTCGCAGCCGTAGCGCCAGCGGTCGCTCAAGCAGCACTCGCCGATGGCGTTTCGCGGATCTGACCGGTTGGCTAAATCCGTCGGCCCCGTCGCACAATTCCGATGGGCAATCACACCGTCACACCTAGCCTGTTGCAATGATTAGAGAGCAGCTCATCGACGCGCTCGGAGTCGCCGCTGGCAACGCTGGCGTTGACCCGCTTCCGGCCACCATTGAGCTCGAACGTCCGGCCCATCGTGACCACGGCGACTGGTCCTCGAACGTGGCTCTCGCGACCAGCAAGACGGTCGGCAAGAACCCGCGAGCACTCGCTGCTGACATCGTTGCGGAGCTCGAACGCGAGCTTCCGGCCCATGTCGAATCGATCGAAATCGCCGGTCCTGGGTTCATCAACTTCCGGCTGGCAGACACGTGGCTGCATGAGGTGCTCGAATCGGTTCTGGACGCGCAACCCCAAACCTTTGGGCGCAGCGCGACCGGTGACGGGACCCACGTCAACATCGAATTCGTGAGCGCGAATCCAAACAAGCCGCTCCATGCCGGCCACGCCCGGGGCGCGATCTACGGCGATGCTGTTGCCCGGCTGCTCGAAGCAACCGGGCATCACGTGACCCGCGAGTTCTATCTGAACGATCGGGGCGTGCAAATGACGTTGTTTGCCGACTCACTTGCCGCCCGCAAACGGGGCGAAACTGTCCCCGAGGGCGGCTATCAAGGGGACTATCTCGTCGATTGGGCCGCAGAAATGCCTGACGACGCGGATCCGCTCGAATGGGGATACGAACGGGCTGTCATCAGCCACAAAACCACACTTGGACGCTTGCGAATTGTTCACGATGTGTGGTTCAGCGAACGCACACTGGTTGCTGACGGACAGGTCGAGGAAGCCCTGCAGCAGCTCCGCGATCGCGAAATGGCATTCGACAACGACGGTGCCACGTGGCTTCGCAGCACCGAGTTCGGCGACGACAAGGACCGGGTCCTCATCAAGGGCGATGGCGACTACACCTACCTTCTTCCCGATATCGCGTACCACCGAGACAAATACTCTCGAGCTGACAAGCTGATCAATGTCTGGGGCGCAGACCACCATGGCTATGTGACGCGCATGAAGGCCGGGGTCGGGGCACTGGGACACGACCCGGCCGACCTTGAAATCATCATCACCCAACTGGTCGACTTGTTGAGAGACGGCGAAGAGGTTCGTATGAGCGGCCGTCTCGGCGACATGGTCGCCCTCGACGATGTCGTGGACGACATTGGTGCCGATGCCACCCGGTTCACGTTCCTCAGCCAGTCGATGGACACCCGCCAGACGGTCGACCTGGGGGCGCTCGCCGAAAAGAGCATGGACAACCCGGTCTTCTATGTGCAATACGCCCACGCTCGGATTCACTCTCTGCGAGCTCGCGCTGCCCAGGCCGGTCACGTCGCAACTGACGCCGCGTCTCGGGAGCTAGCGCTGCTGACCCACGAGCGCGAGATCGAGATGATGCGGGTGCTCAGCGAGTATCCCGACGTTGTTGCCCTCGCTGCTCGAGAGCGGGCGCCTCACAAGGTCATTACGTGGCTTCGCCAACTTGCGGCCGCATTTCACGGCTTCTACCACGACTGCCATGTCATGGGCGATGACATCGATACGGCTCTGACTTTGGCGCGGTTGGCGCTCATCGAAGGCGCGCGGGTCGGTCTGGTCGCGGGTCTTGACCTTGTGGGCGTTTCGGCACCCGAGGCCATGTGATGGCCGCACCTGTCGCCCGGCACTTACTGCCCGACACCGCCGCGATCGACCCCGCCGGACGTCTGAGCGTCGGGGGCGTCGACGTCGCTGAACTCGCTCGTGAGTTCGGAACACCATTGTTCATCTACGACGAAGCACATCTGCGGTCGCGATGTGTCGAAGCGG
>CALDYC010000140.1 GCA_937941245.1 uncultured Acidimicrobiales bacterium | reverse complement strand
AGCACGGATCACGCGTTCGCGAACTGCCGCCGTCGACTCGCCCGGGGTGGCATCGAGCAGCTCGGCTGCTTCTGGGCGCACCATGTGCACCCGCAGGTCGATCCGGTCCAGCAATGGCCCGGAGAGACGCCGGACATATCGACGCCGTGCTGCATCGCTACAGCGGCAGGCCTCGGCCGAACCCAACAGCCCGCACGGACATGGGTTCATCGCAGCCACGAGACAGATGTCGGCGGGAAACACGACGGCGCCGTGGGCCCGACTGATTCGGATAACGCCGTCCTCAAGTGGCTGCCGGAGCGCGTCGAGTACCCGCGCCGAGAACTCACCCAGTTCGTCGAGAAACAGCACGCCGCCGTGGGCGCAACTGATCTCACCGGGACGGACGCGTTGGCTTCCGCCGCCGATCAGCGCAGCCATCGATGCCGAATGGTGGGGAGCCCGAAACGGAGGCCGGCGCATCAGATCGCTTCGGCCAACGCCCAGTCCAGCGACCGAATGCACCCGACTAGTCGTCAGCGCAGTCTGCTCGGCCATGTCAGGCATGAGCCCCGGAAGCCGCCTGGCCAACATGGATTTTCCGGCACCGGGAGGACCGACAAGCAACATGTTGTGCCCGCCCGCGGCCGCAATCTCAAGCGCTTGGCGAGCCATGGGGTGACCAATGACTTCGTCGAGATCCGGCTCGATCTCAGGGGACGAGCCCGCGGGCACCGCTGGAAGCTCGGGCCACGCTGCCCGGCCCTCAAGGCAGTCGACGAGTTGGCGCAACGACTGCGGACATCTGACCGCATGATCGCCACCCATGGCAGCCTCGTGAGCGGAGGCCGGGGCGACGACAACCTGGTCGCACTCCAATGCTGCGACGCAGGACAACGTGCCCGGTACCGATCGAAGCGCTCCGTCAAGACCCAACTCGGCCAGAAACCCGAACTGGGCGAGGCCATCGGCCAAGACATCGATGTCACCGTTAGCCGCAAGGATGCCGACAGCGATTGCTAAGTCGAGCCCTGAACCCTGTTTGGGTACTCCCGACGGAGCGAGATTCACCGTGATCCGAGCCGATGGCCAGCGCAGCCTCGACGACAACACGGCTGCTCTCACCCGGTCTCGAGATTCGCGACATGCCGCATCGGGTAGCCCGACGACATGAAAGGCTGGCAATCCGTTGCCGACGTGAACCTCGACAACGACACGCTGCCCGTCAATCCCTCGCACGGTCGCCGAAACGATTGAAGAAAGCACATACGCCTCCCACTCAGATGCGGGGAAGCGCATCGCCAACCTACAACAGCGTTGCGACACAAGCCAGAGGTCTCGCCCGGCATGCGCGGCAGTCGCAATCCAGCTCCCTAGGGTGAGGTGTTCCATTCACTGCTGAAGCCGCTCGTCATGACTGACTCACCCGCCGCCGTCGACGACGGATCTGCGCCCGCAACCACCTCAACCACCTCAACCACCTTTGCCGACCTCGGCCTCAAGCCGGCGTTACTGCACGCGTTGACCGAACTCGGCTACGAGGAACCCACACCGATTCAGGCCGAGACCATTCCAAAGCTGCTCGGCGGTCACGACATCATCGGCCAGGCCGCTACAGGTACTGGCAAAACCGCCGCCTTTGCTTTACCGATCGTCAACGGCATCGACGAATCGACACCTGCTCGACCGGTAGCCCTCGTCGTTGTGCCCACCCGTGAGCTCGCCGTCCAGGTGAGTGAGGCAATCTTCAAGTACGGCCGGGGCTCACGAGTCAAGGTCGTACCGATCTTCGGCGGTCAGCCAATTTCTCGCCAGTTCAAGGCGCTCGAGCGGGGGGTGCATGTCGTGATTGCCACCCCCGGGCGCGCCATCGATCACATCAAGCGACGCTCGCTCGATCTCACCAACGTTCGGACAGTGGTGCTCGACGAAGCTGACGAGATGCTCGATATGGGCTTCACCGAAGACATCGAAGCGATCCTCAAGGCCACGCCCGATTCGCGACAAACAGTCCTGTTCTCGGCGACGATGCCTCCTCGCATTGCCAAAATTGCCCAGACATATCAAAGCGATCCGATCACCGTAAAGATCGGGTCGGGCAAGCAGACCAAGGCCAGCACGCTCATCCGCCAAACCGTCTACGTCGTCATGCGCAACTACAAGGCGACCGCCCTCGGGCGCATTCTCGACATCGAACAGCCAACTTCGGCAATCGTGTTCTGTCGCACGCGCACCGAAGTCGATGAACTCGCTGTGACGATGAATGCTCGCGGTTACCGTGCCGAAGCCCTCCACGGCGGCATGGACCAAAAGCAGCGCGACCGGGTGATGAGTCGTCTACGCGATGGCTCTGCCGAGTTGCTCGTTGCGACCGATGTTGCGGCACGCGGGCTCGACGTCGACTCGTTGACCCATGTCATCAACTACGACGTCCCATCTGCACCTGAGAGCTATGTGCACCGGATTGGCCGCGTCGGGCGAGCCGGACGCGAAGGCATTGCGATCACCATCGCCGAACCCCGCCAGCGTCGCTTGCTCAAGAACATCGAGCGGCTAACCGGGCAACAGATCGCCGTTGAGAAGGTCCCATCGGTCTCAGACCTACGTTCGAAGCAGATCGAAATGACCGTCGGAGCAGTGAGCGAAGCACTCGCGGTTCCCGACCTTGAGGACTACCAGCCGATCCTCGACGCATTGGGCGAAAGCCACAGCGAGCGCGACATTGCGCTGGCAGCCCTCAAGCTGGTGCACACGGCCCGAGGTTCGGCGGTCGATGACCGTGAGATCCCCGACGCGTCGGACTGGAAGAACGGCCGAGACCGAGATGGCAAGGGCGGCAAGAAGCAGGGCAAACGTGCGCCCAGCGGCAAGCCCCGCGGTGGAGGCGGCGACGGCGAGACAGGCTTCGTGTTCGTCAATGTTGGTCGTAAAGCCGGCGTGCGCCCTGGTGACCTGGTCGGTGCAATCGCCAACGAGTCAGGCCTGACCGGCGCAGATATCGGACCGATCCGAATCAGTGAGAACTATGCCGTCGTCGGCGTACCCGAGTCCGACGTGGACAACGTTGTTCGCGCCATGCGCTCGACAATGATCCGCGGCAAGCAAGCCCGTCTTCGTCGGTACGTGGAGTAACAGCCGTGGGCCTTGACCCCAACCGCACACACCGGCGGTCGAACTTCGACTACTGGTACGTCGGCGCGGCCATTTTGGTCTGTGTCGCACTGGTTGCCTGGGCATTCTTGGCCTGACACAGTCAACGCTGCTCCCCTATCTCAGGGGCGACCTGTCACAGGCGGCGCCTAGGTTAGACCTATGGCCCCCGCACGCGCATACGAGACGTCATCGCATGTGCTTGGGCACCGTGGCGAACAGGCGGCTGCCAGGTGGTACGTCGAACGTGGTTTCACGATCATCGATCGCAATTGGCGATGCAACGGCGGAGAAATCGACGTCATCGCCAGCTGTGCCAACCAGCTCGTGTTCTGTGAGGTCAAGGCACGTGCTAGCTCTCGCCATAGCGACCCGGCTCTTGCCATCGACTATCAGAAGCAGCGGCGCGTTCGACGAGCCGCAGCCATCTGGCTGACGGCCAACTATTGGGCTGGCGACGTCAGATTCGATGCCGCAATTGTTGTGAGCGGCAAGGTGCGAATGATCGAGGCAGCCTTTTGAGCTGCCCGCTGAACGACCTGGTAGCTGAACGACCTAGTAGTCGCGCAGTTCCTTGACCTTGGCTCGCTTGCCAACGCGGTCACGCAGGTAGAAGAGCTTCGCCCGACGCACATCGCCGCGGATAGTGCGCTCGATCTTCTCAACGATCGGTGTGTGCACCGGGAAAGTACGTTCCACACCCACACCGAAGCTGACCTTACGAACGGTGAACGTTGCACTCAGCCCGGCACCGCGGCGTCGGATGACAACGCCTTCGAACACCTGAATACGCTCTTTGTTGCCCTCGACGACGCGGGCATGCACCTTGACGGTGTCACCGGGTCCGAACTCGGGGATGTCTTCTCGCAAGCTGGGCTTGTCGATGAAATCTGTGGGCTGCATGGCGTACTCCGAGAGCGGCTACATGACGGACGCGTCCCGTCACAACAACCCAACAATGTACCGGGCCCGCCTACCGGGCCCACCCTCACCATCCATCGTGTCAACAACCATCGCGGGGGTAGTCCATGCCGAACTCGTCGAGCACCTTTCGGTCTTCGGTGCCCAATCCACCGCGGGAGCGGATCAGATCGGGCCGGCGTTCAATGGTTCGGGCGAGTGCCTGCGCATGGCGCCAGCGATCGACTCGGCCGTGGTCACCGCTTCGCAACACATCGGGGACGGCGCTGCCCCGGAAGTCGGCAGGGCGGGTGAAGTGCGGATACTCAAGCAGGCCAGTCGCGAACGACTCGTCGCCCGCCGATTCGTCATTGCCCATCACTCCTGGTACGAGCCGGGCTGCGGCTTCGATAATCACGAGCGCGGCGACTTCACCGCCTGACAGCACATAGTCGCCAATCGAAAAGGCCCCATCACAAAGCTCAGCGGCGATGCGCTCGTCAACGCCCTCGTAGCGGCCGCAGAGCAACGAGAAACCGTCGAGTTGCGCCAGCGCTTGTGCATGGTCCTGATTGAACGTTTTCCCGCTCGGGCTAAGCAGGAACAGCGGCCTCGGCGGCTGAACAGCTTCGACCGCCGCAAATACGGGCTCGGGCATGAGAACCATGCCTGCTCCCCCACCGAACGGTGGAGCGTCGATCGTGCGATGTCGATCGCTCGTCTCGCTGCGAAGGTCATGTGCCCGGACATCGAGCAAACCAGATCGTTGCGCCTTCCCAAGAATCGATACCGATGCGAAATCGGTGATCAGCTCGGGGAAGACCGAGAAAACGTCAATCCGCATGTGCTCGGTTCAGCCGTCTGAAGCGTCGATTGGATCGAACAGGCCCTCTGGCGGGTCTACCACCACAGTGCCATCGTCGGACTGCTCAACAAAGAACGTAAGTGGGACCAGGCCGCCGTCGTCCAACACGATGAGATCAGATGCAGGATTCTGCTCAATGCTGTCGATCGTTCCGAGTGAAACACCATGGGTGTCGACAACCACGGCGCCGACCAACTCGTGTACCCACAGCACGTTTGGGTCCGCAAGTGGCTCGGCAAACAATGTTGTTCCGCGAGCAAGGTCAGCTGCCTCGCGCCCCACGATCTCGGCGAAACGCACAATGAACCGGTGCTGGTGCGGACGCGACGACACGACCGTCAGCGTTCCGTCATCGACCAGAAGCACGGCATCTGGATCTACCCGCTCGGTGCGATCGGTCACCAAGGTGACAATCACATCACCGTGCACGCCATGAGGTTTATCGATTCGGCCGACTTCAAGCCGTATCGGGTGATCGCCGTGTGCAGCGGCAGACACCGAAAAGTCAGTCAGTCGACGAACTCAACGTCGATCGACGCGCCGTCTTTCGCTGCAACAGCTCGGACCAGGGCTCGGATGGCATGAGCGGTCCGCCCGCGCTTGCCGATCACACGACCCATGTCGCCGTCACCAACACGAACATCAAAACGCACGACGTCGTCGTCGTTCGTTGCATCGATCTCGACCTCATCGGGCTTCTCAACAATAGAAGTCACGACATGGCTGAGCAGCTCCGCTGCGGCCGGAGCGAGGTCGCTGCTCATTCTTCTTCGCTCGAATCAGCGGCGACTGCAACAGCCTCTGCGGCCTCTTCGTCGCCGCTGTCATCAGCAACTACCGCAGCAGCAGCGGCCGGAGCCGCTGCGACATAGGGAGCTGGTGCTGGTTCGCCGGTGAACTCAGACCATGCACCACTGATCGTCAGCAGCTTCTGGACACGCTCAGTCGGCTGTGCGCCGTTGCGCAACCAGTGAAGCGCCTTCTCGTTGTCAATCTCGATGACCGAAGGCTCCATACGCGGGTTGTAGAAACCCAGAGCTTCGATAATTCGACCATTGCGGGCCTTGCGGGAATCAGCAGCAACGACGCGATAGGTCGGTTGCTTCTTCTTGCCCATGCGCATCAGGCGGAGCTTTACAGCCACGTTCTCGTCCTCTCGACGGTTCGGCGTATCTCGGTGGGCCGTCGGTCCCAGCGACCCAGTAGTGTGCCCGAAAATTATGCGACTGCACGCTCTCGGGCCGAATTTCGTATTAGGCGGAAGTCACTTGAGTTCTTCGAGCAGTGCAGCCACTTCTTCGTTCTGGCCAAATTCGTCGAGTCCAGGCAGCATGAGCTTCTTCGCTCCTTCGCCCTTCTTGGGCGTGATGCGACCCTGCACCCGAGACCCCTTGCCCTTCTTCGACCGCTTGTTGGCGCCGCCTTTGGCCTTTTTCATGCGCTTCGTGCCCATGCCGCCCATGCGCTTCATGAGCTTTTGCATTTGCTTGAACTGGGTGACAAGTTGCGACACTTCGTTCGGCTTGGTCCCGCTGCCGCTGGCGATGCGAGCTCGGCGAGATCCGTCAATCAATTCTGGCTTTGCTCGCTCATCGGTCGTCATCGAGCGAATGATCGCTTCGACCCGGGCAACTTGGCGATCGTCGATCTCTTGGTTCTTGAGCTCCTTAGGCATGCCGGGCATGAGTCCGAGGAGGTTGTTGAGCGGACCCATCTTCTTGAGCTGCTGCATTTGGTCGAGGAAGTCATCGAGGGTGAACTGGCCCTCCATGATTCGGGCCGCGGCCTGTTCGGCTTCTTCTTCGTCGTAGACCTGCTCGGCCTTTTCGATGAGCGTGAGCATGTCGCCCATGCCGAGAATGCGGCCCGCCAAGCGATCGGGATGAAACTGCTCAAAGTCCTCGAGCTTTTCGCCGGTTGACGCAAATGCGATTGGACGTCCGACGACTTCTTTCACCGACAAGGCTGCGCCACCTCGGGCATCGCCATCGAGTTTGGTGAGGATCACACCATCAAGGGCCAGCGTTTGGTGGAAGGCCTCTGCGGTATTGACGGCGTCCTGGCCGGTCATCGCATCGATGACCAGGAACGTGTAATTCGGCTCGACCACGTCGCTGATTTCGCCGACTTCGGCCATGAGCTCTTGATCGATCGACAAACGACCCGCGGTATCGACAATCACGACATCGCGCCCGTTGGTGCGGGCATGTTCCATCGCCGACCGGGCAACGGTGACTGGATCACTCGCTTCGCTGAAGACGGGCACGTCGATCTGCGCGCCGAGCGTTCGGAGCTGCTCGACCGCTGCCGGTCGCTGCAGGTCCGCGCCCACAAGCAATGGGTTGCGCCCTTGGCTCTTGAACCACAGTGCCAGTTTCGCTGAGTTGGTCGTCTTACCAGCGCCCTGCAGTCCGGCCATAAGCACGACCGTCGGCGGCTTGGCCGCATACGTAATCTGCATGGTCTCGCCGCCAAGCGTCGAGACGAGTTCCTCGTGAACGATCTTGATGATCTGCTGAGCAGGATTCAGTGCCTCGTGCACGTTCGAGCCAATGGCCCGTTCTTTGACCCGATCCCGAAAGCCCTTCACGACGGTGAAGTTGACGTCTGCCTCAAGCAATGCGAGTCGGATCTCTCGCAACGCCTCGTCGACGTCGGACTCTTTCAGCTTTCCTTTGCCACGAAGGCCCTTGAAAATGCCTTCAAATCGGTCGCTCAGCGAATCAAACATGGTGTTCGCAGGCTATCTGCGATTGTGTTCAGCTCGATCGCGGTGAACGGCGAGCAGCACCAACGGCTCGAAACGGAAGCCGGACCACGCGTTTGACGACCCGTACCGGAAACGTCACCAAACGCAACGCCATACGAGGCGCGGTTCGTCCAGCGGAGCGGCGATCGGCCCGAGCTTCGCGCTTGAGCTGTTTTGCCGTCGGTGACACCGGCGCTGCACCGAGCAACTCTTCGAGGCTGTATGGCCCAAACTTGTCAGACACATCGGCCCCGCGGCGGCGTGTGGTCATGCGAACATCGCTGACACAAACTCGTTGGCATCGAACGGAACCAGGTCGCTAATGCCTTCGCCGAGTCCAACGAGCTTGACCGGCAGGGCAAGTTCGTTCTGAATCGCCAAAACAATGCCGCCCTTCGCGCTGCCATCGAGCTTGGTCAAGGCAATACCCGTTACCTCGACCGTCTCGGTGAATTGGCGAGCCTGGGCGAGTCCGTTTTGACCGGTCGTTGCATCGATCACCAGCA
>CALDYC010000139.1 GCA_937941245.1 uncultured Acidimicrobiales bacterium | reverse complement strand
TACAAGCTCGTACCCTGAGCGAACGATGATGCCAAGATTCGGGCTTCGTACCCGAGTCATCGCCGCGTTCGGCGTCGGAGCATTGTTGCTTTCGGTGCTGCTTTCGTCGGTCATCTACTCGTTCACCCGCGACAACCTGCTCGAACAACGTCTTGATGTCGCATTTGAGAACGCCGAACTCAATGCCAATCTGCTCGACTCTCGACTTGCGCTCAGTGCCCCCGACCCGACCGAGTACGGGCGCGAACTATCCCGCCTGGTGCTACTTGAAGGCTCGCACCTCGGCGTTACATCTGCAGGCCAGTACACATTCGTCGATTCGCTGGTGTTCAATCGTGACGACCTCGACCCTGACTTTCGCACCAGCGCCGAGAGCGGCGAAGCGGTCGAGATGTCGTATCGAGCCGCTTCCGGCGAACCGTTTTATGCGATCGCGATTCCGTTCCAACAAGCCCCTATCGATGGTGCGTACATCGAGGCATATTCGCTCGATGACCTCGAGGCGATCTTCACCACCCTTCGGTTCACCCTCGTCGCCGCGGCGGTTGCGACAACTGTTCTGGGCACCGCGTTCGGCTTCTACATAGCGTCGCGTCTGTTCCGCCCGCTCGGCGAGATCAGCACGGCTGCTTCGCTGATTTCAGCCGGCGACCTGTCTACCCGGATCGAGGAGATTGAGGATCCCGACCTCCAGGGTCTCGTGACATCGTTCAACGACATGACGACAAACCTTGAACGGCGAATCGAGCGCGATGCGCGATTCGCCAGCGATGTTTCGCACGAGTTGCGGTCCCCTCTCATGACGCTGACCGGCAGCGTTGCCGTTCTTGAGCGGCGACGCGATGACATGCCCGAGCGAGCCCAGACCGCTCTGGACCTGCTATCGACTGACATCACCCGCTTCAAGGTGCTCGTCGAAGACCTGCTGGAAATCAGCCGATTCGATGTTGGTGCCGTCGAACTCGACATTGACGAGGCGTTGTTCGATGACTTCGTGCACCATGCCGTCGCGGCCGCGACCGCAGGGGACCCGGAGGTCGTAATCAGCGGCGACGAAGACACCACCAACGTCCTCGTCGAGATCGACCGCCGCCGCATTGCGCAAGTGATTCGGAACCTGTGCGAGAACGCCACCAAGTACGCAGGCGGAATCACAAACGTTCGCCTATCTCGATCCGGCGACGACGTCCGCATAGAGATCGAAGACCGCGGGCCCGGTGTGCCGGCAGATGAACGAGAGTTGGTGTTCGAACGATTCGCACGAGGAAGCGAAGGTGGTCGCCGGGGATCCAGCAGCGGTGTTGGGCTTGGACTGTCACTCGTTCGTGAGCATGTGTCGTTGCACGGTGGCTCGATTCATGTGACCGACCGACTCGACCTGCAATCTGGAGCTCGTTTCGTGATCGATCTTCCCGGAGTCGTGACCGAATGATCAGGTCTCGGACTACGGCCCTGCGCCTGGCTGCACTCATGGTGGTTTCTGGGCTGCTGGTATCGGCCTGCGGCCTGCCAGTCGACGACCAGCCGCGTGTCATCGCTTCGGATCGACTGACGAGCTCAGAGCCGGCCACGATCGCCACAGCGGTGCAGACAGCCGAGACGTCTGAACTCAAGATCTACATGGTTAAGCCCGATGGTCCCGATTCAGGCAGTCAACTGATCTTTGTCGAACGTGTCATTGAGAGTCAGCCCGAAGCGATCCTCAATCAACTCCTCATCGGCCCAAGTCCAGATGAGCGCAGCGACTTTGGGTTGAGTTCGGCTCTGACCGGTCGTGCCACGTTCGCCCCGACATCTGTCGATGAGCAGGCGCGAATCGCCTATGTCGGTTTGACCGAAGGAAGCCTGCGCGGCGTTGTCTCCGAAGACCAGCGCTTGGCGTTCGCACAGATCGTGTTCTCGCTTAGCCAGCTGCCTGAAATAGACAGCGTGGTCTTCTCACTCGGCGGAGACCAAGTCTCGGTGCCGACCGACACTGGCACCAGCGAACCCGGCGCCCAGTTGACGATCGCCGATTTCGAGGCGTTCTACCCCCGCCCGTCGGTCGACTTTGGTTTGAGTGAACCCGCAGTGCCGACAACGACGTCGTTCGCTCCAGAAATCCTGGCGACCACTCGGCCTGCCCAACCGACTGCCGAGCTGTTTATCTGGCTGGTTCAGCCCAACGAGCAGCTTGTTGCCGTGGTGCGAGATATCGAGCGTTCGCCCGAAGCGATCATCGCCAATCTGACCGCTGGCCCAAACGCAGAGGAGGCGGACCGTGGGTTCACGACGGTTCTGCCGCCTGATAGTTATGTGAACAACGGCAGCGACATTGACGTCAACGAGTCGTCCGGAACGGCAATTCTCGACCTCGGTCCCGGTAGCTTGCCCGGACTCGCCGACGACAAGAAGCTTCGTGCTGTCGCACAGATCGTCATGTCACTCACGGGTCTGGCCGAGATTCGCGAGGTCAGCTTCTACGAGAACGGCGAACCGCTTGCGGTTCCGACCGATAGCGGCGTCACCAAACCGGCCGCACCGGTGAACCGAGAAGATTTTGCATCGCTTCTGACATCGACTCCTCCTCTTCCCGACCCGCCACCGATTCCACCGAACGTCATTCCGGCGCCGATCGAGGACACCGAGGACCTCACCGCCGTCGATGAACCGACAGATACATCATCGACACAACCTGCCGTGACTGCCCCGACCCCGACGCCGACACCCACAGGTCCAACACCAACCGCTACGCCCGTTCCAGCAACGCCTGATCCCAACCAGCTCCAGATTTCTCCGACCCCTGCAGCGACGGCGACACCGGTTCCCACTCCAACAGTGACGCCGACAGCAGGCCCCTGAAGAACTAGCTTGAGCGCTATGACAGGTGTAGTCGTGGCAATCGATGCAGGAACAACTGGGGTGCGGTCGACGGCGGTAAATGGCGCCGGTGACATCGTGGCTTTCGCCTACCGAGAGTTCACCCAACACTTCCCGCAGCCGGGATGGGTCGAACACGATGCCGATGAAATTTGGGAAGCCACTATGGGCACACTCACGGAACTGTCGACGATGGTCGACGCGCCCGTGGTCGCTGTCGGCATCACGAACCAGCGAGAAACGATCGTTGCGTGGGACCGCCGAACGTCGCAACCGTTACACCGAGCAATCGTCTGGCAGGACCGCCGCACCACAGACTATTGCCGCCAACTCGAAGCCGACGGGCATCTCGACATGGTCCGCAGGGCCACTGGACTGGTACTTGACCCCTACTTCTCGGGGACCAAGCTCCGCTGGCTGCTGCAGGACGGCGGCGTGCCGAGCGGCCCCGAGACCGCCGCTGGAACCATCGATAGTTGGCTCATCTGGAAACTCACCGGAGGTCAGCAACATGTCACCGAACCGAGCAACGCGTCGCGCACGCTGCTGTATGACATCGACCAGGGCGAATTTAGCGACGAGCTGTGCGCCATGTTCGATGTCCCCCGCCATGTGCTTCCCGAAGTGCGGGATACTTCAGGACGATTCGGCCTGACATCTGCGGAATTTCCGTTCGGCGCGGGCATTCCGATCAGCGGAGCGGCAGGCGATCAACAGGCAGCACTGTTCGGTCAGGCATGCTTCAACCCTGGCGATGCCAAGAACACCTACGGCACAGGCTCGTTTGTGCTGATGAACCTTGGTACCAATCGCCCCGATCCGACCGAGGGACTGCTCACATCAGTCGCATGGGCCCTGCCCGGCCAGGATCCGATCTACTGCGCAGAGGGCGCGATCTTTGTGACCGGGGCTGCGGTGCAATGGCTTCGTGACGGCATCGGCATTATCGACCAGGCATCTGAGCTTGAACCCCTTGCCACACAGTGCAGCGACACTGGCGGCGTCATGTTCGTGCCTGCACTCACCGGGCTCGGCAGTCCCTGGTGGGATCCGACTGCTCGCGGCACGATCGTCGGACTTACGCGAGGCACCGGACGGGCCGAGATTGCCCGTTCAGTCATCGAGGCGATGGTGTTCCAGACTCGCGACGTGGTCGAAGCAATGGGTGCATCAGCAGGGACCGCGGTCAGCCGCTTGCGGGTAGACGGCGGCGCTTCGGCGATGAATCTTATGTTGCAGATGCAGGCCGATCAGCTCGGCGTACCCGTCGAACGACCGCAAAATCAGCAGACAACCGTCATGGGCGCAGCGTTCTTGGCAGGTATCGCCGAGGGATTCTGGGACAGCCCAGACGCGGTATCGACTGCCTGGCGGCTCGATCAGTCGTTCGCTCCCGACCCAGATACGGACCGTGCCACCGGTTACCGCCAGTGGAAGCGAGCCGTTGACCGTTCACTTGGCTGGGCAGCCGACTGAGGCGAGCAGTCGACCCAGACGATCAGACGCTTTCGCCGTCTGGTGCAAAGACGTGGGCAGGACCATCCACAACGACGGTCACATTGTCGCCACGCCCGAACGCGGTGTCGCCAGGCTCGTGCACGACGAGCACTTCTTGACGGCCTTCATGCTGCACCCTGACGTGCAGGAACGACTCTGAGCCAAGGGCTTCGACGACCATGACTTCACCGGCAATGCCGGTCCCGTCCGAGGTGAACTGAAGATGTTCGGGACGAACACCGACACCGAATGTTGTTCCGTCAACAGCCGATACGGCTGCGGCCATCTCAGCGGTCAACTCAACTGGCGCTCCACACAGTCGTAGCTGACCGTCTACGCGGTCAACGTCGAGCAAGTTCATCGCTGGTGATCCAATGAACCCGGCAACGAACCGATTCTTCGGCCGGTGGTACAACTCGTGAGGCGACGCAACTTGCTGCAGGATTCCGTCCTTCAGCACCGCGACACGGTGGCCCATCGTCATTGCTTCGACCTGATCGTGGGTCACATAGACCATCGTGGTGCCGAGGCGGGCTTGGAGGTCGGCCAGCTCGGTGCGGGTCTGCACGCGAAGTTTGGCATCGAGATTCGACAACGGTTCATCCATAAGGAAAACCTGGGGACTGCGGACGATGGCACGACCCATTGCGACACGCTGACGCTGTCCGCCAGACAGGTTCTTGGGCTTGCGGCCAAGATACGGCTCAAGGTCGAGTATCCGAGCCGCTTCCTTCACCCGTTCCGCACGTTCGGTCTTTGGAACCTTGGCTTGCTTGAGAGCAAAGCCCATATTCTCGGCGACCGTCATGCTCGGATACAGGGCGTAGTTCTGGAACACCATCGCTATGTCGCGGTCTTGTGGCGGTTTGAGCGTGACATCTACATTGTTTATGTAGACGCTTCCTTCGTTCACGGTTTCGAGCCCGGCAAGCATGCGCAACGCAGTCGATTTACCCGAGCCAGACGGTCCAACCAAGACGAGCAGCTCACCGTCGGCAATGTCGAGGTCAAGGGAGTTGACCGCAGGAATCTCGCTACCCGGGTAGATCCGGCTGGCGGCCTCGTATCGGACTTCAGCCATGGTGGCACTCCATTCGTTTCATGGACGATCGATGAGAAGGGGCTTTGACCAGGATCACTTGATCGCTCCCATTGCGAGTCCACGGATCATTCGTTTCTGAGCAGCCCAGCCGGCGATAACGACGGGCAACGTCGCCAAAACCGACGCAGCGCTCAGTCCGGCAAGAAACTGGCCCTGAAATTTCTGTTGCGAATTAACCCAAACCGG
>CALDYC010000138.1 GCA_937941245.1 uncultured Acidimicrobiales bacterium | reverse complement strand
GCATGCATGCAAGAACCCGGATTCGATTATGCACTCCAGCCTGCGGCTCATAATCCAAGTTTCGGTCTTACGGCGGTTCCACGAGTGCATTGATTGGGAAAAGTCTCGATGCCTGTTGGACAATAAGAGCGTCATGATGGACACCACACTTCGGTCGAGGCTCGCCCATTCCGAAGCCGACGCTGCAAATCGTCTCGCTCAATCGATGCGAGATAATGGCAACCACGAGGTCAGTACCGAGGCGTTCTCCGCTGGGTATCTGGTGTCACTCGGTCCGTGGCGGTATGTCAACCGTTTGATATGCACCGAAATATGCCTAGGCGAGGACGACATCGCCCGGACCATCGACTTCTTCACGTCGCGGAACCTGCCTTCCTCGATCCAGATCTCCTCCATCGCCGACGCCGGTACGTCGGACTTGCTTCGCAGATATGGCTTTGTCGTGGATTGGCAACGATCGGTGCTGGCTGGTCGTGTTGCTGAATTGCCTGTATCTGCCGCGGGCAAGTTGACGATCGAAGCCATTCACGAGGGTGGCCTGGACGATTGGCTGTCGGTTCTCGCCAGGGGAAATGGCGCGGTATCTCCAGAAGCACGCGCGACGTCAGACGAATTTGGTCGAGCTGCACACGGTATTAGCGGGGCTATCGATCTGCTCGTCAGTGTTGACGGTCGTCCGGCCGCGTGTGGTTCGTTGCAACCAATTGGCAGCGTCGGCTGGCTTGGCGGCGCTGCCACTGTTCCAGAGTTCCGTCGGCGAGGCCTGCAGCGAGCACTGCTCAACGTGCGCATTGACATCGCTGGTCGCGACGGCCACGAGTTCGTTGCCGCGACTGCGGTTCCCGACAGCTCATCTATGCGCAATCTCGAACGAGTAGGACTAACACGTATCGACAGCCAGGCTGTTTGGACGCGTCGGCTCTGATCAGATAGCGGAGCTGGACCGCGCTGTTGAACACAGCACCAGGCCATTTGACCTGGCCGCGAGCCAGTGGGTCCTCGCACGGCACACTGTGTCTGTATGCCTAAACGTCCCGCCGTCGACTTCTGGATCGATGCGCAAACACGGTTCGTTCAGCCGTACCAAGCAATCAAAACGTATCTCTGCCCAGGGTGCAACCGTGATATCCCAGCCGGTACCGGCCATATTGTTGCTGTGCCGCCCGACGCCGCTGACCTTCGTCGGCACTGGCACCGAGGCTGCTGGAACGGTCGAGACACCCGAAAACCCCGCACATAGACACCAAATCGTTCACGCGAAGCGCATCTACCCCGCGAGCATCTCGACCCGATTCGTCCACACGTACAGATCAACGCTGTCTGGCAGACGATCGAAATCTTCTCGCGTATCGATGCCGCTGAGACCGGGGCCGGAAACAATCACATCGGTGCCATGACTAGCCATACGTTCGACAAACGCGCCTGGCCAGTCGACCAGCGCTGGAGCGAGGTCCAGCGGCACACCTATCACCGTGTTTTCGCACGCGCGTGGGAATGGGTCACCATCGGCCGTCGCCACGTACTCCCCCAAGCACTTCCTGATACTTGCTTCGGAGAAACCCCGGGCACCGGTCAATGATAGATAAGTGTCGACAACCGCTGCGCCGCCGGATACGGCCCAGACTTGACCGGAAGCTTCCTCCGCCTCAACAACCTGGCGCAGCAAGGCTGCGTCGGTTTCGTTGTCGTTTTTGAAATTGACCAGGAATTTGCCGTCAGGGAACGCACCAAAGACTTCTTCCAACCTCGGCATCAGGCCAACGCCGTGCCCTCGCAGCGGGTAGGTCTCACCGTCGGCGGTATAGCCATACCCGACGTCGAGTTCAGACAGCTCACTCCACGTGCGTGACCGAACCCGGCCCTGCCCGTTCGTTCTGCAGCCCACGTCCGCATCGTGAAAGACCGCGAGAACCCCATCAACGGTGGGAGCGATATCGATTTCCACGACATGAGCGCCTGCAGTGAAGGCCGCCTCGATCGAAGGAAGCGTGTTCTCGATGTATTGGTGTGTCGGCGGGTCAATCCTCGTGGCAGTGCACGTCTGGTCGTCGACACCTTCTGGGTCAAACGTGTGGTGAACTCCTCGATGAGACAAGAGCTTCAATCCGGGAGTTGGCGCCGCCTGAACCGACTCAGTCGGTGCCGCGTTTGTCGGTTGCTCGACCTCAGAGCCTGCATCAACATCAGCCGGGCCATTCGGCGCTGATCCAGCGCCCGCGCAGCTGCCCACCAGCACCACAAGCCCAAATGTCGACACCACAGAGCGACACCGACGAAGCCGACTCATGATCATCTGATTCTTGCGGACCCAGGCGAGGCAGAGCTGCACACCTCACACAAGCTATAGCCGTGGCACTCCTCTCCCCCAGCGGCCGAGGCTGCTGGTACAGAAGTCAAATTTCGGATTCGAGCTGTGCCAGTTGACGTTGAAGATGACGAATTTCTGTCGGCACCGTGGCCAATTCGATTGCACGTTCGAACGCGCCAATAGCGTCGGATCGGTCGCCTGCGCGACGCAGCAACTCGCCCTTCGTCGCCCAGAGAAGGTGGTAATGATCAAGATCCTGAATGCCATTGAGGATCTTCAACCCAGCGGCTGGTCCGTCGACCATGGCAACAGCCACCGCACGATTGAGACTCATAACCGGCGACCCTGACATGGCCTCAAGCTGGGAGTAGATGGCGGCAATCGAACCCCAATCCGTTTCGCTCGCCGTGCGAGCGTTTGCGTGGTAGCCCGCGATAATCGCCTCGGCCTGGTAGCGACCGGGAGCCATTTGCCCGATCGCGTCGAACAAATGACCATTTGCCTCGTTGATGCGAGATTGATCCCACTTGGAGCGGTCCTGATCTTCGAGCCGGACAAGGTCCCCTGATGGGTCCAGTCGAGATGAGTCCCGCGACTGATGGAAGAGTTGCAAGGCGAGAAGACCGCGCACTTCAGGCTCGTCAGTCAATTCGCACAGTATCGACGTGAGCCGGATGGCCTCTGCGACCAGATCAACTCTGACTGGCGATCCATGGCCGACGGAGCGAGAAAAATAGCCCTCATTGAAGATGAGATAGAGCACGCCAAGCACAGCATCGAGACGATCAGTCAGCGGGTCCGGGATTGACAAAGGAATGTTCGCCACTCGAATCTTGCGCTTCGCTCTCACGATTCGTTGGGCAAGAGTGGCCTCTGGAACCAAGAACGCAGCGCTGATCTCGGGTGTTGTAAGACCCCCAACCAACCGCAGGGTCAGGGCTACCTGAGTGTCAATGTTCAATGCTGGGTGGCAGCACAGAAACAGCAACCGCAAACGTTCGTCAACGATCCCGGCGCGATCGTCAATCAAATGGCGCCCGCCTTTGTCTGCACTCTCGCGCTGCTCTAAGAGTTGCGGCGCCGAGGCCTGGGTGTTGTTGTAGTCGCGCGTGACGTTACGCGATCGATCGATCGCCCTGCGCTTCGCTGTAGTCATCAACCAGCCAGCGGGATTGTGCGGGACACCCGTCGCTGGCCACGAGCGGGCGGCGTCGACTAACGCGTCTGCAACAGCATCGTCCGCGAGGTCAAGGCTTCCGAACCGTGTCGCCAGGATCGCCAGCACTCGAGGCGCTTGTAATCGGGCGGCATCAGCCAACGCCTTGGAGACGTTCCCGGAAACCTCAACCATCGCAAACGATCCGCTCAGTGTCGCTTGGCGCGACCCATGCGTTTATCGAACACGCTCGCTATTGGGCGTCGGGTCGAAAGGCCACGGGGCGAAGCTCGAGGGACCCGTTGTCAGTTGGCATCTGGCGCGCGAGTTCCAGGGCCTCGTCAAGATCCTTTGCCTCGATCAGGTAGTAGCCACCAATCTGTTCTTTGGTTTCGGCGTGGGGCCCGTCAACCACAGTCGAGGTGCCGTCAGACTTACGCAGCGTCGTAGCGGCAGCGGTCGGTGTGAGGCTGGCACCGGAAATCCAGTGGCCACCGTCGATAAGCATCTGGTTGTAGCCCATCCAGCGCCCCATCAGAGCGCCGAACTCGGGTGAGCCAGGTGCGGGTCCATCGGTGGTTTCGGCGGAGAAGTTGAGAATCATATATTCCATGGGAGTTCAGCCTTTCACAGGTGAGCTTGGTGAGTGCACCAGTTGCACTCATGACAGTGACTCCGCCCAGCGCCAAAATCGACACTTGGTGTTCGACGACGAGTACGTCACCAGTGGAGGCGCAACCGCGGTACCGACATCGCGCTAGCTATGCACCGCACGCGAATTTGGACAGTTCACTGCCAAATCGCTTCAGCTCGCGCTCGAATACGGAGTGCCTGCAGTCACGTCGGCCCCCACGCGCTTCCGCCCCCGAACGCTGGTTCACTCATGGCATGGCAACCGGACTAAGCGATATCTGCAACAACTTGACTCGCGCTGGGTTCAGCGCTCTCAATCGCGTCGTCGTACCGGCCGTCAAAGCAGGCGTGGGTTCTCCGCTGCCCATCGGTGTTGGACTGGTCGTTTTGGAAACAACTGGCCGATCATCGGGACTCCCCCGCCAGGTGCCGCTAGTCGCTGCTCGGGTCGGATCCCGCCTCGCCGTTAGCACCTTGCGTCCAAATTCGCAGTGGATCAAGAACCTCAAAGCTGATCCTGACATGTCGGCCTGGGTGGGCGGTCAGCGACGCAACGGCAAGGCTGATATTCAATCCGGACCACTAAACATCGCGACGTTGCTTCTCGCCGACTCCGACGGCTGAACTTCGACCATCATGGTCGCACTACCTATGAAAGACCCCAGACAACTCATCGACCAGGAACTCGGTCGCTTCGATCCAGGTGCGATCGAAGACTTCTACGATGCTGATGAGCCACTCGAACTCGAGTCCGTCGCGGTTACGCCAGCCGACTCAATGCTTCTCGCGAGAGTTCCGATCAGCGTCGAGAACTGCACCCTTGTCGGTTGCGATCTGTCGGTGTTCACCTTTGTCAATGTGCGTCACACAATCTTCGATCGCTGCAAACTGCGTGGCGCAACGTTCAGCAACTCAATCCTCAATGCTCTTTGGCGCGATTGCCTGCTCGCCGAGTGCGCATTGCGCATGATCACCCTCAAGGCCGCAAGCTTCGAACGATCAACGCTCACTGACTGCGACTTCTATGGATCACGGCTTGAGTCGGTCCAGTTTCCGAACAGCACCATTACCGGGGTCGGGTTCGATGATTGTGAGATCCAGAGCCTGGACCTCACACAAAGCAGTGACTTGGCAATTGGCGATCCCCGCACCTTGCGCGGCGCAACGATTGCAGAGAAACACGTCCCGCTTATCGCTCTGCGGCTCGCCCAGCTCTCTGGCATCGAGGTTGACGAGACCTCAAAGATTGAGGACTCGCATTGGTAGCCGAGACCCATACGTCTTTTGCCGACCTCGAGCGAAGTGCCATCATTGAATTTATCGTGCACGTGGTTGCTCAGGTCGACGAACAGATCGACGTTGACGAGCTCACACTGCAGCGCTGTGGATTCACCGACGACCTTGAGATCGAGCAACTCGCTCGCATTGTCGGCGAAGAGTTCAGCGAGCGCACTCTTGTCGGGCAGGCTGAGCAGTCCCCATGATTCGGTCCAGGGGTTATGCGACTTTGCGTTGGTGGTTGGTGGTCCAGTCCGTTCGGAACTGGGCCGGGGTTGATTGGTTCAGTGATGAGTGTGGCCGGTTGAGGTTGTAGTCGACACGCCAGTCT
>CALDYC010000137.1 GCA_937941245.1 uncultured Acidimicrobiales bacterium | reverse complement strand
CATTCAGTGATCGTCGGTTAGCGCAGTGTCGAGCAGCCTCCTGACGCTCGCGACGTGCTTCTGCTTTTTGAGTGCTTTACACCACCGACGTTGATCGGGATCCTCGATCAATGCAACAACACTCTTCAACTTGGCCAAGATCTGAGCGTCGCCATAGAAGATCGCCTCGTATGAGGTCAACAACAGCGACAAGTAGCGCGCCAACTCTCGCCGGCGTTGCACCCCTTCGGGTCTGTCCGGAGCGCTACCACGGATTCGATTGAATAGCCATGGGTCAGCGATGGCCCCTCGGCCGATCATGAGGCCCGCCGCACCCGTTTGCTTCATAACCGCTGCGGCTTCGGCAACAGTCGTCACGTCCCCATTCGCGATAACAGGCATGCCAATTCTGTCAACGATCTCCCGCGTGAGCTCGTGGTTCGCATGACCGGTGTACTTCTGCTGCACCGTGCGAGCATGCACGACGAGAAAGTCGATTTCTGCTGCTTCGAAGGCTGGAATCACGTCGAAGATCTGGCGTTCGTCGTCGATCCCCGAACGCGTTTTGACCGACAATGAACCAGGCACGATCTGGCGAAGCTCACGCAACATCGGCTCGACCGTCTCGGGAGCCCGGAACATGCCTCCCCCGGCGAGCACCGACGTCATACGCCCCCAGGGGCATCCCATGTTCACGTTGATGTGCTCCACTCCTCGCGACACGAGTTCTCGAGTGGCTTGCACCACACCTTCGTCGGCGCAACCAATGACCTGCACCACCAAAGCGATTCCGGGAACCTGTGTCGTTGCTTCGATGAAGTCGGCGTTGGTGACAGGCGTGGCCGAACCAGGACGAACACGAACGAACTCGGTAAACAAGGCATCGGGCACCACGGTCGTCCCGAACACCTCCCGCAGGCCGCGGTTCGTGATGCCTTGCATTGGAGCCAGAAGCAACGGGTCCGATTCTGAGCCCCAAGGCAACACCGATCTCATTCGCTCTTGCGCCACCGCGCCGATCGTAACGGGACCCTCTGGTTCGGTACCGCTGGCCGAGTCGTTACGAAGCCTCGCCGTCGAGCTGGGCGGCAGCTTCCATCGCGTCTTCGCCCTTCTTCCACAAATTGCCTTGCCACAGCTCATCGAGACCGGTCTCGCCCGACATCCCAGCCGTCGTCAAATAGTCGAAATAGGAGGTCGGCTTGTGTCCGGTCAGGTTGTAGAAATCGGGGCTACACCGACAGTAGAAACCGTTCGACAGATATTCGAAGAACTCTGCGCGGGTGCTGCCAAAGTCTCGCTCGAAGTCCTGCAACGACTGCGCTCGGTACTCAAGCGACTTCCCCATCGCCCGCCCAAGATCCTCAGCAATTTCCGCCATCGTCTGCGGCTCGGGGCCGGTCAGGTCGTAGAACTTGTCAGCATGGCGTTCAGGCCCTTCGTGCAGCACCACCGCCGCGGCTTCGGCGATGTCACGTGTCGACACAAACGAGTTACGTGCATCGCCGAGCGGATTACTGAACCAGCCCTCACGGTCGATCGTGTCGCAATCGGTCTTGAGCAAGTGGTTCATGAAGAAGTTGTTTCTCAAAACAGTGAGCGGCACCCCTGCGTCGATCAACGCCCGCTCGCCCCACCAGTAGTGCTGCAACATCAGAGGTATGCCAGCGCCGACTCGCGATGCATGCTTTGCAGCGTCGTACGAGGCGGTGTTGGTATCGGCACCCATGCAGCTAATTCGCACTACATGGCTGAGTTGATCCGCCCGGCGGCCGAGCTCTGTGCTGAACCCGAGGTGGCCTTCGAGCATGGGGTCAAGCGATGCCGAGTACACGGCGCTGACACCGTCTAACGCCCCTGGCCAGGTTTCGTCGTCATTGAGGTCAAAGTGCACGACCTCGTCGGCGCCCAGGGCTGTGAGCATTGCTGAGTTCGTTGAGCTATGGGAACAAGCGCGAATGTTGAACGCTGCTTCGGCCGCCATTCTGGCGACAAGCTCTTTGCCGATTCGGCCAGATGCAGACGTGATGAGGACGGTCGGCTTGTCCATTGAACAGACTCCAGCGGTTGAGAGGTTCCCGACTCTATGACACCGAGGTGCATCGGCGTCACACCGGCGCTGCGATAGCCCTGCGCGAATCTCTGCCAGCTTCGCCGAGGTACTAACTTGGAACCCAACGCCGCTACGGATGTCGCTGCGACGCAGAAAAGGTTCGGCGCTCCAAGGCACTTCACCGAAGCGAGTCCCCTCTATGACGCGGCAACCCAACGTGGTCCTGATCAACTGCGATGACCTCGGTTACGGCGACCTTGGCTGTTATGGATCGGATCGAAATGCGACGCCGGCCATTGATCGACTCGCTGCTGAAGGTCTGCGCTTCACCTCGTTTTACACCGCGTCGCCGGTGTGCTCGCCCGCACGCGGTGCGCTGCTGACTGGTTGCTATCCCCCACGTATCGGATTCGGTTCGTTCCACGGCCTGCCCGTGCTATTCCCGGGCATGGACATCGGGCTTCCATCGACTGAGATCAGCATTGCCAAGGTGCTTTCCAACGCCGGATACGCCACGCAGGCAATCGGCAAATGGCACTGCGGCGACCAACCTGACTTCCAACCAACCAACCACGGGTTCGACCACTATCTAGGGCTGCCGTATTCGAACGACATGGGTCGCCAAGCCGGAAAACCAGACTTCTTGCCCGAGATGCCGCCGCTGCCACTCATCGTCGACGGCCACGTCGTCGAAGAACAACCCGACCAGGCATCGCTTACTGATCGGTATGTCGCAGCCGCCGTCGACTTCATCCGAACAACCCAGGACAAGCCGTTCTTCCTCTATCTCGCGCACATGTACGTCCACGTTCCGATCTACGTACAGCCACGGTTCGCTGAACAGTCCACCAACGGCCCATACGGCGCAGCGGTCGCATCGATCGACTGGGCGACCCAAGTGATCATGGATGAACTCGAAGCCAACGGGTTGACCAACGACACGATCGTCG
>CALDYC010000136.1 GCA_937941245.1 uncultured Acidimicrobiales bacterium | reverse complement strand
CTTCACATCACGAACACCCGACGTCACAACCGGAGCCGCCTCCTCAACCACTCGTGGCGCTTCCTCCTCAACCACACGAGGCGCTTCCTCCTCAACCACACGAGGCGCTTCCTCCTCAACCACACGAGGCGCTTCCTCCTCAACCACACGAGGCGCTTCCTCCTCAACCACACGAGGTGCTTCCTCCTCAACTACTCGTGGCGCTTCCTCCTCAACCACAGGAGGCGCTTCCTCCTCAACTACTCGCGGCGCCTTCTCCTGAAGCGCGCTTGCGCTGCTCGGCGTCGTCAAGAACGCGACGCTGGAACACAGAGCGATCATTGCCAGAAGGGCAACCGCTCGAATTCGATGGGGTCGTTGATACATGGGCTTCTCCTGCCGCAGGGGGTAGTGGGCGCTTGAACACGCCCTTCCCCAAATCATCGGCGGATATCTGCCCAGACTAAATGAGCCATCAGTACCAAATAATAGGTAGGGCGGGACAGGCTAGGGCGAGCGGCCCACAGACGCGCGAGAGCGGCGGAGACCGCTAGATGGCGCTGCGTCAGTTCTGTTTGATCACCTTTGCCGGTACCCCGCCAGCCACGCATCGATCGGGTAGGTCCCGGGTAACAACCGAATTCGCTCCGACCATGACCTCTTCGCCAATGGTCACTCCGGGTGTCACGACAACCCCGGTGCCGAGCCACGATCGAGCGCCGATTACCACCGGCCGCTCAGGTTGGCTCTGAGCCCCCACAGGCATACCGACGACATCGTTGGCGTGGTTCTGGTCGGTCACGTACACGTTCGGACCAAAGAAGACATCATCGCCAATGACGATCGAGAAGTGAGCAGCGATCGAGCAACCCCGGCCGATAAGCGAACGGTCACCAATCGTCAGCATGGTTGGGGCAATGAGCTGTTGCCCCGGGGCCATGCCAACGGTGATCGCACATCGCGGCCCAATCGCAACACCCGCACCGATCGAGATCGCGTGCTCGTTGTAGATCGACTGTGGCGGAAAGCAAATCATCGACCCGTCACCAAAGCTGCCGAAACGGCGCGCCCGACGTGACTTCGGACCAATGGCTGCCTGACGGAAGACCCAGTCATTGAGACCGTTCGCCAAATCAGCAATCAGTGCACCCATAGCTGGTCAGTCAAAAACTTCGGGACGCAGCGTCGGGAACAGCACGACGTCTCGAATATTGGTGCTGTTGGTGAGCAACATGACCAAACGGTCCATGCCGATGCCGAGACCACCCGTTGGAGGAAGACCGAACTCGAGTGCCCGCAGGTAGTCGTGGTCGACAGCCATTGCTTCGTCATCACCAGCTGCTCGGTCAGCTTCTTGTGCCTCGAAACGAGACCGTTGTTCATCGGGATCGAGCAGCTCACTGAATGCATTGCAGAGTTCCCGGCCGGCAACAATCGCCTCGAACCGCTCAACGAAGCCGTCAAGCTCACGATGCTCACGCGAGAGCGGCGAGACCTCCTGCGGATAGTCCGTGACGAAGACCGGGTCCCACAGATTCGACTCGCAAGTCGTCTCATAAATCTCAAGCAACAGTTTGCCCGGTCCCCAGTGATCCTTGATCGGAACCTCATGACGTTCTGCGGCGGCACGAAGTTCGTCGATCGGCTGATCGAGGGTAAATCGGTCGCCGGTGTGCTCTTCGATGAGATCCAACATCGAAGCACGTCGCCAAGGAGCAGCAAGATTGAGCGGACGCCCGTCCCATTCCAGTTCGGTGGTGCCGTGCAGTTGCAGCGCGAGATACTCGACGAGCTGCTCAACCAGCTCCATGATGTCGGTGTAGTCGGCATAGGCCTGATACAGCTCAAGCATGCTGAACTCGGGATTGTGCCGCGTCGATATGCCTTCGTTACGGAACACCCGAGCGATCTCGAAGACCCGCTCGAACCCGCCAACGGTCAGTCGTTTGAGGTAGAGCTCGGGCGCAATCCGCAGATATAGCTCGGTATCGAGAGCATTGTGATGGGTGGTAAACGGGCGAGCCGCGGCTCCACCGGCGACCGGGTGGAATACCGGTGTCTCAACCTCGATGAACTCGCGGTCCTCGAGCCACCGCCGGGTCAGCGAAAAGATCTTGGACCGAGCAGCAAAGACCTGACGGGCTTCGTCGGTGACCCACAGATCAACGTAACGCTGGCGATAGCGAAGGTCGGGATCAGAAATGCCATGCCACTTATCCGGGAACGGTCGGCGGGTCTCAGCCAGAATCTCCCACGACTCGACGCTCACCGATAGCTCGCCGCGACGGGTCTTCATGACCTGCCCCGTCACGCCAATCCAGTCGCCCAGGCTCAGCGATGTGAAGCCATCGAAGTCCGGAGTTGAGTTGGCGCGGGCAAAGAGCTGAACTCGACCCGACGAGTCAGCCAGTACACCAAAGGCCAACTTGCCTTGCTCGCGCCTCAACATCAGTCGTCCGGCGATCGAGACCGTTGTGCCGGTCTCGGTGCCATCCTCGATCTCACCAAACTCGTCGATGATCTTGGCGGCATTCGAGGTGCAATCGAATCGGTACGGCACCGCTACCGGCTTAACGTCAAGCTCATCAGGTTGTCCATCAACAAACGGTGGTTCATCAAGCGGTTCGTCGGTCGACGGGATTTCGGAGGTCATTGATTCTTCTGCCAGATCAGTCGGAGCCCGTGCAGCGTAAGCCACGGTTCGACCTCGTCGACCACATTTGTGAACGGTGCGATGAGATCGGCCAATCCGCCCGTAGCGACAACGGTTGCTTCGCCCATCTCATCGACAAACCGATTGCACAGTCCGTCAATCTGACCGGCGTAACCAAACAAGACGCCGGACTGAAGCGATTCGGTGGTGTTACGACCAATGGCGGCACGGGGTTCGATCAGTTCGACCGCCCGTAGCGCCGACGCCTTGCCGACAAGCGCGTCGAGACTCAGCTCGACACCAGGCGAAATGGAACCGCCCAAAAACTCGCCGTCGGCCGAAATTGCGTCGACCGTTGTTGCAGTTCCGAAGTCAACGACAATGCTCGGCCCCCCAAAGAGGTCATAGACGGCCGCCCCGTTTGCAATGCGGTCTGCCCCGACCTCGCGTGCGTTGTCATAGCGAACGGCCAATCCGCTCTTGACCCCTGGTCCAATGATGACCGGTTCGACACCAAGCGAACGAGCGACCATGCGACGAAGCGCGGTCGTGATGTTCGCGACACCAGACGCAATCGCCACGCCACTGAGGTCTGACCAGCTGCGACCAGCGGTTGCCAGTAGGCCGCTGATGAGCAGCGCAAACTCGTCGGCAGTACGTTCGTGCACCGTTGCCAAACGCCACGGGCCCACCAACCCCGACGAAGCCGAGCTCAGATCAGCCTGACGGTCATAGATTCCGACGACGGTCTGGGTGTTCCCAACATCGACGGTCAACAACATCAGTCTTGGGGCCCCTCAGCTACTCCGCCCACAACAGCATTGACCTCGATGTCGAGACCAATGTCGAGGACCGGCGCTGAGTTGGTCAGTGAACCTGACGAGACGAAGTCCACGCCGGTGTCGGCATAGGCGTCGATTGTTTCGATCGTGATACCACCCGAAGCTTCGACGATGGGGCGACCGTCTGGCCGTTTTGGTCCAATCAGAGCCATCGCTTGACGGACGGTCTCTGGCGACATGTTGTCAAGCAAGATCAAATCTGCATACGCCGCAACGGCCTGTTCGACCTGATCGAGCCGATCACATTCGACGTGCAATGGTCGCCCTGGCCAACGGTCGCGGGCCTGTTCGATGGCCTCGGCAATCGACATGCCAACCAAATGATTGTCCTTGAACATCAGCCATCCGCTGAGGTTGCCTCGATGGTTGCGGCCGCCCCCGGCGCGCACAGCAGCCTTTTCGAGACCACGCAGACCCGGCGTGGTCTTGCGGGTATCCCACACGCCGATCCGCCCATCGACGATTGCCACAAAGGCATGGACCCGAGTGGCAATTCCGGACAAGTGTCCAAGAAAATTCAACGCGGTGCGTTCGGCAGTCAAGATGTTTGCCAACGACCCAGCTACATCAGCGATCACGGTGCCCGGCGCCAAGTCGGCACCGTCGTCACAATGCCAGGTGACCTCGATCGTCGGATCGACCTGCAAGAACGCCTGCGCGGCGCACGCTCGTCCAGCCAACCGGCCCGCTGAGCGGGCATTGATCTGGCACGTTGCCGTGATGTCAGGGTCGAGCATGCCTGATGTCATGTCACCGAGTGGGGTCAAATCTTCGGCTAGCGCTCGCGTTACTGCAGCAGCGACATCGCTTGCGGGCGGATGCATGTATCCCGACATCAGCCCAAGCCTCGCGAATCCTGTTTGAGTGCCGTATCAACTGACAGGGCTGAAGCCAATACGAGTTGTCGCAGTGGGTCTGTCAAGGGTCTGTGGATTTGCACGACGTAATTGTCTGCAGTTGTGAAGGCAGTCTTGAGCACACCCTCGAACGTTTTCGTGATGCGGGCGACTTCGGTGCCGGAGCTGTCTTGGATGTTGAAGTTCCAGGCCCGCCAGTTCTCGGCGTTGATACTGCCGATCTCGCTTCCGCCTGCAATCAACCCGAAGCGGATCTTGCCGAACACGTTGGCTTGCGCAATTTCGCCAATGTCGTTGCCCGAACCATCAGCGACTAGTACGCGCGACTTCACAAACTTCGCAGGACGGGTAAGAGCGAGCACCACGTTGTTCGACGCGTCGACGACCTGGAGCTTGTGGGTCATGAACTGATCCAAGCTTGAGACAAGTCGGGCAACCTTTTTGAGATTGCTCTGGCCGACCTGTCGCACTGCGCCGATCTGTGTGCCGTGCGAATCGTGGATGGCATATTCGCTGTTGACCTCGATCAACTTGGCCTTTTGGTTGACGACGAGCACGGACTGATCGAGCAAACCCCCACCAGCCGTCGCCGACCGATCGACCGGAACACCGCGCTTTTCACTCTGTGCGTAGTGCTTGTCGACCTGCTTCTGAATACGTTCGGGCGACTCTTTGGCGGTCACGGTTTTCACGTTCTGATCACCCACCGGATCAACCGATTGGCGCCCGTGGCTCGAAACATTTTCGGTCCAGTTGGTGCCGTCCCAGTACCTGTGCTCATGGCGGCCATATGGGTCCGGATACCAGTCCGCTGCGGCGTTTGTCATGCCGGAAGCGTAACCCCGATGTTGTCGAGCAGCCGAGGGCGGCCAACCTGCGCGGCGAGGATGATCCGAACATCGCCGGCCATACGTTCGATCGGCTGCAGGGTTGCAGCATCGACGATTGCGACATAATCCGGTGATGACACAGCCGATTCGGTTTCGATCATGTCGATGATGTGCCGTCGAACAACTTCGACGTCGGTCTCGCCAGCTTCGGCAAGTGCGACCGCGCTTTTGAGCGACCGGTTGAGCACACCAGCAGCGTCGAACTCCTCGGGTGATAGGTAGGTGTTGCGACTCGACATCGCCAAACCGTTTGCTTCGCGGATGATGGGACAGCCAATCACCTCGACCGGGAAGTTCAAGTCGAGTGCCATGCGCCGAACGATGGCGAGCTGTTGATAGTCCTTCTCGCCGAAATAGGCCCGGCATCGTCCACCGATGTTGAACAACTTGGCAACAACCGTGGTGACGCCAGCGAAGTGCGTCGGCCGTTGTGCTCCTTCCATTGCCGAGGACAAGTCATTGACGGCGACCTCTGTGAGAATCGGAAGTGGGTACATCTCGTCGACCGATGGGGTGAGCACGATGTTCGCCCCGGCCTGCTCACATAGCGCAAAGTCACGCTCGAGGTCTCGGGGGTAGTCACTGAGATCCTCGTCCGCAGCGAATTGCAGCGGGTTCACGAAGATCGTGGTGAGGGTGAGGTCGTTCTCAGCCGCCGAAGCGCGAATCAGGCTGGCGTGGCCTTGGTGCAGGAAGCCCATGGTCGGCACCAGGCCAATTCGCAGGCCCTCGGCTCGGGCCCGATCAAGCAGGTCCCAGGTCTCGGCAATCGTGAACGTCTGTTGCATGGCGGTCTCACACTTTCTGGGCCGGGTCAAACACTCGGCGGTTCAACATCGTTGGTGGCGGTTGGGTCGGCCATGCGGGCAGCGCCGAGACGACCGGCTTCATCGGCTAGCGCGTCGTACAGATCGCGTTCGCCCAACGGCAACGCGCGCCGGTGCTGATCGAGGGTGTCGGTATCACCCCGAGCTGCTGGACCGGTGAGTGCAGACAACGCTCCATAGGCACCAACATCGTCGAAGCTCCCCTGTGCCAGTTCAAGGAATGGCTCGACCGGCAGACCGGCAGCGGCCGCCAATCGTTCAACCTGGGCAAGAAGCACAACCAGATGGTTGGCACTCACTGCGGCAGCCGCGTGGTAGAGCGCCCGCTGACCCTCATCGACGAACAGAGTTCGTCCTCTGAGTAGCTCGACGAGCTCACCAGCAAGCGGGTGGCCCGCCACGGCGAACCATCCTCGGCCAAGCAATCGTTCGGCGCCGGTCTCAGGGTCAGGAAGCGCCATCAGCGGGTGCACCGAACCAACGTTGGTATGACCGCTGAGCACGTCGAGTCGAGTCGCACCCGAGCAGTGCAGGACCACGGCGCTGCCCGGTTTGATGAGCGTCGCAACCTCGCCGATCGCGCTGTCCGGGGTGGCGATCAGCACAGCATCGACTCCGTCCGCAGCTGACAAGATGTCGGCGGGTTCGGTTCGACTGACCACCTCGATGTCGACACCTACCGAAGTGAGCGCCGTTGCGAACGATCCGCCAGCCCGACCGTTTCCGACAATACGCACCCGCTTCAGAGCACGCCCACCTTGCGAACCTCGCCCTCATTGGGATCGGTCCAGCCGTCAATGAGATCAGGCGCCAGTTCGCCGAGCGGAATCATGACAAAGGCTCGATCTCGCATGCGCGGGTGCGGAACGATCAGATCAGCTTCGTCGACCGTTTCTCCGTCTACCCAGAGCACGTCAACGTCGAGAGTGCGTGGGCCCCACCGTTGCTTGCGTACCCGTTCGGCGTCGGCTTCAAGGGTGCGACACAGTTCGAGAAGGGCACGGGCATTGAGCGACGTGTCGAGCTCAACGACAAGGTTGAGATACGCGCCTTGGTCAGGACCGCCGATGGGGTCGGTTTCGTACAGGCTCGACACCCCAACCTGATCCGAGATTTGGGCTACTGCGTTGCGGAGGTAGTCGTGGCGGTCGCCGAGGTTCGAGCCGAGACCGAGAAATGCCCGCGTCACGGTCGGCTCAGGCGCTGCGGCGTCGGGTGATCCGCACGCCAGAGCTAGCCAGGTCATGGCTGACCGGTGGACGAAGCTTGTTGATCTCGACGGTGACGGCCTCGACACGTGGGTCCGCAAGTACAACATCGGCGATCAATTGAGTGAAGTGTTCGAGCAGGTCGACCCGGGCAGCGTCGACAACCTCCGCGATGCGGTCTGACACCGCGCCATAGTCGAGGGTGTCGTGCAGATCATCTGATCGTCCCGCTGCCGACACATCAATGTCGATCTCGATGTTCATTTCGAACGGCTGACGGCGGGCCTTTTCTTCCGCGAGTACGCCGCAGAACGCGAGCACTCGTAGGCCGCGCAGCACAATGCGATCGTCAGACATCAGAAGTCCTTCAGGAAGCAGACGTTGCTTTGCGGGCATCGCTCGCAGCAATGTCGCTAATGATGCCTCGACCTTTGGGGCCGAGCTGACGTGAGAACAAACGCTCGGCCATCACGATGGTCTCGGTCGGCTCATGCAAGTAGCCGCCCCAGATGAGAAAGCCACCGATAAACCCGGCAGTCACCTCGTCAAGCGTGGTGCGGTGCATAAGCATGCGCTTGCCATCATCGAGGGCAATACCCATCTGCTCGTAGATCCGAGGGAACGCCAACGCAGCGTCGTCGTTGTCGTTGATCGCCCAATGGCGATGAGCCAACCCGAGTTCTTTGTAGGCGGCAAGATTGTGATTACCAGGGATCAACGAGATCGTGAGATCGAAATCGCTGTTGAGTACCCAAACGATCTCTTCTTGACGACGAACCGGCCGGTGGTTCGACCCACGTCCCCCGAGCCGCTCGCAGAGCGCGATCTGATCTTTGAGGATCCAGGTGAAATGGCGAGGCTTAATGCCCTGCGCCCACTTGCCTCGCAAGCTCGAAAGCGATACTTCAACCATTGGACTTGAACCTAGACCCTATTGAGCGCTGCAACTACCTCAAGCGCCTGAACAGTCCCAAGAACGTCGTGGACGCGCACGATCGAAACGCCGAGCGCCGCCGACCACACACCAATCGCCAACGAGCCAACCAGCCGATCGTCAGTCGGGGTCGGAGTTGCCTGGCCAACTGGCTCACCGGCGTCGCTAGCGCTGTGTAGGTGACCAATCACGCTCTTGCGGCTGACGCCGATGAGTACACCAAACTCTGTTGTCGTGAAGTGGTCGATGTTCGCAATCAGGTCGAGATTGTGGTCGACCGTCTTGCCGAAGCCGATGCCCGGATCGATCCATACCTGCGGTGAGCCAGCGCTGGCCGCAGCTCGAGCTCCATCGATGACCACCTGCATGATCTCGCCGAACAGGTCGACGTAGACGGGATCCTCTTGCATCGTTCCGGGAGTTCCACGCATGTGTGCCGAGACGTAACTGGCGCCAAGCTCTCCCGCGACCGCACCGAGGGTGGCACTCATGTCGTTCACGATCGTTGCGCCGGCATGAACCGCTGCCCGAGCGACCGATTCGTGGCGGGTATCGACTGACAGCCGCGCACCTTCGGGAAGCTCAGACACGAGTCCTTCGATCACCGGTACGACGCGGTCGATCTCCTCGGATGTCGAAACCGGTTCGGCCCCTGGTCTGGTTGATTCGCCACCGATATCGACGATGTGGGCACCTTCGCCAAGCAGTTGCCTGCCGCGTTCAATCGACGCTGCGGCATCGGGTGTGCGTACCTCGCTGACGAACGAGTCTGGTGTGGCGTTCACCACCCCCATCACGAGAGGTGGCGTGTCGGTCAGCGTGTGAGCCACTGTCGCGACAGCCGCCATCAGTCGCGAATGAGCAAACGCATGGCTTCCATGCGGGTCGACGAATCTTCGCGGAAGATGCCCCGCACCGCTGAGGTTGTGGTCGTTGCTCCGGCTTTACGTATGCCGCGCATCGCCATGCACATGTGCTCGGCTTCGATGACCACGATCGCGCCGCGGGGCGCAAGAATTTCGTCGATCGCATCGGCGCATTGCGCGGTGAGTCGTTCCTGAACCTGGGGCCGGCGAGCGTAACCATCGACGAGTCGGGCCAGCTTGGACAGGCCGGTGATCCGGCCTTGGAGGTTCGGGATGTATCCCACGTGAGCCACGCCCGCGAATGGAACGAGGTGGTGCTCGCAGAGTGAGTACATCGGGATGTCGCGCACGAGCACCATCTCGTCGTGGCCGGCATCGAACTGCTTTGTGAGATGGTCCTCGGGGCGTTCGTGGATTCCGCCGCATACCTCGGCGTACATGCGAGCGACGCGCTGTGGCGTGTCGAGCAGGCCGTCGCGGTCGGGATCCTCGCCGATAGCGATCAGAATCTCGCGGACCGCTGCGGCCACGCGATCGAGGTCAACCTCAAAGGTGTCAGTAGGTTCTTGCTGACTCACGGGTAGCTCCTGACGAGACTGGGGGTGCGCCAGATCGGACGCGGATCGCCTCGAACCTAGTGCGGCGGCCACACGTCGCCTGCGCGGAACCGGGGAATCACATCGATTCGATTCGCAAGCGCTGGTTCGTGCGAAGCACTCGGTAGTTGTCTGACAGGTCTGCGGCCACGGCGTCACCTCGGGCCACACTCAGGTAACGCTCGACAACGCCCGCCGACGGTGGATGCGTCACGGACCACACCTGCTCGATATGTAGCCGGGCGCAGCGTCGTGCGAGCACCGGATCAGCCAAAGTCATCGCTCGCGCGTCGGTCGCGTCGAGACAACGTGCTGCCTGATCAAGGAAGCGGTCTTCGTCGGCGAATAGATCAGCCTGGCGATCAAGGATCGCTGCCACATCGCGACCTGCAAGTTCGTCGAACAACGGCAAGACCTCGTGGCGGACGCGGTTTCGCAGGTGCGCCGGATCCCTATTGCTCGGATCGTCGACAACAGCAAGACCGAGCCGGCCACACAGCTCGTGGGTTTCGCTCCGACGCAGCGTCACAATCGGGTGGCGCGGCGAGAGCTGCAGCGGCGATAGCCCTCTGCTGCCCGCGCCGCGGAGCAGATTGAGGATCATTGTTTCTGCCCGGTCATCAAGTGTGTGTCCGGTCGCGACCCCCGAGGGGAGCACCTCGAACCGAGCCGACCGAGCGCGGGCTTCGACGTTTGAGCCAGGTTCAACCTGCACGACGTGACGCACAAGGTCAGCCCCAAAGGTCGATGCGGCCGTAGCGACCAGATCAGCTTCGTCACCTGAGCCGGTACGTAGCTGATGGTCGACGTGGTGCGCAGTTACCTTGCGCCCGGTTGCACATGCCAGCACAAGCAAAGCCATCGAATCGGGCCCGCCGGACACTGCGACATCAACCGGGTCGCTCGATTGCATCAAATGGCTGCGTCGAACCAAGTCGTCAACAAACGACTGGTCGAAAGCCGCAATCACGCTTCGGTGAGTTCCGCCACCTCAGCACCGATGCCATCACCGTTGACGACTCGCGCCAACCACAGGTCGGGATCACGAATCTCTTCGATACGAGGAAGCGAATCTGCGCTCTCCCAGGCATTGTCGATCACCTTGGGGCCGCCAGCTGCGGCCTCGACGTGGGCAATGAACTCTTCGCCGGCAACGTATTGGTTCATCTTGGCTTCGAGGCCGACGAGTCGTTGGAGAACTCGGGTTAGGCCCTTCGATGAGTTGCGGCGTGCTCGAAGTGTCGACGCGAAGATGTCGGCATCGTGCACGATGCCGATTCCGGCCCGATCCATGGTCACGTCTCCATGACCTTCGAGCAGGCTCATCATTCCGGCGATTTTGTCGAGCACGATCTTTTGTTCAGGGCCAGCAATCAACGCTGGCAGGCCACCATCGGCCAAGGGGTCCTCACCGTTGCGGCGAGCCTGGGCAATGTCTTTGGCGATATCGAAGAACCGGCTTGGGTCGGGGTCTACAGCGTCGAGCGTGTTGTTGACCAGCGATACGAAGTGGTCGCGAAGCCAAGGCACGCCAGTGAATTGGGCGCGGTGTGTGGTCTCGTGAAGAGCCAACCACAGTCGGAACTGCTGCGGGTCGAAACCGTGTTTGCGTTCGAGGCCGAGCACGTTCGGGCCGACGTAATAGACCATGTCCTGATCGTCGGGGTTCTCGTCCTCGGTGAGTAGCAGGTCGTATTGGCCGAGCACTCGTGTCGACATCCAGCCCAGCACGGCGCCGACCTCGACGCCCGCGAAGCGTTGCGCTACCGATGCCATTGGGCCGTCAGACATGTCGTCGAGCTTGCCGATCAGCGGTGACAGTAACCGTTGGAACGACGCGATGTTTGCGCGGATCCAGTCGGGCCGCGAGACCATGCGCGAGCGGGCCTCGCCCTGCAACGACCACAAGCCAGTCTCGGCACCAACGAGCTTCTCGGCCCGCGGTGTCATTTCGGCGAAGTCATCGCTCATCTGCGCTAGGGCGTACTCATCGACGACCTGACTGCGGGAAGAGATCTTGATTGCGACGCGCTCGGCAAGCGCCCAGTCGACTGCGGCGCTCACTAGTCGCGCCGTGCCTCGCGGGTCGGGTACCGATCTTTGCTGACCTGATTCAGGTAGCCAGCGACGCTCGCGAGAATGAATCCGACCCCGCTGATGACCAAAATCGGGGCAATCCACCAGTGCCACACAAACGCTGCAATCATGTGCCCGAGTGTAGGTGCATTGGCTGAAAGAGCCGCGTCGCCAGGTTCGGGTACCGCCGTGCCAGACTCACCGCATGCATTGCCGAACCAACTCGCCCCGACGCTGCAAACTCGTGCTCGCCGCGGCTCTGGTCGTGGTTTCCATCATCGGCGCGTCGTGTTCGTCAGACCAGGCCGTCACCGAAGAACCAGCTCTGACCCCGATCATCAAACTCCCTACCGCGGTTGCAGCCCCGACCCCTGAGGGGGCCATTGTCGAAGAGTTCGGGTCACCATCCGACGCTCAGCTGGCGGTTGTCGGCACACCCGCAGACCAGTCGATTGCACTGCATGCGCTTCCCGGCATTGATGAGCCGGTGCTGCTTCAGATCCCTGGAAACGCTGGCGACATCGTCGGCGAAGACCAGGCATTCGAGTCCGACGACGGGTTGACCTGGTTGTATGTCCGCTACGGCAACCGGATCGGTTGGGTCTCAGAACGGGTGGCCTATCTTGGCCCCGCCACGCCATTCGATTCGGCGGTGACGGTCGCCGGATCAATATCAGACCCTGGCCTGTTCGCCTCTGAAGTGGTCACACGGGTGGGTGAACAACAAGGTGGTGGTCTGACACCCGTTGTGGTGACATCCGCGACGTCAGCAGATGGGAGCACCCGCACCGTCGTCGATCTCATGGCAACGGGTGACGATTCGCAACTCGGATGGCGCGTGCTCGTTACCTCAGCGACCGACGAGAGCGGCAACCAGACGCTCGCGGGCATCAACCGTCAACCGATTTGCGCTCGCGGAGTTGTGGACGGTCTTTGCGAGTAGATGCGCTCGCGACACGGCGTTAGAAGTCGGCGATGTCAAGTTTTGACAAATCAACACTGGCGAGTGTGTGACTGATCCGGGCTCTGAAATCGACGCTCGGAAGCTCAGACATCGACGGAGTCATCGTCGTGCGGACCCGAAGCTCCACGTCGAACGCTCGCACGCATGGGTCACAGTCACCCAATTGCGCGCGCAACGAGTTCAACGACATCGCCGTGAGTGACGGGTCGCGGGCTTGGTCGATCAATCCCATTGCCTTGTCGCATTCGAGTGGCTTGCATGGGCCTTGACCATCGATCGACAGGCCGTCCGTCGGCGAGCCCAGGCGCCCACCTTGCGAGTCAGAATAAATCGTGTTGTCAGAGTGCATTTCGGGTTGCATGTCACATCTCGCCTTCGCAGTGCTTCGCCGTATTCCACGTTGCAGTACTGCGTGCAGTACTGGGCATTGCGGCCGTGGGCGTAGCGGTGTTGATCAGACCGGCTCAGGAACGTCGACATCCTCGGAGACCTCGAGGTCCTGTGCCTGGGCGGCACTGACATCGGGGGCATCGACAAGGCCACGTTCTCGGCCGAACTCGTACAACGCGACCTGCAGACGTTTTCTTCCCCGATGCAACCGACTCATTACCGTGCCGATCGGAATATCGAGAATGTCAGCGATCTCTTTGTAAGCAAATCCCTCAACATCGGCAAGCAACACCGCGCTTCGATACTGCTCAGGAAGCTCCTCGATCGCTTCGAGAATGTCGCCATCGGTGATTTGGTCAAACAATACGTCCTCGGCGCTACGGCCAAGATCGACGAGCTTGTCGCCACCGAGTCGGCGATACAGATACAGGTCCTGCACGTCTTCGAGATCGGTCTCGATTGGCCGCCGCTGCTTTTTTCGGTACGTGTTGATGTAGCTGTTCGTCATGATGCGAAACAGCCAGGCGCGCAGGTTCGTGCCAGCTTCGAAGCGTTCGTAGGCGCGATAGCCCTTCAGAAAGGTCTCTTGCACCAGATCTTCGGCATCGGCACGATTGCGGGTCATGCGCATAGCGGTCGCGAACAATTGGTTCATGAACGGCATTGCGTCGTCTGCGAATGTTGCTGGATCAGCCACTGACGTTCAGCGTAGGTCGACGTGCGGCGAGCCGGGTGTCGCCCGCGAAACGGCCCCGGCTCGCTGCTCAAACATCTCGATTGTGCGCCGAGTTACGCAAGGGCATCCCAGCCGCTCACCGACTTGACCTCAAGAAACTCTTCGAGTCCCCAAACGCCGCCCTCGCGACCGTTGCCTGACTGGCCGTACCCGCCAAACGGCGCACCTGCGCCACGGCTAGTGCCGTTGATCTCGACCATGCCGGACCGCAAACGGCGGGCAACACGACGGGCGCGTTCCTCGTCGGTGGTCTGCACGTAGTTCGTCAGGCCATAGCTGGTGTCGTTGGCGATGGCGAGGGCCTCTTCTTCGGTGTCGAACGCCATGATCGACAGGACCGGGCCGAAGATCTCTTCTCGGGCAATCGTCATGTCGGGGTTCACATCAGCAAACACGGTCGGACGGACGAACCATCCGGCATCATGACCTTCGGGGCGGCCCTGGCCACCAGCGACCAGTCGAGCACCTTCGTCTTCGCCGGTTGCGATGAGCGCTTGAATCTTGTCGAATTGGGTCTTGGACACAACGGGGCCGATGTGACGCCCTTCGTTCTCGGAGATATCAACCGCTGTCTTGCCAGCAACCTCTGCGGCGGTTGCGACGGCATCGTCGTAGATCGACCGCTCGACAAGCATGCGGGTCGGCGCATTGCAGGACTGGCCACTGTTGTTGAAGCAGCGCTGCACACCGCGTGCGACTGCCTTTTCGTCTGCGTCAGCAAAGATGATGTTCGCACCCTTGCCACCAAGTTCGAGCGCTACTCGCTTGACAGTGTCCGCTGAGTTCTTTGTGATGGCCACACCAGCGCGTGTCGACCCGGTGAACGACACCATGTCGATGTCTGGATGGCCCGAAAGCTGCGAGCCAACGCCCGGCCCGTCGCCGTGCACCATGTTGAACACACCTGCGGGGAAGCCCGCTCTGTCGACAATTTCTGCGAACAGCGAGGACGACAGCGGCGCAATTTCGGACGGCTTCAGAATCATTGTGCAGCCTGCGCCGAGGGCGGGAACGACTTTGAGGGTTACCTGGTTCATGGGCCAGTTCCATGGCGTGATCAGTGCACACACGCCAACAGGTTCGTACAACACCCGGTCACCGGGGGCATGGTCGCCGAGCAGGCGGTCGAACTCAAAGCCCTTAAGCGTGTCGATAAAGCCTTTGATGTGCGCGAGACCTGATCCGACCTGCTGGGTCCGCGCAAGCGAGATCGGCGCACCCATCTCAAGCGAGATCGCTTCGGCCATCTCGTCGGCGCGTTCGGTGTAATTCGCGAATAACTTTTCGAGCAGGGCAATGCGCTGATCTTTCGATGTCTCTGCCCATGACCAGAACGCGTTCTTTGCGGCAGCGACCGCTGCGTTGGTGTCGGCTTCAGAACCGAGCGAGATGGTTGCGACGGGTTGTTCAGTCGACGGGTTAACAACGGCGAAGTCGTTGGCTGTTGCTGGAGCAACCCAGCTTCCGTTGATATAGAAATTTCGGCGGTCAATCATGATCCGGTCCTTTGTGGCTGGAGGTATCGCTAGGTATTGCCTGGAGGTGATGACACGCCGACCGTATCCGCGGGTCGAGCTAGTGTCAGCCCATGTCAATTGCAGATGAGAAGTACGTGAGCCTGACCACTTACCGCAAGGACGGTACGTCCTCAGCAGTGCCGGTGTGGATCGTCGATGCCGGCGACGGCAACGTCGCATTCACCACGGCAAGCACCTCGCTTAAGGCCCGCCGGTTGGCGAATAACGACCAGGTCAAGCTTCAGCCATGTGACATGAAAGGTCGACTAACCGAAGCAAGCACGTCGGTCTCGGCCACGGCTCGGGTTAGCCCAGCCGACTTCGACCGGGTCAGGGCCTTGGTCAAGAAGAAGTACGGCATGCAATTCCACATGATCAACACGATGGGTCGCATTTCTTCCATGCTCGGCAAAGGGCCAATGAGCGATGCGGCGATCATCGTTTCGCTTGACTGATCTCGGTGTCAACGACGACTGGACCGCCGGTCCGGCTTCTCGACCCAACCTGGTGGCAGGGCGACCCACAAAACAGCTACGCCGCGCTGCGCGACTTCGACGGGATATGGCGAGACGACGCGAGTGGTATCTGGTGCGTCGCCCGTCACGCTGACGTGCTTGCCGTCGAACGCGACTCGGCCACATTCTCAAGTCGAGGCAACTACCGAGCCGTCCCGTCGGCTGAAGAAGAAACAATGATCAGCCACGACGATCCGGTGCACCTGAGTCAGCGGCGGATCATCAACCGACGGTTCACCCCTCGTGCCACCCGCAGCCACGTCGACCACTACCAGACCATGGTACGCACGCTCGTCGACGCCGCCATCGACGCCCAAATCGAGCACGGAAGTCTCGAAGTCGTCGAAACCTTGGCCGCTCAGCTCCCCTGCCGGGTCACCGCCGATTTGATCGGCTTCGGAAGCGAACGGTGGCGCGAGGTCAAGAGTTGGAGCGAGCGTCAAATGCGAATCGATCGCCGCATGCACGAACCAGAGATCTTTCACGACTTGTACGAGTCGATTAACGAGTGGGCGACCGTAATGGCTGAGTTGCTTCCGCAGCGGGCCGAGAACCCTGCCGATGATCTGTTCACCGACTGGCTGCGAGCCGGCATGGCACCAACGACCATGGTGCAAGAAACCGGCTTGATGATTGCTGGCGGAGCCGAAACAACTCGCACAGTGATCGCCCATGGCCTGCGCACCTTCGTAGACCACCCAGATTCGTGGGAAGCACTTGCATTGGACTCGTCCTTGATCGAGCCGGCAGTCGAAGAACTGATCCGGTGGGTCACACCGCTGAACAACATGTTCCGCATCGTGACCGCAGACACCGAACTCGCCGGGACCTGCCTTGCCGCCGGCGACCGGATTGCGTTGATCTATCCGGCCGCGAATCGAGATCGTGACGTGTGGAGCGACCCAGACGTGTTCGATATCACCCGCGACCCGAACCCACATGTGGCCTTTGGGCACGGCACCCACTTCTGCCTTGGGGCCAACCTGGCGCGAATCGAGCTTCGACTCTTATTCGCCGAGCTTGCGACGCGAACCACCGATCTACGAGTCGTGACAGAACCCGACATCGAGCCCAACATCTTCGCTCGTGCCGTGCGTTCATTCGATCTCGGATTCGCAGTTCGAGGTTCGTCAACAAGTCGTCCCTGAGCGACCGGAATGCCACGGTTTGTGGCCAACAAACTTCGCCCCGCGACCTTGGACTACCCCATTACAGGTATTGGTTAATACCACGCGACATTCGATCGCGACCTGTCGTCCGCAAGACATTACAGCTCAATGCTGACCCCCCTACTCACTACTCCTGAGGAAGTATCTCAATGAACCTTTCGTTCACACCTGACGTCGCGCCTGCGGCATCATCTGCTCGCCCAACTCGACGCCGCAGCTCGGTTGTCGTCGTGCTCGTTGCTGCAATGGCAATGCTTGCGTCGATGTTCGTTGCAACGGCAGATCCGGCGGCAGCACTCCGAGACGATCGGGCCTCGACCGACGCCATCAGCTCGTCGCGGGCCGCGTTCGACGTTGTCATCGTTTGGGGCTGTGGACCAACCGGACCACAAGGCGAAACCGG
>CALDYC010000135.1 GCA_937941245.1 uncultured Acidimicrobiales bacterium | reverse complement strand
GAACCTGATCGACGATGGTCTCGTCGGCCAGCAGGTCTTCGCAGGCGAGGCCACACGATTGGCCTATATGACCGACGAGGCCCGAGAAGGTCGAGACGCGTTCCTCGAAAAGCGAGACCCTGACTGGACCGCCTACCCCTGGTATTTCTAGCCCGGCTTCTGCCACCGCGGCTGACCGCAGTCGTGGTGAACCTGACTCTGCTGCCCCGGAGAAGACACGAGCGCCCACTAGGTTTGACGAAGCGCACGAGTCATATCGAGACCGGTGCGCCCCTTCACTATGCAAACGTTCGAACTTCTCATCGTAATGGCTGCCCTGATGGCCATGATTTCCGTGGTTGCAATCGCCATCGACTGGGTCGGCAAGCCCCTGCGCGGTCGACGGTTCATTGCCAGGGTCTATCGATTCGAGGACGAGATGGTCACGATCTCACCCGAGACCCCGCTCCCTTCCGCACCCGGGCCGCTGCAGCGCGCCTACCCAACCGCGCCTCCACTCGGGGCTGCGGTGCAACCAACTACGGCAGTCGCCACCACGAACTCGGACCATCGACCACCTCCGACCGTTGCCACTCGGGCCGCGGTACCAGCACAACCGCCCGTCGGTTCCCCTGATTCGGCGTCGCTATGGCAGGACCTGGTTAGCGAACCCGCTTCGAATCCGCAGTCATCGCACATCGCTGGTCGCGGAACCGGCGAAGACCCGGCCGCAACCGAGTGGATCCCCGGCATGGCACTTGATCAATTTGTAGCTGGCCGCCGACCCTCGCCGTCGGTGAAAGCTGAACGCTATTGGCGCTCGATCGCCGCCGCAGAGCACGAAACGCATTTCGATACTGCCGACCGTGCTCGTATGGCTTCCGGCAAGCCGCCCCGCAGGCGGAACCCTCGCACCCAGAAATTCGAATCGTTGCAACTTGCCGGACTCCGAGAAGCATCTGATGAGTCGGCTGTTCGCATGCACTGGCAGGACGACTCAGTCGATCCCTGGGATTCCAAATGAGCGATTCGCTCGCCGTTCGCCTTCGATCTGGTGATGGACGCCGGGCCAAAGTCGACGGCGTGACCGTCTATTCGTATCTGCGTTTCGCCGTCAGCGACGGCGACCGCATTGAGGTTCAGCGAGTGTCATCGTCGCCTCATCGGGCCCAAGCCCTCAAGCTGGCCGTCGACCGCGGAGACTTGCGGGCGAATGGCGTGCTCACGACAACGGCTGCGGTCTGGACTCACACCGCTCCCGAGACCGCTGTCCTTACCGTCGCAGGCAAACGGGCCAAGTCGATTGACATCTGGAACGCGTGGTCACTCGCTGGCGTTGACTCAAGCTGGATCGGCAATGCCGGCATGCGCGTGCAGTCCCGCTCCGATGTGCACATGATTAGCTGCAGCGACGGCGTCGGCCCAGCGAGCTTCGATGATCTGCGCGTTCGAGTGACCATTATTCGCTCGACCTGAAATCGCATTTGTGCCGTCACGTAGCGGACGAGACTCTGGCGATCCATCGTTCGTCTGTGGGGACGACCGATACCTCTTCGCCAACCCGGCAGCCGAATGCGATGATTTCGGCTGATGTTGCTTGTGGCGCCACGTTGAAGAGAAGGCCCCGTCGGGTGTGGTCCTGCACCGCTGCCCATCCATCAGGCAGCTCGACGCCCGCTTCGACCAGGCGAACTACCGCACGCGGGCCCGCTGCGTGCAAGACACCGATCTGTGCTGGCTCATCCCCGTTGGCCGGCACAAACGTCACCTCTGGCACCTTGGTTCCCCGAGCCGAGAACAGTTTGCGAAGCACGCTGGTCACCGGCATGTCTGCGGGATCTACATAGGGCGACAGGGTGACCCATGCCCGTGCATTGCCATTCGAACGCATGTCGTCGACTGCGGCGAGGACGTCGGTGGCCGTATCGATGCGATCCGAACGAAACTGCAACATGTCGTGATTCAGGGCCATCACCCCATGGTCGCACATACCGATATGAATCAACGAGCACGATGTGGTGTAGAACTGTTGGTTGTCTCAACTCGATGTGGAGAGATTCGTGATCAATACAACTTCGCAGATGACCCGAGCGGCGTTCGTCTCGGTTTTGTGTCTGATCGGCCTGCTTCTCGCGGCTTGCTCTTCTAGCGAGGACACTTCATCTGCGCCGACGATTCTCGGTGCCGGCGATGTGCAGGTCGACCTATCAGATGAACAAGTCGACCAGTCGTCGTCTTCCGACGCGGTCGAGCCGGCGGTAGCCACTGCGGACGAAGAAGCTGGTGCCGCAGTCGATGGTGCCGCAATCGCGAGCGACGAAGCGGGAGAGCCAACGGCCGACGACGCCACATCAGGCGAGCAGCAGAACGCGCCCGACGATGATGACGCCGATGATGATGATGAAGACGACGATGCGATTCCGCTCAACGAACAAGATGATGACTTTGTCGAACAGACGGGCGAAATCTTCGACACGATCGACCTGTTCAATCAGTGCCTGCGCAATGAGGGGTACGAGTTCCTCGGCGTACCAGAACAGGGCATGACCGAAGACGATCCGAGAGCTGACCCCACCTACATCCAGGCACTGACTTCGTGTGCGGCCGAAACCAATATCCAGGAAACCTTGCAATCGGCGGATCTCGGATCTGACGGGCTCAGCACTGAAGAAATCGAAGCTCGCAACGCCGGGTATGTGTATTTCGAAGAATGTCTCACTGTGCGGGGCTGGACCCTCGCCGAAGCGATCCCTGACCAGAACGGACTACTCCAGACAGGTCCAGACGGATTCGAGCCGCCTCCTGGCGAGACGCTCGTCGGCACCGACGACCTGCGCGAGTGTCTCGCGGTCGCCGCCGCCGAAGTCGAGGCACAGACCGAAGCCGAACAGTGAAGCGTGCCCGGATCGTTGCGATTGGACTGATCGTCATCGCCGCGCTGCTCTGCGGCGTCTTGCTGTGGCAAGGCCGCGATAAGACCGACGGTGCCAGCGAAGAAGATCGGTCTGGCCAGGTACTCATCACTCGAGCCGCAGAGCGCCGAACGTTGCGAGACGAGATGACGGTTCGCGGAGTACTTGAGCGCGAACGTCGCGAAACCTTCACCGCCTCGGCGCCGGGGCGAGTCACCTCGCTGTCGATCGACGATGGCACGACCGTTCAAACAGGTGACGCGTTGCTCGCCCTCGATGGCAGAACAAGTGTGGCGGTCGCCGGAGACACGCCGTTCTTCCGACCTCTGGATCTCGGTTCGCGCGGCGCCGATGTGCGCCAGCTTGAGACGATCTTGAACGACGCTGGTTTCAGTCCCGGAGACATCGATGACTTGTTCACCAAAGACACGAGATCCGCTCTAGCCGGATGGCAGGCGTTCCATGGATATCCCGGCTCAGCGCCTGAACCCGGCGAGACCATCACCGTCGCGTTGAACGGAAGTGCCGGCGGGTACACCGTCGGGGCGCAGAACACCGCAAGCTTTTCGATTGACCCCACAGCATCGCCAACCAGCTCAAACGACGACAGCGGCGATGGTGATGACAGCGGCGATGGCGATAGCCAAACCGGCGACGCCGCAGACGACGGTGGTGGTTCTTCGGATCCGCCAACCGGTTCGGCCTTCGGCTGGGCAGCTCTCGCTCAGGCCACCCAGATCAGTCTGCTCACTCCTGCTGCGTCTGTCTCCGAAGGCATGCCGATCAGCTACTCAGTGACCTCGACCGTGGCGGCACCTGCGACGGGCTTCACGATGAACGTCTCGTACGGCGGCACTGCAGTAGCGGGGGCCGACTACGCCCCCTCGACTACCACTGTCACGATCGCACCGGGTGCGCAGTCAGCCACGTTCACTGTCGCAACTGTCAATGACGTGGTGGTCGAACCAGACCCGCAACTCACCGTCACCATCTCGCCCGATGGGATAACGACGACTGCCGCCGACCTCGGATCGCCCGTGTCGGGCACCACGACGATCCTCGACGATGACGTTCCCACACTCACCATCAGCGTGGCGCCGGGCTCCGTCGTCGAGGGCGCGTCCGCTGTTGCCACCATCACCGCATCGAGTCCCCCGATCACGCCGATCAGCGTGAACATCGGCACCGGATTGCTTGCCCCGACCGGGTCCGCTACCTCCGGTTCCGATTTCAGTGCGCTTCCGACGATTGTCACGCTTCCGGCAGGCGCAACGTCGGTGACCTTCCCGGTGCAGACACTGACCGACTCGGTGATCGAGGCGAACGAAGATGCGGTCATCGGGATTACGAACGGGTCCGGCTACACGGTGGGCGCAGTCGACTCAGCGATTCTCGTGATCACCGACAACGGCTTGGGTGCGGTCCCTGCCATCACAGTCACCGCCACCTCGCTAGTCGCCAACGAGGGCGGCAACGTGACCTTCACCATCGAAGCTGACACCACCGCTCCCAACGACCTTGACATCAACATCGCCGCGAACGGCTCCGCCTTACCGTCGAGCGACTACCTAGCCCCGGCCACAACGGTCACGCTCCCAGCGGGCGCTTCGTCGGCGAACGTTACGATCGCAACGGTCAACGACAACTGGGTCGAGACAGACGAAACCCTCGGCTTTGCCGTACTTCCAGGACCGGGCTACACCGTGTCCAGCCCCGCTCAGCAGCTCATCACAATCGTCGATGACGATCTTCCGGTTATGTCCATCTTCGGCGGCGGCCGAGTCATCGAAGGCAACCCCGCCGTTATCTCGGTGTCGCTCGACCAGCCCGCACCGCAAGACATCTCGGTTGCCCTCAACGCCGCCGGAGCCGCCACGCTTGGCGTCGACTACGAAGCACCGACCACGATCGTGACGATCCCCGCCGGCTCACTCGGAGGAGCCGTTCTGTACCCAACATTGAGCGACGCACTTATCGAGGGCGACGAATCGGTGACAGTGAGCATTAGCGGTAATAGCTACGCGCTCTCGGGGCCCCAAACCTCTGCCCAGTTCACGATCGTCGATGCGGGTTCGAGTTCGGGCCCGGTACTCACGATGACATCGTCGGCCGCAACCGTCACTGAAGGAAGCACCGTCACGTTCACCGTGACGGCATCGCGAGCCAGCTCAACGGCGACGACGATTCAGTTGGTCTTGTCCGGTTCGGCTGTGAACGCTGAAGACTTTGTCTTTCCCGAACAAGACTTCGTCTTGGCTCCCAACCAGAACCAGTTGACCATTCAGGTTCCGATTCGCCAGAACGACATCATTGAGGGTGACGAGACCATTGTCGTTTCTCTCGCCAGCGGACCCGAATACCGGGTCGGTAGCCCGGCTACGGCTTCGACCACGATCGTTGACGAAGACGTACCCGAGCTCACACTGGTTGGAGGTACCAACGTTCTGGCCGAGGGCGACACTGCGCAGTTTGTGATTCAGGCCGACCAACCCGTGGCTGAGGACACCTCCATCAGCTACTCGGTCACCGGCACGGCAATCAACGGCCAGGACTTCGAAACGCTGAGCGGCTCAGCGCTGCTGTTCGCTGGGCAATCGAGCGTCGCTGTTCCGTTGACCATTATCAGCGACGACATCACCTTCTCACCCACCGACATGATCGTCGGAGACTGGCCGGCACGGGTCGGCACGATCTTTATCGACAATGGCGACACGGTGGCGCCCGGCACCCCGCTGTTGCAGACGACCGCGAACGACGTTGCGATCACCCTCGTTTCGTCACCGAGCGACTTCGCCGAACTCCGCGTCGGACAGCGCGCTGAAGTCGAGATCGAAGCCAACGACACGACGTATGTCGGCGAGTTGACCACACTCGATGAATCGCCGAACGTGAACGATGCCGGCATCGAAACATACGAGGGTGAAGTGACAGTAACCGGCGAACTCCCGCAGGTTGATGGAGCAAACGTCTCGATTCGAGTGCTGCTCGCCGAAGCGGCCGATGCGATCGTTGTGCCGGTGCAGGCCGTCCTGCAGGGAGGTTCTGGCGACGAAATACGCATCGTCGACCCGTCGAACGGTCAGGTCACACGGGTTCCCGTCGAAACCGGTCTCGGCGAGGACTCATGGATCGAGATCAAGTCTGGGCTTGAAGAAGGCGAGATCGTGCTGATCGAGGTGCAGTCCTGACCGACCTATCGCTGTCGCCCAGAGCGCCCATTGACGCGGCGAGCAATCGACGGTCGCTGCTCGCCCTCGATGGAGTTTCGCGAATCTACGGCGACGAGGTCAAAGTCTGGGCTCTGCGCGACGTGTCACTCGATATCTGCGCAGGCGACTTCGTCTCGATTGTCGGCCCGTCAGGCTCTGGCAAGTCCACCATGTTGGGTCTTCTTGGCTGCTTGGATCAGCCGTCCCAAGGCGCTGTGCTGATCGACGGCAATGACACCACGATCCTCGCCGACAGTGAACGATCCAAACTTCGAGGCGACTCGATTGGCTTCGTATTCCAGCAGTTCCACCTGATTCCACATCTCACCGCAGCAAAGAACGTCGAAACCGCCCTGCTTTACCGAGGTATGTCAACCGGTGAGCGTGAGGAACGGTCCCGGACGGCGCTCGAGCGAGTCGGACTCGGCAAGCGCGGAGACCATCGCCCGGTGCAAATGTCGGGCGGAGAACAGCAACGAGTAGCGCTCGCCCGGGCGATTGTGACTGAGCCGCTGATCATTCTCGCCGATGAGCCAACCGGCGCGCTCGACACAAAGAACGCGGAGATCGTGATGGAAATCCTCGCCGATCTTGTGGATCCCACCCGGGCGCTTGTTGTTGTGACGCACGACCTTGATGTCGCCGCCACGGCTCACCGCAGGGTGTCCATGCGCGATGGCGAAATCGAGATCGACGAAGTCCAAACCCCCAAGCCATTTCACGCCTCCCGCTCAAGCGAAGCGTCCGAGCCCACAGATCCACAAGCACCAGCAGTATGAGGAACTTCCTCGACCTGCTCGGCGTCGTGGGAGCAGGACTGTCGTCGCGCAAGACGCGGACGCTGCTGATTGTGCTCGGACCGCTTATCGGGGTGGGGGCCATCGTCGCAGCTGTTGGCATGACCGAAAGCCAGAAAGGCGAGCTGAAGGCCAAGCTTGACGAACTGGGTACGACATTGATCGTGGCCGATAGCCAGGCGTCCTTCGGTGCCGAAAGCGACCCACGATTTCCCGACGACGTGGACGTGCGGGTCGGCTCCCTCGCCCCGATCGTCACCGGAAGCTCAGGCATCGTACAGATCCCGGGCCTGCAAATATTGCCCCACGCGGGCGCAGGCGAGGCGTTTCGGGTGCTTCCAGTTCCGGTGATCGCCGTCGATGACAAGCTGCCTGAGATCATCGAGGTCCCCATGCGCAGCGGACGGTGGATCAACCGGTCTGACCTCGGCAATTCAGTCCGAGCGGCCGTGATTGGTTCGGACCTGGCCGATGACTACGCGCACGTCGATGGCGAAATCCGATCGATCCGCGTCGATGATCAGAGCTACGCCGTTGTGGGGGTGCTCGATTCGTTTGCGTTTGATGACTCGTTCAACGGCGCCGTATTCATCCCCTTGACCACCGCTGAACGAGACTTCGATCAAGACCCCGAACCGGCGCGGCTCTATGTTCGGACGCAAGAGGGCCAGACCGAACTCGTAGCCGGACTGCTTGCTGATGCCATCTCGCTCGGCGGCAACGAAGAGACCTCCGTTGATGTGCCATCCGATGCGCTCGCCGCGAGCGCCGAGGCCGACAAAGCGCTGCGCAACATCGTGATTTTGATGGGTGGCCTGGCGTTGTTCGTCGGCGGTGTCGGTATAGCCAACGTCATGTCGATCTCGGTCATCCAGCGCTCCAGCGAAATCGGCATCCGACGAGCGCTCGGGCACAGCCGGTTCCGGATCGGACTGCAGTTTCTGCTCGAAGCATTGGCCGTCGGCGTCATCGGCGGATTTCTTGGCGTGCTCGCAGGCGGTGGCGTGGTCTATCTGATCAGCGACCTCAAGGGTTGGATTCCCGTCATGGACTGGCCGGGGCCGTTCATATGGATCGTTCCTGCGGTCGGCATCTCCGCCTTATTCGGCCTGTACCCGTCGGTACGAGCCGCGCAACTCGAGCCCCTCGAGACACTGCGGTTGGGTTAACCCCGTCGGTCCCGCCAAAGCTGCCCTGCGGGGTCGGTCTGGGATTACCGCTCGGTCACGATTAGATTTCGCGCATGAGTGAACTTCGCGTCGCATTCGATACTTGGATGGCCAACCACGACGGCCCGACCGAGAGCGGCGACCAGACAATTCCGGCCGCGACCGTGCTTGCGTTGCGCGATGGCCCAGAAGGTCCCGAGATTCTGATGGTGCAGCGAAACGGGCGTGGCGAATTCGGACACCATTGGGTGTTCCCCGGCGGCCGCCTTGACCCTGAGGACTTTGCCGATGATCCGACCGATGTGATCGCTGCGAGCATCCGGGCAGCGCTGCGAGAAGCCCACGAAGAGGCCGATCTCGTCATCGCGCCAGAAACACTGGTTCCGTTTGCGCACTGGATGCCTCCAACCCAGATGCCCCGAAGATTCGCAACCTGGTTCTTTCTCGGCCCCGCACCCGCTGGTATCGATGGAGATGTGACGGTCGACGGCGGCGAGATCGTGGACCATGTGTGGGTCCGGCCCGCTGACGCACTCGAGCGACATCGGGCTCGCAACGTTGAACTCGCTCCGCCAACCTGGATGACGCTTCACGACCTGGCCCCGTTCGACACGGTCGACGAGGCCGTGGGAGCATTCGGCGAACGCCAACCGACGTTCTACCTAACCGAAATCGTTCGAGACGACCACCCGACTGCGGTGTGGACCGGCGACCCGGCCTGGGGCGACGGTTCAACGGCGACCGGCGAAAGCCGCCACCGGCTGATCATGGCTCCCGACGGGTGGAAGCTCGACCGGCGCTGAACCTTTCGACCAGCGACCGGCACGGATTGGTAGGTGATTGTTCCCGATCGGCCTAGGTGCATGTTCCCGATCTGGGTGGTTCTACCTATATCACTCAATTTCGAGGCGATAGAACCGAAGGAACAGCAACACCCGACGCCGTAGTGCACGGCCCGTTCCGAAGGACCATCGTGGAAACCACGATCAGCTACTCTCCCAACCTCCCAGCCCTGACCCCGGACTGGGGCGAGAGCGACATCGACGAAGCAGCGTGTATTGCGGCGATCGAGCAGAGCAGGCGTGATCATTTCGCTGAGCTCGCAAGTCTCTAGACCCTGATCCCACCCAAAACGCGAAAGAACCGCCCCTTGCGGGACGGCTCGGTCACATTGCAGAACTGAGCGGCGAAGGCCACCCGGTTTGATCGCTAGATCAGGCTTCGTCCGCTGCTGGTGCTTCGGTCTGGCCGTTAGCTTGGTCGTCGACCATGCCTGCTGCCTTTTCCTGTGCCATGTCGATCTTGTCAGCGAACTTTCCGCCGGTCTTGTCGTCGATCATGTCACCGGCCTTGTCGATGCCCTGCTTGGCTTTGTCGGTGTTGCTGGACACCATGTCCTTGATCTTGTCCATGAAACCCATGGTCGCTCCTTGAGGTGAGTTGTCGTCCAATAGGTTAGGCCGATCTCAACCGATCTCCGCCGCTCGCCTCGCGTGCATGGCTCCTAGACTCAAGGTTCTGAGGAGGTCACCATGACGATCGATGTGCCCGAAGGGCAGCTGTACCTCGGGCGGGACGAGAACGACGAGCCGATTTTGTACGACTCGGCCAACCTAACCACGCACGGCGTCATTGTCGGCATGACCGGATCTGGCAAGACCGGTTTGGGAATCGTCATGCTCGAAGAGGCGTTGTCCTCGGGTATTCCGACCCTGATCATTGACCCCAAAGGCGACATGGGCAATCTCTTGCTCACGTTCCCTGACCTGGCGGCGAACGACTTCGCTCCATGGGTGGGCGATGGCGATGCTTCTGCAACGGCCGACATGTGGCGGTCTGGTCTCGAACGATCAGGTATCGGCCCAGACCGCATTGCGGCACTGCGAAAACGATGCGACATGACGATCTACACCCCAGGATCATCGGCTGGGGTAGGGCTGAACGTCATCGGCTCGATGCAGGCTCCCGTCGCTGCGCCCGGTGTCGACCCAGCAGCATTTGAAGAGTCCAAGCAGGACGAAGTCGAAGGACTCGTTGGATCTTTGCTTGGCCTGATCGGGGTGACAAGCGACCCGTTGAGCGGGCGCGAGCACATCTTGTTGACCAACATCATCGATCACTACTGGACACGCGGCACTTCGATGTCGATTGAGTCGCTGATTCAGGCCGTGATGGAGCCGCCGTTCCGCAAACTCGGCGTCATGCAGCTCGACACCTTGTTCCCCCCTGCTGACCGCATGAAACTCGCAATGAAGCTCAATGGGTTGGCTGCCTCACCGGCGTTCGCAGCCTGGAGCGAGGGCGTTCCGCTCGACATCGACTCGCTGTTGTTCCAACCCAACGGAGATCCTCGAGCCGCGGTGGTGAACATCCATCACCTGTCAGAAGAAGAACGACAGTTCGTTGTCACATTGCTGCTTTCCAAGGTCGTGACCTGGATGCGTAGTCAGACCGGCACCGATGACCTCCGCGTTCTTATCTACATGGATGAGGTCTTCGGGTTCGTGCCGCCAACCGCAATGCCCCCCTCAAAGAAGCCAATTCTCACGATCCTCAAGCAGGCTCGTGCCTTCGGTATCGGCCTGGTTCTTTCAACCCAGAATCCGGTCGATATCGACTACAAAGCCATCTCCAACGCTGGCACATGGATGATTGGACGGCTCCAGACCGAACGAGACAAGGCCCGGCTCCTCGACGGCATGCAACGCTCTGATGGCGGTGCTGACGTCGACGCACTCGATACGACAATTTCCAGCCTCGACAAACGCCACTTCGTACTTCATTCGACGCGCGGGGTTCCAAAGACGTTCGGCACTCGCTGGGCAATGTCGTATCTCGCCGGGCCAATGAGCCGGGCACAGATCGCTCAGCTATCAGCCGACGCCCGATCTGGGCACGCAGCAGTCGCGCCGGCAGCGGTCCCATCGGGGCAGGCTTCATCCGAGTCGCAGCAACCAGCCGCCAACGACCAGGCCGCAGTTCTCGCCGACGATGAATCGTCGGTGGCTCCAAAGGTGGCGAAAAGTGCGGGGGTCAAGTACCTGCGATCCGACGCGTCTTGGAGCGACCAGGTGGGTTACGACCCGACGAGCAAGCGGCTCGAAGCCTGGCTCGCGGTTCGAATCAACTTGTTGTATGACGACACCAATGCCGACCTGCGGCACGAAGCCGAGTGGGAGTCCCTCGTCAAGATCGACAGCGACCGTCTCGACCCCGACGACGCCGTCATCGTCGATTTCGATGACCGGGACTTCTCCGAGAGCATCGACGACTCGGTCGCGTACGCGCTGCCCGACGCGGCCATCGACAAGACCCCACTGTTCACGGCTGCCAAAACCGCCTTCAAAGACCACCTCTACCGAAGCGAGACGTTGCAGCTATTCGCGAACCGCGAACTCAAACTGTATTCGCGCATCGGCGAGACCGAAGCCGAGTTCAAAGCCCGCTGCGAAGACGCTGCTGACGAAATGGCTGACGAGCAGATCGACAAACTCCGTGAGGCGCTCGTGCGCAAAGAAGATCGGCTGAACGTCGATCTCGCGAAACTCGAAGATCGCATCAGAGAGGTTGAATTCGAAGCCGAATCCTCGCGCAACAACGCCATCGCTGGCGCAGCACTCGATGTACTCGGTGGGTTACTCGGCGGCAGGCGTCGCTCCAAGGCCGCCATGGGCCGCCGGGTGCTCTCTGGGCGCAAGACAGCGGGCAAAGCCACTGAGCGACTCGCAACGGCAGAGAATCGGTACGCCGAGAAGCTGGACGACCTGCGGGCGCTGCAAGATGAGGTCGCTGAAGACATCGATGAGATCACGTTCGAGTGGCAGGACAAGGCCCACGAGATCGAGACCCACGAGGTTGGTCTAGAAAAGACCGACATCACCATCGATGATCTCGATGTGGTGTGGGTTCGTACCTGATCGACTACTCGGGAACCTCGGCCGGCGTTTCGAGGTCTTCTTCAGCACTGGTCTGTTCGTCGGTCTCGACGCTGTCGGAGACAATCGATGATGTGTCGGTGAGTCCAAGTGGGGCAGTTCGCACGAGTTCGTAGACATTCTCGGCATCGCAGTCGAGGTCTCGAAGGTCACCCGGCGGGGCTGGATACTCCTGCACCCACTCGCCGTTTCGAACAACGAGCAAGGCAAAACACGGTGTCGGGATACCTGCCGCAGGATTCGTGAGCGACAACACGTCACGGCCATCCCAGGCATCGATCGTGCGTGCGGCGTCGATCAACTGTTCACGAGTGAACACCTCTTCGGCAGCAGTAAGGCGCAACATCGACTCTTCGAAAAGTCGACCGGCCATCCACGACGAGAACCCCACCGAACTCACACCGCGGCCCGGAGAAACTTCGTTGAGCCAAAGCTCGTAGCTACGAAGCTCGTTAGCGGCGTCATCGGCCGCAAACGGTCGATACGGAACCCAGGCGTAGACACCTTCGACGAGGTCGCCGCCATCTTCGATGAACGCATCGGAATAGCAGGCGAGTTCGCAGAGCACATAGACCGGCGGCTCATCGAGCTCAGCGAGAAGTGCAATGAGCCGATCGGGGTCTGCGTTCCACACCAGTGCCTGGACCCCTGCCTCGTCCCATGCGGGGATCACCCGCTCGGACAGGTCTTCTGCAAGATCAACCACCGGTTTGAACGTTGGCTCGATGCCGATGCCGATGAGCATTTCCTCAAGGCGCAGCGTTTCGAGCTGGAGTTGAAAGCCCGTATAGCTAAACAGCGCGAGATTTTCCGACGCATCGGGATACGTGTCAAGCAGGTATCGCGCCGGGCCTGCTTGGCGGGAAGTATTCAGAAATGGATTCGACAAGAACGTGACCGGTGAGTTCGCATAGGCCGCCCCATACACAGCGCCAGGAAAGTCGGCCAGGTTGCAGTCATTGCTGCCAAGTAGCGATGCACCCTCGTAGTCGCCCAGGCTGTGCGAACCGACGATCGCGAAGTAGTCCCCATTGCAGACCTGCTCGAGGGCTTGACGATGTTGGGACAGGCGCGAGTCGATTGCTTCGAGCACGATCTCGCGACCACCAATTCCGCCACGGAAGTTGGCCGCCGTCCGCCATGCATTGACACCCGCAACAGCGTCGGCGAACAGGCCATCAGCTGTGCCGCCTGTCTGGTCGTCGTGAATGACCGCGATTCGAATTTCGGTCGGCGACAGTCCTGGAACCGCTACCGGATCCGGTGTAAGCGACCCTGTTGGGTCGGGCGTGACCGTTGGCTCAGGTTGCGGCGTTGGCAATGGGATCGCCGTCGGTGTGGGCGGTACCGGCGTAGCGGTCACGACCTCGTCAACCACCGAGCGAGCGAGCGGAATCGACGGTTCGGTACACGAGGCCCCGACGACGGCGAACGCGCACAAAGCAGCCACCCAGGCGGTGACACCCTTTAGCGCAGACATGGGGCGCAAATCGGTCGGCGTTCTGATGAAGCAGACACTATCGGAACCGGCCGATCGGGCTCGTGCGGCCACCGTTGGAACCGCACCGTTCGACGTGGGTGACCATGGCCCGAATATGGGGCCCTCCGGTCACCTGGCGGTATCAGCCTGCATGCCGCCATCATCGACCTTCGCAAGCTCACTCAACGCAATCTTGCCAGTGCGCTGAATGTCGACGATGCCGTATCGACCAAGCAGCGCCTCGAAGTCGTCGAGACGTCTCTGCGAACCGGCGAGCGAGACCATCAACTGGTCAAACCCAACATTGAGCACATTGGCGTCGAAGATCTGCACCAGGTCGAGCAGGTCCCGGCGATCTTCTGCGGTACCTACCAAGCAGGTCGCAAGCAGAAGCTCACGTTCGATCGACGTAGCCGGGTTGAGCTCACGAATCTCGACGACGTTGATGAGTTTGTCGAGCTGTTTGACGATCTGGTCGATACTCGCTGACGACACATCGACAACGATCGTGATTCGGCTGAAGCGATCATCGTCGGTCGGCGCAACCGCGAGCGATTCGATGTTGAATCCTCGCCGCGAGAACAGTCCCGCAATGCGAGCAAGCACACCCGCCTTGTTCTCGACCCGGACCATCAGCGTGTGCCACACCGGAACGTTCCCGGCTGTATCGATCGTGTCAGACATCTCAGCTCTCCCTCTGCGATGGGTGAATAATCAACTCGCTGTTACTCGCTCCAGCGGGCACCATCGGGTAGACCTTCTCGTCATGCTGGGTTCGGAAGTCGATGACAACAGGTCGGTCGGTGATCGCGTTGGCTTCCTCGATCGTTGCCTGAACGGCCTCGGGCGAATCGACGGTGAAACCAACACAACCCATCGACTCAGCCATCATCTTGTAGTTCGGCACGTTGGCGCCTAGGTGCGTTTCGCTAAATCGCTCGTCGTAGAACAACTCCTGCCACTGACGGACCATGCCGAGGTAGCCGTTGTTCAGAATGGCGATTTTGACCGGAATCTTCTCAACCGCTGCGGTCGTCAATTCCTGAGCTGTCATCTGGAAGCAACCGTCACCGTCAATAGCCCACACGGTGCGGTCTGGCATGCCGACCTGCGCCCCGATGGCGGCCGGAACCGCGTAGCCCATGGTTCCGAGCCCGCCTGAATTGATCCAGGTGTAGGGGTGATTGAACGTCCAGTGCTGGCTGGCCCACATCTGATGTTGACCGACGCCAGCCACCACGATCGTGTCATCTGGCGTGTTGTCACGCAGCGTTTCGACCACCGCTTGGGGCTTGAGAAGATCCCCGGCCTGATGATCGTCAAAGGTCAACGGGTACTTCTCTTGCCATCCGCTGATGCGCTGATGCCAGCTCGATCGATCGGGTTGAGCGTCGGCCACGCCGGCAGCTCGCAAGCCGCCAACCATTGCAGAAATGATTGCGTTTGCATCACCAGCGATCGGAACATGCGCATGGCGTACCTTGCTGAGCTCCGCCGGATCGATATCGACGTGGATGACTTTCGCGTCAGGAGCAAACGTGCCCCGATCGCCGGTCACGCGATCGTCAAATCGCGCTCCTAGCGCGATCAACAAGTCCGATTCTTGCATGGCCATGACCGCGGTGTAGTTGCCGTGCATGCCCGGCATGCCCAGACACTGAGGGTGGTCGTCCGGGAAGCCACCACGGTTCATCAGTGTCGTGACGACCGGGATACCGGTGAGTTCTGCGAGTTCAAGCAAAGCCTGGGCCGCTCGTGAACGCAGGATGCCTCCGCCGCTGTAGATCACGGGGCGTTCAGCGGCGATGATGAGTTCAACCGCCGCTGCGATAGCGGCGGGGTCGCCCTCGGTGCGAGGGTTGTAGCCGGGAAGGTCGTGGCCAGACGGGTCGTACCATTCCATCTGAGCTTTGGGGCTACCCGCGGCAACCAGATCCTTGGGGATGTCGACGAGCACAGGCCCGGGACGCCCGGTAGTGGCCAGGTGAAACGCGTCGTGGATCACCTGTGGGATTTCGTTGACATCGGTAACCAGATAATTGTGCTTGGTTGTCGACATGGTGATGCCGGTCGTGTCCGCTTCCTGAAAAGCATCGGTGCCGATTGCGGGCAACGCGACCTGACCAGTAATGCAGACCATCGGGATCGAGTCCATGTACGCATCGAGCAATGGCGTGACCATGTTGGTGGCAGCAGGGCCGCTCGTCACCATGGCGACGCCGGGCCGACCGGTCGCGTGCGCATAGCCCGATGCCATGTGGCCCGCACCCTGCTCGTGACGCACCAGAATATGGCGGATACTTGACTCCATCAGCGGGTCATACACCGGCAAGATGGCTCCGCCAGGCATGCCGAATACAGTGTCGACGCCTTCATATTCAAGAGCTTTGAGTACGGCCTGAGCCCCGTCCAGATGCATGTCTTTCACCTGCCTTCCTTGATGGATTGTCGTGGTGTGCGACTGCTGGTACTGGCGTCGTTGGTGGCATGGTGAAACCCCGAAAAGCGAAATGACCTCCCGTTTGGGGAGGTCAGACACGCACGGGGTTACAGCGTGCGTTAACGAACTACGCTTACCAGACAGAAGACCATGACAGACCAAGTATGCCAAGACGAACGGGTAGGCGTCTACCCGGGCTCATTCGACCCGCCGACAATTGCCCATCTGGCAATGGCAGTCCTCGCACGGCGGGCGTGTTCGCTCGACCGAGTAGACGTCGTGCTGTCTCGCCATGCACTCGGCAAACAGGCCGTCGATGACCACGACTTCGACCTGCGTTTGCGCATTCTCGAAGCCAGCCTGGCCCACGCATCGTGGTTGCGGGCGGTCGTCACCGAGCATCGGCTCATCGCGGACATTGCCGAGGGGTACGACGTCGTCATCGTCGGTGGCGACAAATGGGAACAGGTCTGCGACCCAGTCTTCTATGGCAGCGATGTTGCAGCCCGCGATCACGCGCTGGCTCGACTCCCTCACGTCGCTGCATCGAGTCGCCCCGGTGCGACATCTTTTGAGGATCTTCCTGCCCCTCCCGCTGGCCTGACCCGCCTCGCGTTGCCACCGCGCCTCGCCGACGTTTCGTCGACGCTGGCCCGAAGCGGGCGGCCCGAATGGATGACCCCTGCAGCCCGCAAGACGGCGGTCGAACTCAGCCTGTGGGGTCTCTGACCAACTCGCCGAGCCGATCGGGGCTCAGGGCACGTGCTCGCCTCGGGTGCGGTGGCGCAACTCGGGGCCGATCGGCAGTTATTGTTGGGGGCCATGGGGCTCCTGAGCAGATCCGCAGAAACCGGTGTCATTTCCGAATCGCCACGAATCGTTGTGGTCGATGATTTGGCAACTCCAGAAGAATGCGCGCACATCATTGGG
>CALDYC010000134.1 GCA_937941245.1 uncultured Acidimicrobiales bacterium | reverse complement strand
GGTCCCTTGCCCCACCAGCAGCGAAATCAACCTCTGAAGCTCATGGACCGGGGTGTGGAGCCGAAGAGCACATCAGAGCAGAAAGCGTTGAAGCGGCTCGTACGTTCCAACACTCATTCGTGCACAGCGCACTTCTCCCGTCGAGCTGGAGAGACGCTTTCTGCTCCATTTCGAGGTAGGGGCATGAACAAACATTGGGGGATCGGCAGATAGGCCTTTCCAAGCGCACGATTTGAAGATCGCGGCTGCCGAGGACTCCACGGGCAGGGGAGTCCTCGGCAACCCGTATCATCCGCGAGCCATGTTGGCGAACTTGGTGTAGTGCGGAAGCCAAGCGAGTCTCACAACGCCGGTTGGACCCGAGCGGTGTTTGGCAATGAGTACTTCGGCTTGACCAATGTCGGCGCTGTCTGCGTTGTACACCTCGTCGCGGTACAGAAACATGACGACGTCAGCGTCTTGCTCGATTGCGCCTGACTCTCGAAGGTCGGCGAGGATCGGACGCTTGTCGGCACGTTGCTCGAGCGTGCGCGATAGCTGTGACAGGGCAATGACTGGACACTCGAGCTCGCGGGCGAGGATCTTCAATCCACGACTGATTTCAGCGACCTCGACCTGACGGTTCTCTGCACTGGTGCGTCCGGTCATTAGCTGGAGGTAGTCGATCACAATCATGCCAATGTCGCCGACCTTGCTCTTTAACCGTCTCGACTTGGCTCTGATGTCCATGACGGTGATGTTCGGGTCGTCGTCGATCCACAGGTTGGCATCGCCGAGGCGGCCCATGGCCTGGGCCAACTGCGTCCAGTCGTTGTCTTTGAGGTTGCCGCTGCGGATCTTGGTTGCGTCGACTTTGCCCTCGGAACAGAGCAGACGCTTGGTTAGTTCGATCTTGCTCATTTCGAGCGAGAACAAAATGACATTGCGCTGCTCGACCATTGCAGCATGCGCGGCCATACCAAGGGCAAAGCTGGTCTTGCCCATCGCAGGTCGTGCGCCGACGACGACCAGGTTGCTGGGCTGCAGACCTGCAGTCATGCGATCAAGATCGAAATAGCCGGTGGGGGTTCCAGTGATGGTGTCGCCACGCTCGTACAACTTCTCGATGTCGTCGAGCGTTTCGCCGAGTAAGACGTGGACTGAGGCCAATGAGTCGGTCACACGCCCCTGTGCAAGGTCGAAGACCATCGACTCGGCTTCGTCCACAACCTGCTCAACATCGTCGGGTTGTGAGTAGCCCATCTGAGCGATCTCGTGGGCGGTGGTGATCAGTTTGCGCAGCACCGCGTGCTCGTAGACGATCCGTGCGTACTGGGTCGCGTTCGATGCTGCCGGGGTGCCAGCGGACAGGGCCATAAGCATGCCGGTGCCCGCAACGTTCTCGTCGTGGCCCGCGCGCTTGAGCTCGTCGCTGACGGTGATGACGTCAACCGGTTCGCCGCGGTCGTACAGCGAGCGGACCGATTCGAACACCGCCTGATGGAGAGGTTTGTAGAAGTGGCCCGAATCGACGATCTGCGACGCGTCGACGATTGCGTCCTTGGTCAACAACATCGCTCCGAGAAGTGATGCCTCGGCCTCGAGGTTGTGGGGAGGGACCTGCGATGCTGGTCCCGGCGCGTTCGCGTCACCGTTCATGAGGCCATGATCATGACGCACGCAGCCTGTGGGTAACCAGTGGGTCTTCGCGGTGGAAAGCCTGTGGAGAACTTGCCGTGCCTGTTGATGACGGCGGCCCGCACATCAAACGTGCGGGCCGCCGTGGCTGTTCTTCGGGCAGAGTGTTCACTCACCCATGTTGTCAACGCTGTGTGACAGCGTCGGATCAGCTTTCGTCGGCGATGACCGTCACGTTCACTGCGACGGCAACGAGCGGATGAATTCGGACGGTGACCGAGTGGTCGCCGGTTTCCTTGATTGGTTCATCAAGATCAACCCACTTGCGTTCGACCTCGATGCCGGCTTGTGCGGCGGCACCGATGACCTCAGTGACGCCGACAGAACCAAACAACCGGCCCTCGTCGCTGGCTCGTGCCGCAATCGTGAGCGGGGTCGAACCGAGTCGGGCGGCAATTGCATCGGCAGCTGCCTTGTCGTTGGCGTCGCGAATGCCCTCGGCTCGGCGCATGGCCTGAGCTTCGAGTTCAACGCCTGGTGTCGCCCGCATGGCAAGGCCCTGCGGGATCAGGTAGTTGCGGCCGTGGCCGTCGGCGACGTCGACGATGTCGCCGCGCTTGCCTACGCCTTCGACGGTGCTGCGGAGTACAACCTTCATTCCTGTTCCTCCGAAGCTGTCTCGGTGGCTGGATTCTCTACGTCGGTAACGCCCTCATCGCCCTCAGCAGATGGACCAGGAGGTGGAGCCGTTGGACGCGGTGCCGGACCGTCGGCGCGACCGCCGCGGTCGTTGTCGCGGCGATTGCCGCCACGTTGTGTGGTGACACGGTTGGTGTAGGGCACGAGTGCCATTTCGCGAGCGTTTTTGATCGCACGGGCGATCTCACGCTGCTGTTGGGTGTCGTTGCCAGTGACTCGACGTGCGCGGATTTTGGCGCGATCGGACATGAAGCGGCGGAGCAGACCCACGTCCTTGTAGTCGATGTATTCGATCTTTTCCTGAGTCAGGACAGAGACCTTGGGCTTGCCGCGGCGACCGTTGTCGCGCGGTTTTGCAATGCGCTTGGGTTTGCGAGCCATCAGAAGGGTTCCTCGTCGTAGTTGTAGTTCTGTGCAGGTGCGGATTGTTGTGGTTGCGCCGGAGCAGCGTTGCCGCCACCCATGGGGGCTGCGCCACCGAAGTTGTCATCGCGGGGATTGCGAGTGATATCGACCGAAGCCCATCGCAGGCTTGGAGCGACGTCGTCAGCCTTGATCTCGACCTTGCTGCGCTTCTGCCCATCGGGGGTGTCCCATGAACGTTGTTCGAGCTGGCCGGTGACCATGACGCGCGTGCCCTTTGTAAGTGAGGCTGCAACGTTGTCGGCAAGGGTTCCCCAGCAGGTCACATCGAAGTACGAGACTTCTTCAACCTGTTGACCGTTGCGTTCGTAGCGACGGTTCCACGCTACGGAGAAGTTGGTTACCGATGCACCGTTCGGGGTGTACCGGAGTTCGGGATCGCGGGTGACGTTGCCAACGATGTTGACGGTATTTCCAAAAGCCATGGAAGGGTTCCTCTCAGGAGGCGCCGATCAGACCGCGCTTGGCAGCCTCGGAATCGGGCAGACGTATGAGTTTGTGGCGAACGACGTCGTCCGCGAGCCGGAGTGCCCGGTCAAGGCCGCTGATGAAGGATCCATCTTCCGCGACGAGTTCAAGGACGAGGTAGTAGCCCTCGACCTTGTGGTTGATCTCGTAGGCAAACTTGCGTCGCCCCCACCAGTCGTTCTTCTCAATGGTTGCACCCTGCTCTTTGGCAGTTGCGCTGACTCGGTCTGATGCCTTAGCGGCAAGTGAGTCGTCGAGGTCACCATCAAAAATGACCATCAATTCATAGGCTCTCATGGAGCTCCTCCCTCTGGACCTGATTAAAGGGCTGCGACCATCGCAGCAGGGTCAAGATGTCGACTGCAGAGGCTAACCGAACCGTGCTCTGTTGCGTCGCGCTCGGGTGGACGTCGGTGTTCATGGCAACAACAATTGCATCGGTGTGTGACATGTTCCGCGGGTCGTGTACGAGAACATGTGGCAAAAATGCAAGAAACCCCCGTCGGTGACCGTCGTCACCACCGAGGGTTTCTTGAAGATCGACGTGATTCACATCACGTCAGCGCACACGCTCAGTCGTTGAGCGTACCTTGGAAGAATTTGCGGCGTGAACCGAGAGCAACAGCGCCGAAGGCGATGAGACCGGTACCGACGTATCCGAGAACCTGTGCTTCGCTACCGGTTACGGCGAGAGCGCCGCCACCTGCAGCAGCTGATCCACCAGCAGCACCTGCGCCGCCGCCAGCACCAGCGCCTGCGCCTGCGTCAGCTGAAGCTGCCGTTGGGTTCAGACCGAAGCCAAGACCAACCTGAGATGATGGTGGCATTGCGGTGTATGGGCCTGGGTCTGCGAGTGGGGTTGCGCAGTTTGACGGATAACCGTAAACCAAGTCGTATCCACACTGAGCCGACGCGCCGGTCGATCCCAGGGCGAAGACACCCATCACAAGTGCTACAACCGCAATCGCAGCTGTGAACATCTTTCGAGTCATTGTACTTTCCTCCCGGGAGCACATTGTGTGCCCCGATTTCCAAAGGTTGCGCGGATGCGCTGTGCAGAACATGAGTATAGGCGAACAGGTGCCCACGTCAACCATTTCGGGTCATTCTGACGGTGCCGTGTGCCACATCGTTGAAAACGCAGGGATCGCGATCCATATAGATCACAAATTGTTCCTTCCGAAAGCGATGATCGCGAGGCCGATGTGGCGTAAGGGGACAAATACGAGAATGGTGCAGGTGCTCGCGGATGGTTCTACGAAGGTTCAAAGACGATCGAAATTGGCTTGTGAACATCGAGCTCATCTCGAAGCACCCAGCTGCCGTCTGCGGTGATCTCGCCTTGCACGACCGCATCTAGGACTGAGGCAATCTTCCAACCGCTCGCCGGCGTGATGACAACCTCGACCGACCCCACATTCGCTACGGGCTGAGCGAGCACCAGCAGCTCGTAGCGGTCGGCTACCAACTCGTGGCGGGTGGTGAACGAAACATCGACTGTTTGGCCCCGTGGCACGTCGACCAAACCGGCATGGTGCGTATAACTCTGTGCAGGGAGCTCAAAGGCCTCATATTCACCGGACCACTCTTGGGCCCCGGCGAGTTCGGATCGGCTGTAGACCACAACCTCTACTGGACTGGTGCCATCGATGACGTCACCGGTCACGTATGGAGACGCTGCCTCGGGAACATTGTTCGTGACCGAGATGGTCCCAGTGCCAACCGCGGTTCTTGCGGACGGATCGACAGTCACCTCGAACCGCAGATCCCGGGTTTCGTAGCTGGCAAGCTTTG
>CALDYC010000133.1 GCA_937941245.1 uncultured Acidimicrobiales bacterium | reverse complement strand
ATTCCATGCTCACTGGCCGGGATCGATCGACGATCACGGCAATGACTGCCATTCCGTCGGCGTTACACATTCTGCTGGTGTGGATCCCCGCGTTGGGTACCTTCATTTTGTCGTTCACCAACTGGAACGGCGTGCGTTGGAGCTCACTTAAGTGGGTCGGCTTCAGGAATTACAAGCAGCTGTTCACGGTGTTCGAGAAGGACCTGTACGAGTCGCTGTTGAACAACTTGTGGGTCATGCTCGCGCTCTTTGTGATCGGCACACCACTGGGCATGTTCATCGCGTACATCCTCGACAAAAACCTGCGCGGCTCGGCGTTGTATCAGAGCATCTTCTACGCGCCAGTTGTGTTGTCTTTGGCGGTGGTCGGGTTTATCTGGAAGAGCGTGATGTACTCACCCGGTCAGGGCATCTTGTCGACCGTGTTGGGTCGGACCGAACCGGGCAATCAGATCGACTGGCTCGGTGATCCCGACCTGCTGATCCCCGTGGTGGGCGACTATGGCTTATCGAGGAACTTCACTGCGTTGATCGTCGCGATGATCTGGATTCACGTCGGATACGTCATGGTGCTGTACCTCGCAGGTCTGAAGTCCGTCGACCCGACGCTGCGAGAAGCCGCAGCCATCGATGGGGCCAATGAGTGGCAGGTGTTTCGCCGGGTGGTGTTGCCCTCGCTCAAGCCCGTGAACATCGTGATCATGGTGATCACGGTGATTACGTCGCTGCGTGTGTTCGACATCATCGACGTACTCAATAATCCGATCGGCACCGATGTCCTATCGATCCTGGTGACCGACAACATCCTTGGCGAATCCGGCAATGTCGGTCGTGGCTCCGCCTACGGCGTCATGTTGCTACTCGTCTGCTTCGTGTTTGCGATCGTCTATCTGCGCAATGCGTTTAGCGAAGACGACGCATGACCACCAAACGCTGGCCCCGCATCGCTGCTCACGTCTTTTTGATCGGACTCGGCATCCTCTGGATGGTGCCGATGGTGGGCATGGTCTTCTCGTCATTTCGGCCATACAGCGAGACGTCGGTCGATGGTTTCTTCTCGTGGCCCGACACGCTCACCTGGGACAATTTCACCGAGGCCTGGGACCGAGGCGACATGGGTCGCCATTTCTTGATCACGTTCGTCATCGTGGTGCCAGCGGTCGTCATCACGCTTTTCTTTGCCAGCATGGTTGCCTTTGCGGTCAGCCGATTCAGCTGGAAGTTCAACATCGCCTTGCTCATGCTTTTCACGGCGGGCAACCTGCTTCCGCCTCAGGCGATTATCCAGCCCCTATTCCAGCTGTACTTGCGCATTCCAATGCCCGAGATCCCGCTTATTTCTGAGAGCGGTGAGTTACGAGGCAGCCTGATCGGGCTGATCCTGATCAACGTCGCCTTCCAGTCCGGATTCTGCACGTTCGTGCTCGCGAATTACATGAAGACACTGCCTAAAGAACTCAACGAGGCCGCCATGGTCGATGGGGCCAGCGTGTGGCGGCAGTACTGGCAAATCGTCATGCCGCTCACTCGTCCGGCCATTGCTGCTCTCGCCACGCTCGAGTTTGCGTGGATCTACAACGACTACTTCTGGGCCGTCGCCCTCATCCAGCAGGGCGACGATCTACCGATTACTTCCTCGCTGCGTAACCTGAGCGGCGAGTTCTTTACCGACGACAATCTGGTGGCAGCAGGCTCGCTGATCGTGGTTCTGCCGACACTGATTGTCTACCTGCTGTTGCGCCGCCACTTCATTGGCGGTCTGGCACTCGGAGCCAATAAGGGCTGACCTCAATGCATGCTGTCGTACTCCGCAATGGCGGCGAACAAGTTCTCTTTGACCTGTCTGGGGTCGCACCGCGATTGGTTGCGTGGGGCGATGACGACGGCGGAACGGGGGATCCCGAAGCGCAACTCTTGGCACTCGACCTACCCGTCCCGCTCGCGTCGCTTGACGAGACTGCGCCCGCCACCTTGCTGGCCGAGGCATCAGCAGGCTTCCCGGCACGGCCCGGTATCGAGGGCCATCGTTTGGACGGAAGCGGGTGGGCGCCGCGCATGGCATTGGTCGCGGTCGAGGCCGAAGTCGACTCGCTCGTGGTCACCGCACATGACCCCATCGCCCAACTCGCCCAGCGAGTCGAAGTACGTCTCGATGCATGTGGGGTGCTGCTCATCAAAGCAGAGGTCACAAACACCGGAACGAACCCCTATCAACTCGACGGGCTCACGCTGACGTTGCCCTTGCCCGGATGGGCTACCGAGATCATGAGGCTCGGCGGTCGATGGGTCAGCGAGTTCCGGCCCGAACGGGTGCCATTCGAGACCGGTGCAGTCGAGGTCGAGAATCGCAGCGGTCGAACCTCTCACGATCGTTTTCCGGTGCTGTTCGCTGGCTCCCCGGGATTCAGCGAAGAGGGTGGAAGCGTCATCGCAGCCCACCTTGCGTGGAGCGGCAACACACGCTTGCGTGGCGAAGTGCTGACCGATAGCCGACGCATACTGCAAGCCAGCGAATTGCTCCTGCCAGGCGAGATACAGCTCGACCCCGGAGCCAGTCATTGCACCCCGTGGCTGTACCTGGCGAGATCATCAGCGGGACTCAACGGCATCAGCGACCGATTTCATGCTCACATGCGGGCGCGCACAAGCCATCCGGCAACCGAACGACCGGTGCTGCTCAATACGTGGGAGGCGGTCTACTTCAACCACGACGTCGACACACTCTGCGCGCTCGCTGACCGTGCTGCAGAGATCGGAGCCGAGCGCTTCGTGCTCGACGATGGCTGGTTCAGGCATCGTCGCAGTGACAACGCCGGTCTTGGTGACTGGTATGTCGACGAAACGGTCTGGCCGAACGGACTGCATCCGCTGACCGACCATGTTGTTGGTCTGGGCTTGGAGTTCGGACTCTGGTTCGAACCCGAGATGGTAAACCCGGATTCGGACTTGCTCCGGAAGCATCCCGATTGGGCATTGGTCCCGGACCGAGCAGAGCCTCCGCTTGCCCGAAACCAACTGGTGCTTGATCTTTGTCGACCTGAGGTGAGCGAGTACCTGTTCGAGCGGATTGCAGCGGTGCTCAGTGAGTATCCAATTGGCTATATCAAGTGGGACATGAACCGGAACCTGGTTGCCCCGACTCATGATCGACGCGCAACCGTGCATGCACAAACGGTCGCGACCTACGCATTGATCGATCGTTTGCGGGCGGCGCATACCGGGGTCGAGATCGAGACCTGTTCGTCTGGCGGGGGACGGGCCGACTTCGAGATCCTCAAGCGCACCGACCGCGTGTGGACATCTGATTGCAACGATGCGCTCGATCGACATCGAATCCAACGCGGCTTTTCGTATCTGCTTCCGCCCGAGCTGATGGGGGCGCACATCGGCCCACCCCGGGCGCACACGACGGGACGTACCCACAGCCTGGCGTTCAGAGCCGCGACCGCGTTCTTCGGTCACCTCGGCGTCGAATGGAATGTGCTGGCAGCATCAGACGATGATCGACAGGCGTTGACCGGCGTCATCGCCGCACACAAGCGGTTACGGCCGCTCTTGCACAGCGGCCGAGTGGTCCGCTTCGATCACGGGGACCCCGCGGTATCTGCCAACGCGGTGATCGCGGCGGACCAGTCCGAAGCGGTGGTGCTGTTTGCGCAGTTGGCTACGGCTAACGCTCTCGCCGTTGCTCCGCTGCGGGTCACCGGCTTGGCGCCTGACCGTCGGTATCGAGTTGTGCCTGTGGTGCTGGCCTTCGAACGAACGCCGGCGCGTGCAACACGTCAACCATCGTGGCTGACTCAAGATCTGGTGCTCACCGGGGCGCAGCTGGCTCAGGGTCTGCAGATGCCAGTGCTCCACCCCGAATCAGCGGTTGTGCTGCACCTCGAAGCTGACTGACGAGCGCGCTACCTTGTCGTGGCTGGCCAGCAGCCGAATCGGCGCTCGCGGCACGGTCCACCAATTCAGGTGGCGGTGAAGTTCTTCTGGCCCTTGACCTTGCCCTCGGTGCGAAGTTTGATGAGGTGGGCCCAGACGTTGCCCCCAGCCAACTCAGCCATCTCACCCTCGAGATCGGGATACACGATCTCTACAAGGTCTTCGACCCGTTTGGTGTCCTTGCCGAGGGCCTTGAGGATCTGGGCCTCGCGGGCCAGGCGATGGTCGATGTACTCCTGTACGACGACTTTGGGTTCTTCGATGACGTAGCCGTGGGCCGGAGCGATCCGCTTGAGGCGGAGCTTCTTTAGCGACTCGAGCGATTCGAGGTACGCGGTCATGTCGCCCTCAGGCTGGCCGATCGCCACGCTTGGCCCGTCGACGATGAGATCACCGGACAGGAGCATGCGTTCTTCTTCGAGCATGAGACCGATGTTCTTGGCAGATGGACCCGGCAGGTGTTTCACCGTTAGACGGAACTCGGTGCCGACGAGCTGATCGCCGTTCTTCAGCTTTTCGTCGCAGTCGATGTCGCACATGGCCATGACGATCGCACCGGTCTGCTTGGCGAGCTCTGGCACTGCGCCAGCGTGCTCGGCGGAGTCGTTGGTGACGAGAATCCAGCGGATGAGATCGCCACCGCAGCCGATTATGGCGTCGATGTGGGTCTGATCCATCGGGCCCGGGTCGACGACCGCAATCTCATCGATGCCAACCATGTAGGTGTTGGTCCCGAGGCCGGTGCGGGGGCCCGGGTTCATTGCAAGAATGCGCCGAGCCATTGGTGAGAGTGCTCGTGCCACTCCGGGCACGATTTCTTCTCTTACCTCTTCTTCTTCGAGTTCTTCGATGTTTTCCATCATTGGTCGTCGCTCCGTGAGGGATTGGCAGGGGGAAGTGGAAGGCTCGGGTCGTCGATGCGTTCGATATCGACTTCGTCGACGTCGATCCATTGGTTGTTCGAGCTGGTGGTCTGGTTCGTCCAGGTTGCAAACCCGAACGGCGATCGTTGGTTGTCACCGCCGCCAAAACCGCTGCCGCCAAATCCGCTGGCGCTAAAGCCGCCACCGAAATGGGCGCTTGCCTGTTGGCCTGCAGTGGTGCGAATGACGTCGACGCGTTGGGTTACTCGCTTGAGGACGCCCGCTCGGGCGACCGCACGCAGTGGTGGAATGAACATCGCAATACCGACTGCATCGGTGAAAAAGCCAGGCGTGAGCAACAGTGAGCCACCGAAGATCATGAGCGCACCGTCGATGAGTTCTTTGGACGGAAGCTCGCCGCCGCGCATGCGGCTGAACACGCGGGTCACCGCGCCAGCGGCCTGCCATTTCATCAGCGCGCCGCCGATCAGGCTGATGGCAACGAGCAACGACAGAGACGTCAGCCATCCCAGCCCGTCGGCAACCTGCATAAGTACATACAGCTCAACGATGGGCACCACGACCAGCAAAAGCAGAATCAGCCCGAACATCAAGCGCTAAGTCTACGGACCGGCGAGGCGGGTCCGTCCTCAGGTCTGTTCGGTTAACCAGTGACGGTAGGTGATGCGGCCCCGGTCACCGTTAATGGTCACGTGCACGCCATTGATGGCTTCGGCGAAGACGCCGAACTTCGGCAGCGGCACCCGGCGAGGAAGCGAACCGCGAACCTGGTCGTGAATGCTCGACAGTTGGGCAAAGCTGATGAGCTCCGGACCGCCGTAATCGCGGACCCGTTCGGACGGTCCAGCATGGACCAGACCGACAATGCGTCCAGCAACATCGGCGGGAGCAACCGGCTGGATTGCGGCGCCTTTCGGCAGTGGAAGCCATGGCTGGGTGAAGAGTGCAGCGGCGGCATCGTGAGTGTGCGTGATCCGCTGGATGGTGTATCCCAGGCCGTGGGTGGCTTCGACGATCTGTTCTGCTTGCCAGAGATCTTTGCGATGGTCGAGTGAGCTGACGTCGGTACCGACCCGAGAGACGAAGATCAGGTGGGTGTCAGTTTCGGCACAGGCCGATGCCATCGCCCGCGCCGCATCGACGATGGAGGAGTTGGCTCCCGGACGGCTGTCGGCGGTGTGGACGAGTGCGTCGATGTCGGCGAGTGCCGTTTTGATGCTGCTGTGGGTGTCGAGGTCAACCACGATGTCGTGATCGATCACTCGCGAGCTATCCAATGCAACGACTTCGCCTGCGACGTCACCTATCGCTGCGACGGCGGTGAAACCATGTCGCAGCATGCGCGGCAGCACAGCCTGTCCAAGCGGGCGATCGGTTCCGGTGACGAGCACACGAGTCATGCATCGAACGCTATCGCTCTCGGCGATCTGCTGACGGTGCTCCGACATTCAGGCATGCGCTTTGACGTTCTTTGCGATGACACAACTGAGGTCGACGCCGAAAAGACAGACGGGAAGGTTGCGGTCTGAGCCGATGCGTTCGCTACAAGACCGTGAGCGCCTAGCGAGGTTGAGCTCGGTTCCATCCCTTGTAACCCCGCGTGAAACCGGCGGTTTCGAGGTGACGCAGGACTGGTCGCACCTCGGCTGCCGACTCGCCGTCGATCGTCGATAGCTCCAGACGCGCCCGGCCTGCATCGACGGCGTCGGCTAGTGCCGAAGCCCACCGGTCGTCATCGACAGCGGCGGCGAATGTCACGAGAGACTTGCCGCCTCGTTCGACGAAGACGAGCGGGCTTCCGTCTGCGATGACGACCAGGGCGCCGACAGATCGCGATGGACGGCCACCCGACGGCGGCCACGGAAGAGCCGCTCCGAACGGTTGCGCAGGGTCTGTCGCAGCGAACACGACCGGCGTTGTAGCTGGTCGGTCGTTGCGCCGCAGACGGTCGACGGCCCCCGGCAGCGCGAACTGTGCGGCTCCCAACCCGGCGACGAAGTAGCCGCGGCGGACCTTGCCCTGATCTTCGAGTGCTCGCAGCACCGGGTAGACGCCAGCGAAGCCGCCCGTGCTGCCTTCGCCGAGTGTCGCCTCGCGTGTCAGTACGCCGTAGCGCTCGAGTAGCTGGTTGGTCTGGGCATGTGCGGCGGCGGTAGTTGTTGTGGCATGTAGGCCGATGGAGCTGACGAGGGACCAGCGGCCCGCCGCGCTCGGTGGGCCAGTGGCATGCAGCTGGCCGACTTTCGGTCGACGACGAGCCTTGTTGGAGCGGCCCTTCTTGACGGGCCGTGCCTTGACTAATGCCCTGAGCGGCGCGAGCGAATCGTTCGTGATCTCGCCGGCCCAAATGAGGTCCCACAGAGCCGCGTGGACCGTGTCGTCTCGGTAGTCGGTGCCAGCTGCACTGCATGCTTGGATCAGTTCGGGCCAGAAGCTGGCACCCCGCGACGTGAGATGTTCTCGCAGGGCTTGGTGCACGTCGCCAGCTGGCGGTTCAGTCTGGGTGCCCTGGGTAGCGAGGAGCAGCGCAGCTTGATCCCGAAACAACAGTCGCAGACGTCCGTCATTCGTGCCGAGTGATTCGGCTCCTACCCACACGATCTGGCCGGTCATGCACAGCATGTCGAGGTCGGCTGGTTGATAGTTGGGTAGACGAAGCGGCAGAACGTCGCGTTCCAATACCGATGCGGCAATGGGTGCCCCCTGCAAAATCGCGAGGACGTCTGCGAGCCCGTCAGGGCCGTGGCGTTCAGCACCAACGCCTTGCCACCGGGGCAGAAATCGAGCGAGAGCACGGGCATCGACGGGTTCGACTTCCTTGCGTAGCTGAGCTAACGAGCGGCGGCGGACGCGACGTAGAACGTCGTCGTCGCAGAACTCGACGGTGGTGCCGTTCGGGCGGAACTCACCGCGGACGACGTTGCCTTTTTCGACCATGGCTGCGAGTCGTTCATCGATGATGTGGGTCGACAGGCCGAATCGATCTGCAGCGCTTGTCATGGTGAACGGGCCATGGGTGCGCGCATAGCGACGCAGGAGTTGGTCGATCGGATGGTCCACGGGTTCGAGAAAGACGGCCGGGAGGTCGCTCGGTACGATCGTGCCGAGTGCATCTCTCAACCGGCCGGCATCTTCGGCGACCGCGAACTGCTGGTGTCCCACAACCGTCACGCTGATGGCACGTCGGTCAGTGATCAAAGCCGAGATCCACGCATCGACGGCGGCTGCCACGCCGTCCGGATCGGTGTCGCTCGCCCCGTGCGGCGACGCGCGCTCGGTCAGCTCGTCTCGGGTGAGCGGGCCGAGTTCTCGCAGCACATCGTGTAGCTCATCGGCGTCGCGCGCCTGGCGGTTCGGGGACCGTCGCTGCAGATCGAGTTCGACGTCGTCGAGTACGTCCGCATCGAGCAGCTCGCGCAACTCCTCTTCGCCAAGCAGCTCGCGCAACAGCTCGGGGTCGAGTGCGAGTGCCGCGGCCCGTCGTTCGGCGAGCGGCGCATCGCCCTCGTACATGTAGACGGCAACCCAGCCGAACAGCAGAGATTGCGCAAACGGCGAAGCCTTGGATGTCGTGGCCGCGACGATCTGGGTTGTCCCATCTGCGATCGAGGCCAGAACCTGTTTGAGGGCCGGAAGGTCGAACACGTCGTTGATGCACTCGCGGACTGTCTCGAGTAGGAGAGGGAACTCGGGATGATCGCGAGCTGCTTCGAGTAGATCTGCAGACCGCTGACGTTGCTGCCAGAGCGGTGTGCGCTGGCCCGGACGGCGTCGGGGCATAAGTAACGCACGCCCGGCGGCCTCGCGGAAACGGCTGGCGAACAATGCTGTTCGGGGCAACTCGTCAACGACAAGCTGGGTGACTTCGTCGGCGGACATCGCAAGCAGATCGGCTGGGAGCTCGTCGACGTGGTCGGGAAGCCGGAGCACGATGCCGTCGTCGCTGTGCAGCATGTCGATCTCGGTGCCGTATCTCTCGACCATGCGGGCCCGCAATGCCATCGCCCATGGGGCATGGACCTGTACCCCAAACGGGGTATGCACGCATACTCGCCAGTCGCCGATCTCGTCACGGAACCGTTCAACGACGATGGTGCGGTCGTCGGGCACAACGCCGGTCGATGTCGCTTGGTCGTCGAGATAGGAGACCAGATTGTGAGCCGCTCGGATGTCAAGCCCGCACGCGCTGGTCAGCCACGTCACCGGGTCGTCGAGCTCGCGCAGCTCCCGAACGAATTCCCCAAGCGCCATGCCGAGCTCGAGCGGCCGACCTGGTCCGTCGCCAAGCCAGAACGGCATGCGCCCCGGCTCTCCTGGTGCAGGGGACACAACGACTCGATCGAAGGTGATCTGTTCGACCCGCCAACTAGATGCACCGAGCAAGAACACCTCACCAGGTCGGCTCTCGTGCACCATTTCTTCATCGAGTTCACCAACCCGGGTGCCGTCCTCAAGGAACACGCCGAACAATCCGCGATCAGGGATGGTGCCTGCGTTGGTCACGGCAAGCCGCTGCGCTCCACGGCGTCCGCGAAGCGTGCCGTCGACACGATCCCACACGATGCGTGGGTACAACCCACTGAACTCTTCTGATGGATAGCGGCCACCGAGTAGGTCGAGCACACTGGCCAGGACTTGGTCACTTAGCTCTGCATAGTTTGCGCTGCCTCGGATGACGGTGGCGAGGTCGGCGACTGTCCAGTCGTCGAGTGCGCACATCGCAACGACCTGCTGGGCCAGCACATCGAGCGGGTTGCGCAGAAAGTACGTCGACTCGATGAGTCCGCTGCGCATGCGATGGGCGACAACGGTCGCTTCGAGCAGATCGGCTCGATTTTTGGGAAAGATGCGACCTCGACTCACTGCGCCGACGTTGTGCCCGGCTCGACCGATGCGTTGCAGACCCCGACTTACCGCGTGCGGCGATTCGACTTGCACCACCATGTCGACAGCTCCCATGTCGATGCCGAGCTCCAACGAACTGGTTGCGACGAGCGCCCGGAGCTGACCGGACTTCAGTTGCTCCTCGATCTCAAGTCGTTGCTCGCGGCTGATCGACCCGTGATGGGCGCGCACCAGCGGCGGGGTTTGCTCGCCCGCGTCGGCGTGGCTGCCGCTCAGTCCGGCGCTGCGAGCAGCACCGACGCCGTCTCGCTCGTCAGCGAGTTCGTTCAACTGACTAGCGAGCCGCTCGGCGCTCCGGCGAGCGTTGACGAACACGAGTGTCGAACGGTTCGACTCGATCAGGTCCAACAACTCCGGATGCATCGCTGGCCAAATGCTCTTCTGCACCGGACGGCGTCGCGTTGTTGCGCCAGCCCGACCGTCATCGGCTGCGTCGGGGATCTCGAAGGTCCCGAGGTCGCTCATGTCATCGACCGGCACGACAACTTCGACCTCGAGCTGCTTACCCGAACCGCTATCGATGATCGTCACCGGACGCCAGCTCTGATCTGCTCGGCCCCCGAGGAATCGGGCTGTCTCTTCGAGAGGGCGTTGGGTGGCCGACAATCCGATTCGTTGCGGCGGCGTTGCGCACCGGGCCGTAAGCCGCTCAAGGCTGACGGCCATGTGCGCCCCTCTTTTCGTGCCGGCAAGTGCATGGATCTCGTCGACGATCACGGTTTCGACACGGGTGAGGCCTTCACGTGCTCGCGATGTGAGCATGAGGTAGAGCGACTCGGGCGTGGTGATCAAGATGTCGGGGGGACGGCGAGCGATCTGGCGCCGCTGCTGGGCGTTCGTATCACCAGTCCGCACACCGATGGTGGGCAGCTTGACACTGAGCCCGAGTGTCTCGGCGTTGTTTGCGATGCCTGCGAGCGGAACACGCAGGTTCTTGTCGACGTCGACGGCGAGTGCCCGCAACGGTGACAGATAGACAATGCGGGTGTGCGGGTCGTCGATCGGTGTCGGATTGCGCACCAGCGAATCGATCCCCCACAAGAACGCCGCGAGTGTCTTACCCGATCCGGTTGGGGCAAAGATCAGCGTGTTGTCGCCATTGGCGATCGCCGGCCAACCCTGCTGCTGCGGCGGAGTTGGGACACCGAGACTGGCTTCGAACCAGGCCCGTACCGCCGGGCTAAATCGGTCGAGGCTCACCTGTTGACCCTACGTCCGCACGAGCGCCCGTTGTTTCAGGTGTGCAACACCGTCACCTTCAGGTGTGCAACACCTGTGCCGTGTTGCCGGTATCGATGATCGTTAGTCGCCGGGTCGCACGGGTGATGGCCACGTACAGCGACCGCATGCCCTGCGGTTCCTGGGCGACGATCGAATCGGGTTCGATGACAATCGCAGCATCGATCTCGATGCCCTTGACCATCGACACCGGAATGATCGACACCTCGCGTTCGAGTGCTCCCGCGTACGCCAGTCCGTGTTCGATGCCAGCGTCGGTCAAGAAGCCCGATATGTCCTCGACTGCTCCGGTGGCGGCAATGACGGCGATGTTGCCAGAACCAATCGCTTCGCGTTCAGTCGCAATCGCCGCGGCAAGGTCTGTGCCGAATCGCTCAGGTGATGTCACAACGAATCGAGGGGGATCGCCGTCAGCCCGAACCGCAACGGGCGGCGTAAGCCCAGGCATCGCTTTGGCGAGCACGGTCGCGGCAAGGTCGATGAGCGGTCCCGGAAGCCGGTAGCCGACCGTGAGCTCGCGGGTCTCGACACCCTTGTGTGTCGGCAAATGTTTGAGCACGCTGTCCCAGCCATCGTGTGCCCACGCGCTGGTTGCCTGAGCAATGTCGCCGACAATCGTCATCGACCCGTTCAACGACCGACGAGCGATCATCTGCAGTTGCATTGGTGACAGGTCTTGGGCCTCGTCGATCACGATGTGACCATAGGTTCGAAGCTCATGCTCGGACGTCTTGCCCGAGCGCGGCCCCAGTAGCTGATACGCCTCGTCGAGTAGCGGCACGTCGTGGCTTGTCCAGATGACTTCGCTGTGATCCGAACGCGGAATGTGCAGGGCTTCGATTGCGTCGCCGAACCACTCGCCGCCGGCAGCTTTGAGCAGTGCTTTGGACCCGTACAGGTCGTGCAGAAGTTCGGTTGGGGAGAGCACGGGCCACATGCGTTCAAGGGCCATACGGACGGCCTCGGTCGATTCGAGGTTGTCGATGAGTTCCTCGATCTCAACCTCGTACCGTCCACTCGCCGCCAGCGCCGCATAGAACCCTTCGACGAAAAACTTGCGTCCGTGATTGTGGAAGCGAGAGCGGCGACGGGTGGTGGCGATCAGCTCTCGGCTCTGCTCGACCGTCAATCGAAGTCGCTGCACGCCGTACGCGATCACCAGATCTTCGGCGAGCGGACGTTCACGCTGACGAAGTGCTCGACGCAACACCTTGGCCATGTTCAGGTCGCCCTTGATGCGGGCAACGCCGTCGGCGTCGGCGCCGCGAATGCGAGTGTCGGGCACGAAGTCTCCGAGGACTGCCAGCTCGACCCCGACTTCTCCAAGCGACGGAAGCACCTGTTCGATATAGGTCAGAAACAGGCGATTCGGCCCAATGACGAGCACACCTTGGCCAGCCATTGGGAACCGATGGGTGTACAGCAGATAGGCAGCGCGGTGCAGCGCGACCACGGTCTTGCCGGTTCCGGGACCGCCTTGAACCAACACAATGCCGTGCTGATCGGCGCGGATGATCTCGTCCTGCTCGCCCTGGATCGTGCCAACGATGTCGCCGAGGCGGCCCGAACGGGCGCCTTCGAGCGAAGCGATGAGTGTTCGTTCTCCCTTGAGGCCAGAGGTTGAGGGCACCCGGTCAGCGTCGAAGTGTTCGTCCTCGATTCCGAGCAGCTCACGCAAGCGAGTGATGAAGTGTCGTCGCCGCCGCAAACCCATGGTCTGTCGACCGGTCGCGCGGTAGAACGATTCGGCGATCGGCGCGCGCCAGTCGACGACAAGAGGGTTGCGATCTTCGTCAAACACCGCGACCCGACCAATGTGGAAATATTCATCGCCCTCAAGGTCGATCCGCCCGAATACGAGCGATTGGTCACCGATATCGAGGTCCTCGAGACGGGACCGGACTTTGTCCGCGAGCACGTCCCGCTCGTATCGGGCCTGGTGGGTCCCGCCCGCATGTGACTCGACGTTGTCGGTGATGGACTCGGCGGCACTGCGCGACAGATCGAGGCGTGCGTAGGCGCGCTCGATGTGTTCTCGCTCAGCGTCGAAGTCTGGATGTTCAGTCTCGCTCATAGCGCGCACAACCCGCAGTGCTCGATTTGGGGGGTACACCAGCGTAGGGGTGCGCTCAGGCGACGATGCCTGCCCATGCCAGCCCGTTCGACAAGTCTCCGAGGTCGCCAGCGTTGTGTACCGTGCGGCCCTGTGCTTCCTCTTGTCTGCATCGACGTCGACGGCACGCTCGTCGGACCGTCGCACGAACCGACCGAAGGCGTGTGGCGGGCGGCCGAACAGGCAACTGCGCGTGGTCAGCACCTCTCGCTGTCGACCGGGAGGGGGGCGTTTGGTCCGACCATGGACTTCGCCCGCCGGCTCGACCCTGACGGATGGCACATTTTCCACAACGGCGCGGCGATCGTGCACGCTGGTTCGAACGAGACCGTCACCAACCCCTTGGCGCCGCAGGTAGTCGATGCCTGCGCCGAGATCGCCGATCGTCACGGCTGGGTGATCGAGTACTACTCAGTCGATGACTACACGGTCGATAGCGCCGTTGACCTGGCGCTCGACCACGCCAAGCTTCTTGGGGTTGACCATGTGGTCCGTGAGCGCAACACGCTGCGATCAGCGATCGTGCGATTGCAGTTCGTTGTGCCGCTCGAGGTACTCGACTGGGTCAATGCCGAGATGACAGGTCACGACGCCGAAGTCGTACACGCCACTGCGCCGGGCATGCCAGGCATTGCGTTCGTGTCCTGTACCAGCCCGGGCATTTCGAAGGCATCGGCAATCGCGACGGTTGCTGGCCGAATCGGGATCGACGTCGACCAGGTGATGATGGTCGGCGACGGCTTGAACGATCTCGAAGCCATTCGCTCTGTCGGTCACGGTGTTGCGATGGGCAACGCTGCACGCGAAGTCCTGGTGGCCGCTCGTCATGTTGTTGCCACGGTGACCAATGACGGCTTGGTCCAGGCACTTGGCATGTCAGCTCAACTCAGCTGAAGTCGCCAGTACCGTGAGCGGCAATGCCGTTTGATCCGCAGTCCTCAGCGTTCTTGGCGACCTGTCGCCGCGAGCCCACCGAACGTGTGCCTGTCTGGTTCATGCGCCAGGCAGGCCGATCGCTGCCCGAATATCGAGCGGTCCGTGGCGACGGGTCGATCAACACGGCGATCGCAAACCCCGATCTCGCGACCGAGATCACGCTTCAACCAGTGCGTCGCTATGGCGTCGATGCGGCGATTTTGTTCAGCGACATTGTGACCCCTGTGCATGCCATTGGATTTGGCATTGACATCAAGCCTGGTGTCGGTCCCGTAGCTGAGAAACCCATTACGAGTGCTGATGATCTGCGGCGGCTGCGTCCGCTCGACCCCGAGGCTGACACGCCGTATGTGCTCGAAACGATCCGGAACCTGGTGGCCGAACACGACATCCCGCTGATCGGATTCGCGGGGGCTCCATTCACTGTCGCGAGCTATCTCATCGAGGGCGGCCCGTCCAAGAACAAGGCCCGAACCAAGTCGATGATGCTCGACGCTCCGGAGCTGTTCACGTCGATTCTCGACCGCCTGGCGGACATGGCGATCGTTTCGCTGACCTCGCAAGTTGCCAATGGCGCTTCGGCAGTGCAGGTATTCGACAGTTGGGCCGGGTGCCTCTCGCCTGACATGTATGAGCGTTACGTGCTTCCGGCTAGCCAAAAGATCTTCGAAGCGGTCGCTCCACTTGGGGTGCCACGCATTCACTTCGGCATCAACACCGGCGAACTGCTGGCGCTCATGCGTGCGGCCGGAGCTGATGTCGTGGGCGTTGATTGGCTCGTGCCGCTCGATGTAGCGCGGCAACGACTCGGACCTGACTCGATCATTCAGGGCAACCTCGACCCGGTGCTGTGCCTGGCGCAGTGGCCAGCGGTCGCCGACGCGGTGCGGCGAGTGATCGCCCAGAACGCCGGCGAACCCGGTTGGATCTTCAATCTTGGCCACGGCGTGCTCCCCGAAACTGACCCCGCAATCCTTGAACGAGTCGTTGAGTTGGTCCACGCCGAAGCGCACCTCGGCGGCCAGTGACCGCAGCGAGCCGCAGGGCCGCGATAGATCGCGCCGATGTCGGAAGCGTGATCGTCGTCGGCGGCGGAATCAGCGGACTTGCCGCTGCATGGCAGCTGCACAACGACGGCGTTCCGGTCCAGCTTCTCGAGCAGGAGCCAGACGTTGGCGGCAAGATCGGCGCCACCGAGATTGGTGGTCGGCTGGTTGACGAGGCTGCAGACGCGTTCCTCGCTCGAGTCCCGCATGGCATTCGCCTTGCCGAAGAACTTGGCTTGTCCCACCTGTTGATCTCGCCCGCAGCTCGTCACGCAGAGATCTGGACAGGCGATTCGCTCATGGCCCTGCCGCAACCGAACGTGCTCGGCATCCCGCTCGCTCCCGACGCGGTCGAGGCACTGTTGGGTGCCGAGGCGCGAGATCGCGTAGAGCTCGACCTAGCCCGAACGGCACCTGACCCGGTACGTGATGATGACACGATTGGCTCGCTTGTTCGGCGCCGTCTCGGTGATCGAATCCACACCGCTCTTGTCGATCCGTTACTCGGGGCGATCAATGCTGGCGATACCGACGAACTGTCAGTGCACGCGTCATCGCCACAAATTCTCGCGGCCGCACAGTCCGACCCGAGCCTGGTTCGGGCCCTGCAGAACATGGCTGCACAGCGTCGGTCCGATGCGCCGGTGTTTCACTCGTTCGAGGGCGGTGTGGGCATCATGATCGACGAGCTGAAACTCCGCCTCGCTGACCACATCACGACTGCAGTAACGGTGACAGGTGTGACCCACGACGGTGACCGGTTGCGACTTGATACCGCGCACGGCACGACCTATCACGCCGATGCGGTCGTGCTCGCATGCCCGGCCGATGTCGCAGCTCGGCTGGTTTGGGCTTGGCCCGATGCTGCCGAGCGGCTTGCTTCGGTGCCGATGGTTTCGGTTGCGCTCATCACGTTGGTGTTCGATGGTGACGCCTTCTCGCCCGATGCATCGCTCAGCGGTTTCCTGGTGCCTCGCGGCGGCGAGCTCACGATCACGGCCTGTTCGTATTCCTCATCGAAGTGGCCCCATCTCCGAGGGGTCGACGGCAACGTGGTGCTCCGTATTTCTGTTGGCCACGCAGGTGATCAGGTCACTCCCGAACTCGACGATGCCGAACTGCTCGATGTCGTGCGATCTGATCTGCGGACTGCCGCCGGGATCGAAGCCGAACCCGTCGCAACGCGCATCTCGCGTTGGCCCGATGCGTTTCCGCAGTATGTGCCGGGCCACCTGGATCGTGTCGCTCAAGCCGAAGGGGACCTCAACCCCGACGGCATATTCCTCACCGGCATGTCGTATCGGGGCATCGGTATTCCGGCGTGTATTGACCAGGGTCGATCGGCCGCGGTCGAAGCCGTGCTTCATCTGCTTGACTAAACGGGAAGCACCGACGCCGCCAGCGGGTTTCACCTGCAAGAAGCCCGTATTGGGCCAAGGTGCCGATGATCGAGTTTCGTCAAACATGATGTTTGTGAATGAACGGGGCTTGTCAATGAACGAGGCTTGTCAATGAACGGGGTTTGTCAATGAACGAGGTTGGTCATGAAAATTGAGATCACATCCGAGGCCGAACGCCTGCTTGCCAAACGAGGCGGAACCATGGCGATCGACTTCATCAAACCGGTTGGTTGAGGCAAAGTCGCTGAGGTGTCGGTCGACACCAATGTCAAAGGTAAGAACCTCGCCCCGTATCGCCGGGTACGTCATGAGGACTTCCGCATTCTCATGTCTCCGAAACTTGTCGGAATGGCGCAATCCATGCGGGTCGACGTGAGCGGATCGATTCGCAAACGGCTGACGGTCGACTTCGACGACGGCACCGGCGGCGCATGCGAGATCTGAATCTCAGATCACACCCTGCCCGGTGTCGCTCGTGCTGGGGGCCTTAAGGTGGGTGGATGGAGATCGAGTTCTGGGTTGACCCGCTTTGACCGTGGTGTTGGGTGACCGCCCGTTGGGTGGTCGATGAGGTACGTCCGCATCGTGATCTGTCGATCACGTGGCAACCAATCAGCTTGCTGCTCAAGAACGATCCCGAATTTGGCAGCGACTACGAAAAGGTTGCATCGTTCACGCACGGTCTGCTTCGAGTGATCGAAGCTGTTCGAGCTTCTGAAGGCGACGAGGCGATCGAGGCCCTCTATTGGGAGTTCGGTCGCCGAATCCACCACGACAAGGACCGTTCCTTTGACCCAGCCGATGCGCTTGAAGCCGTCGGGCTCGACCGGGGGTTTGCAACCGCTGCGGCCGACGACACGATTGACGCCGAGATCGCGACCCGCATGCAGGTTGGTCTTGCCCTCACCGGAGACGATGTCGGCACACCAATCGTTGCGCTCGATGATGACAACGGTGACCGGGTCGCGTTATTCGGACCGGTCATTTCGGCGGTGCCCACACCTGCGCAGTCCCTCAAACTTTGGGACGGGTTCATCGCGTGTGCTTCGACGCCCGGCTTCTGGGAGATCAAGCGCACCCGCACGGTCGGCCCCGAGTTCGGCGAACGGCCATGACCTGCACGTGACGCAGTCGTCGCAGACATCTGATTCGCGGAGACACCTGGTTTGATAGCACCGTGTTGACCAGACCAATTGAGGGCCACGTGGCCAAACTTCTCGCTGCGGTGGCCGGTGGACTCATCGCGTTTTCAATGCCCCCATGGGGTTGGTGGCCGTTGGCCTTCGCGGGAATCGCGCTCATTGAACGGCTGCTGGCAGGTCAACCGAGGCGCGCACGCTTCGTGCGTGGATTCATCGTCGGCGTCTTCTGGATGTTCCCTGCCACGCTGTGGATGTGGGACCTGACTCCACCCGGATACATCGTCCAGAGTTTGATCTATTCAGTCTTCTACGGAGTCGGTGCGGCTGCGGTTCCATCTGGTCGTGGCCGACGTATCGCCCTGCCCGCCGCATTGGTCGTTGTCGCATTTGTTCGCTGGAATTGGCCGTTCGGTGGTGTGCCCCTCGCAACGCTCGCAATCAGCCAGTCAAATGCTCCGCTTGGCCAGACCGCTCGCGTTCTCGGTTCGCTCACAATCGTTGCCCTCGTAGGGGTTGCTGGGGTTGGCCTCGCAGCGCTTGCTGATCGCGACCGCCGCGGTGCGATCGCGGCTGCAGGGGTGCTCGTGGGGGCACTAGTACTTGCCGCTGTCGCGCCCGACGGCAAGGTTGTTGACACGATCAATGTTGCGATTGTCCAGGGCGGCGGGCCCCAAAACACTCGGGCGATCAATACCAGCGCACGTGATGTGTTTGATCGTCACGTTGCCGCCACCGCAGGCGTGCAGGTGCCGGTCGACGTCGTGTTGTGGCCCGAAGATGTTGTGCATTCCAGTCGCGAGATGCAGAACGACGAGCAGTACGACATCATGGTCGATCTCGCCGCGGAACTCGACGCCCCACTGATCGCCGGAATCATCGAGACCTACCGCGACGAGGGCTACTTCCTCAACGCATCAATTGTGATCGACCCCAACGGTGAGACAACGAGTCGATACGACAAGCTGCGTCGGGTGCCGTTCGGTGAGTACGTCCCGTTTAGGTCGATCATTGAAAAGGTTGCCCCAGACTTCTTGCCATCGCGCGATGCTCGTGCTGGAACCGGTCCCGCATTTATCGATACCGAGTTCGGGCGTTTCGCCACGAGTATTTCCTGGGAAATTTTTCATGACGACCGTGCCTTTAGCGGGGTGAATGTTGGTGGTCAGCTGCTGATCAATCCGACCAACGGTTCGTCCTTTTGGCTCACCCAGGTGCAAACCCAACAGGTGGCGTCGTCACAGCTCCGGGCGATTGAGAACGGCCGTTGGGTGTTGCAGGCCGCGCCTACTGGTTTCTCGGCCGTCATCCGGTCAGACGGAAGCATCGTCGAACGGTCAGCGATTAGCGAGGCGAGGGTGTTGCAGCACGAGGTCGATCTGCGTGATGGGCGTACCTGGGCGACACGACTGGGAGCGTGGCCCATGCTGGTCATCGCGGTCGCGTTGTTCGCGGTTGCGCACCGCCATGCTTTACTCAGCTCTGATCTATTCAGACGTCGACTGTCGAACTAGCGATACGTTCCGCTGCCGCGGCGACACGCGACGTTTCAACGATCGCGAAACCAAGCACCGCGAGCACGACGACAATGCCCGCGACCTGAAGGCCAACGAGCGCTTCGTCGAACCACAGGGCTGCTCCAAGAATTGACAACACCGGAACGCCAAGGGTCATGAGCGACACCAGGGTGAGGTCCACGTGAGCGTGGGCCCATGCGAGAAGCAGGTGTCCGGTCCCGGGAAAGGCGACCAAGCCCGCGACGTACCACCATTGGGACGGCTCAGGCACTTCCAGGCCCCCCGAGTCGATGAGAAACGCAGCCGCGAGCACTGGCACCCCGGCGATGAGCGAGTGGGTTTGCAACGTGATCCCCGAAAGCGACTGCCGAGCCGTCTTGCCGAGCACGAAGTACCCAGCAAAGAACAGGAGAGCGACAACCGCGAGTCCGTCGCCACGCAGGCTCCAGGTGGCACCACTTGATGACCCAAATACGACGGCTGCTACGCCGAGCACAGCGATCAGTGCCGCGCCGATGACCAACTTGGATTGTTGCTCGCCGAACCGGCGAGCCGAAACGCCAAATAACAGCAGAGGCGTTAGCGAGCCGATGACGGTGGCATTGGCGACGGTGGTTGTCTTGATGGCCACAAAGAAAAGCACGATCTCGATGGCCAGTACAACGCCCATCGGGGCCGCCACGCGAAAGTCGCTGAATCGGATCGGTCCCACGAACATCATGTGGGCACCGACATACAGAAGTGCAGCAGCGAGGTAGCGCCAAAAAGCGATCTGTGGGCCGCTCAGTTCGGTGCCTCGAACGATGAGGTTGCCAATCGACCAAAATGTGACCGTTCCAACTACCGCAATTTTGCCTAGCTGGCCTGAGGTCATCGCCGCAGGCTAAGGCCTGTCGCCAGGATCTCGACGGTTCGGTTGCGCGCCCGTTGAGACCAATCAGGGGTCAAACGTCGATCGACAATGTGATGGGTCCGTCGTTGGTCAACTCGACGGCCATGTCGGCCCGGAAACGGCCGGTCGCGACTCGAACACCGCGATCCGCGAGTGCTTGTATGACTGCATCGATCAGCGGCTCGGCGACTTCGGGACGGGCAGCTTCGACGTAGCTGGGCCGGCGACCCTTGCGGGTGTCGCCGTACAGGGTGAATTGGCTGACGATGAGCACCGCACCACCGACGTCGGTGACACTGAGGTTCATCTTGTCGTCGCCGTCAGCAAAGACACGCAGATGGGCGATCTTGTCTGCCAGTTTGTCGGCGCGGGCCACAGTGTCGTCATGCGTCACGCCAACGAGGGCGACGAGCCCGATTCCGATCTCGCCGACGATCTCATCATCGACCCGGACCAGTGCCTTTGAAACTCGTTGCACTAGCGCTCGCACCCAACCTGTCTAGCGGCCCAACCAGACATCGCCGCTGGATGTGCACGGACAGTCATCCTCCGCTACTGTTTCGCTCGGCACATCTATAGCTATCTATCGAGGGGGACTCGGATGAAGCGACTACTTTCATTACTCGCAATCGTTTTGGCGTTTGCGCTAGCTGCCACGGCATGTGGGAGCGACAGCGGGGGCAGCTCCGATGCCGCCACCGCTTCGGACAATTCCGCAGAGCTTGAAGCGCTCGAAGCCGAAGCTGCCGAAGCACGCGAGGCGCAAGCTGCAGCCGAAGCACAAATCGAAGAGGCCAAGGCGCAGGCGGCCGAGGCTGAAGAAGCCAAGGCAGCCGCCGAAGAGGTCGCAGCGGCATCGCAGGCCGACGCCGACGCCGCCAGAGCTGAAGTCGCAGATGCAGCTGCAGACGCCAATCCACTCGCTGGGACTGCTGTGCGGATCACAGGTCCAGAACGCGACCCATCAGAAGCGGGCGCACTTCAAGCGGCGCTCGACGAGTTCGCCGACGCTAATGACATGACAATCTTCTATGTCGGCTCCGCTGACTGGGAAGCAGAGATCAATGTCCAGATCGAAGCTGGCAACCCGCCCGATATCTCGGTGTTCCCACAGCCCGGCAAGCTTGCCGACTTTGCGAACAGCGGCTCGCTGCTGGCGCTTCCTGACGACGTCACCGAAGCAGTTTCAGCGAACTGGTCCGAAGGCGCAATGGGCTTCGGCCTGGTTGATGGCACTCAATACGGCGTGCCAAACAAGACCGACCTCAAGTCGATCGTGTGGTACCAGCCAGCGCAGTTCGAAGCAAACGGCTACGAGACTCCAGACACTCTTGACGAGCTCTATGCCCTTACCGAAACGATGATCGCTGACGGCAACACACCGTTCTGTGTCGGCATCGAATCGGGCCAGGCCACCGGTTGGACCTTCACCGACTGGGTCGAAGACATGATGCTCCGCCGTCACGACGGCGCCACCTACGACGCTTGGGTCGCTGGTGACCTTCCGTTCGCAAGTGACGAAGTCAGTGGTGTCATGCAAGAAGTCCTCGACCTCTGGAACACCCCCGGCATGGTCTATGCCGACGGCGGTTCGATCGCTTCGACCGCATTCCAAGCCAACGGTGAACCCTTGGTGAATGGCGATTGCATGATGCACCGCCAGGCATCGTTCTTCTCGGCGTTCTTCCCTGAAGGCACACCAGTTCAAGATGGCAGTGAAGGTGCGGTTGACATCTTCCAGTTCCCACAGGGCGACACTGATCCACCAATCGTTCTCACCGCAGGCACGCTCGTTGGCGCCTTCGACGATCGACCAGAGGTCTGGGCTGTGATTGAGTACTTCGGATCACCCGAGTTTGCGAACGCTCGCCAGCGCTATCAGCAAGAAGCGAAGGGCGGCGGCGATGCATTGTCTGGCTTCAACACCGCGAACCTCAACGCTGACCGCAGCCTGTGGAGCCCGTTGGAGCAGTCGTTCCTTGAGATCATGTCTGCGAACGATGTTCGCTTCGACGGTTCGGACCTCATGCCTGCCGATGTCGGTGCCGGCACGTTCTGGACTGAAGGCACCGCAATGGTCAACGGCGACAAGTCCGTCGCCGATGCTGCGGCTGCGATCGACGCAAGCTGGCCTCGCTGAGCCTGACCAGCACATGATTGGGTCTGAGCTGATCTAGTTCAGACTTCATTGCTTTACGACTCAGGGGGTTCCAGCACAGCTGGGACCCCCTGAGCCACTTCTGCACCCGTACGGGCCTTGGGGGGTTCTGTGAATGACACGCTTGACCAGGTCGCGGGATCACCCTTGGGGGTGACCGACGAACCCGCGCGCAACTGGGGGTCGCGTATTGGTGGCTTCACCATGGTCGTGCTGCTCGTTGGGCTGGTCGTGGCATCGCAACGCACCGGTCAATTGGACCGGCTCGGCTGGATCGCCGTCACGATTGTCGCGGTCCTCGTCGGATGCGCGGCACTCTTTATCGGTCTGAACAGCCTGGTATCGCAAGCCGCTTTCAGTTGGCCTCGATATCGAGCGCTGACTGGTGGCATTGCTGGCGTGTTGTTTGGCGCGTTGCTTCGTGGGAACTGGTCGGTAACCCCGTTGATTGGGCCGACTGACAACATGCTCATTCGACCGGACGGCAACACCGTCTTCGACGATGCCGATCTGCTTGCACTGCTTGCATCGATCTCTGATCCTGAGCTGGTCAGGCTCGGCACCGGGATCGTTGGCCACGTTGAGTGGGCCGTCGCACTTGGCGTATTGGGTTTGGTCGGCGGGTGGCTATCGGGTGTCGTTTCAGCACGGGTTCCAAGGCTTGCCAGCTGCGCAGCCGTCGGGGTCGCTGCAGGATGGCTCATAGGGTCGCACCTGCAGTTCCGAAATCGTCCAGACGGTTCCGTCACGACGATCCTGATCTGGGCACTGGTCGGCGCGGCGCTTGGGGCACTCGTCGGCAAACTCACCCGGCACGTGGCCGCCCGCACGCTATTGGGCGCCGCGGTTGGAGCGCTGGTTGCGGCGTGGCTCGTCCCCGACGTGCTCGGAGACGGTTCGACAACCTCGGCAACTATTGCGTGTGCCGTGCCGCTCGGGCTTCTCGGCTTGCGACTTGGCTGGCCCGGTGAGCGGACCCCTTCAGAGCTGGCTGACTTTGACCGCCGGGCTCGTGCGGTCGTTTTCCTTGGACCGGCGCTTGGGTTCTTGCTTGTCAACCTGGTGATCCCTGCAATTCGCACGATCTACACCTCGCTGCTCGATCGAGAGAGCGAGGAGTTTGTAGGGCTCGACAACTACCGAGAGTTGTGGAACGACACCGACAGCATCGATGCGTCGAACTGGCGGAACCTGTTCGGCAGCCAGCTTTTTTGGATCGGGCTCGTACTGCTCATCGGCGGATTGCTGATCGGCATAACCATCAGCTGGATTCGTGACAAAGAGGTCTCGTTCGAAAAAACTGGCGGCTCGGTCGGCGCATTGTTCTGTGGCGGGTTCGTCTTTCTTACTGCAGTCTTTGCAACGATCCGAGGGACGTTCATCAACAACCTTTGGTGGGTGCTGACCGTTGTGACGATGTCGACGATTCTGGGCCTGGCGATTGCGGTGTTGTCCGAGCGAGCCGGTCGGTTCGAATCGGCGGCCAAAGCCATCGTGTTCATGCCGATGGCGATTTCGATGGTGGGTGCTTCGATCATCTGGCGCTTTCAGTACCAGGCTCGCAACATCTCGAAGAACCAAACCGGTGTACTCAACGGCCTGTGGATCGAGCTCGGCGAACTCAGCCAATCGGGGCTCCCGAGATTGATCGTGCTCGGGATTTTGGCCTTGGCCTTGGCGGTGACGTTGCGCCGCATCGCCGGACGGATCCAAAGCCGACTCTCATTTGCGGGGTTCATGACAACAGCGATTGCGCTTGGCTGGCTGTTCATTGAACTACTCAGACGAAGCCTGGGCGGATTCGAAACCGGCGCGAGCGGCGAGATCATTGCTGACACTGTGCTGTTCCGCGAGAACGCGCCGTTCAACAACATCTTCCTCATGGTCATCCTCATCTGGATCCAGACCGGCTTCGCCATGGTGATCCTGAGCGCGGCGATCAAGGCAGTCCCGGGCGAACTGATCGAGGCTGCTCGCATCGACGGAGCCGATGAAGGTCAAACCTTCTTCCGGGTCACCTTGCCGCAGATCATGCCAACCGTCGGGGTCGTGGTCACGACACTCATCGTGACCGTGACCAAGGTCTTCGACATCGTGAAAGTGTCGACCGGCGGGAACTTCGGCACGAACGTGCTCGCAAACGACTTCTTCACTGAGTCGTTCCAGTTCCTTAACCGAGGCGTTGGTTCGGCCATCGCCGTGCTCATCTTGATCACGGTTGCACCGGTACTCATGTTCAACGTTTGGCAAATGCAGAAAGAAGCATGATGGCTGGCCCAAACTTTGACCGCAGCTCCGAATCACGTATCGACCGGATCTATCGACGCCTGACCGACGTTCCGCTATGGGCCCTGTGGACACTCGTTGTCATCTGGTCGCTCCCGACTTTGAGCTTGTTTATTAACTCGTTCCGCGGTCGCGACAGTCAGCGCAACTCCGGCTTCTGGCGGATGTTCAGTGACGAGAACGTCGAAGGGTTCTCGCCACTTGAAAACTATGAGGTCGTGTTGTCCTCCGATACGACGAATGGCATGTTGCAATCGTTGATCAGCTCGCTCGCGATTGCGGTCCCGTCGACGGTCATCCCAATTGCCATTGCGTCGTTTGCTGCCTATGCCTTTGCGTGGATTGATTTCAAAGGCCGCAAGCCGTTGTTCATCGCCACCGTTGCGTTGTTGTCGATCCCGCTGCAGGTGGCGTTGATTCCGTTGCTGGTGACCTATCTGGGCGGCGCGCACTGGACAGTGCCGTTCACCAACCGGACTCTGTCGTTAATCCCGGACCTTGACCTCGCTGGGTCAACCTGGGCGGTGGTGCTCAGCCACACCGGTTTTGCTCTGCCGTTCTCGATCTTTCTGCTGCACAACTACATCTCGCAACTGCCGAAGGAACTACTCGAATCGGCCAAGGTCGACGGGGCAGATCACCTTCGGACCTATCTGCAGTTGGTGTTGCCGCTGTCGATCCCGGCGATTGCTGCGTTTGCGATCTTCCAGTTTTTGTGGACCTGGAACGACTACCTGATCGCCGCAACAATGTTGTCCGGTGGTGACCCTGAAGTGATCCCGACGACGATGAGGATTGTGAATCTTGCTGGCGACTTTGGTCGGACCGAGCACCTGCTGACTGCAGGGGCATTTGCACAGATGTTCGTGCCGCTCGTGGTGTTCTTCTCACTCCAGCGATACTTCGTTCGTGGCCTGTTGGCCGGTTCGGTGAAAGGCTGAAATCTCATGCAAACATCATTGGTCGACAGCGGTCCCCGCCAACTCGGGTCTCTCGAAGTCGGGCCGATTTCCTACGGGCTATGGCGATACACCGACGACGATGTGGGCCGTGCAACAGCAGTGCTGCACGCGGCTCTCGATGCGGGCATGACGTTGATCGACACCAGCGATGTCTACGGGTTTGATTGGGGTGGCACGGGCTTCGGCACTGTCGAAGCCCAACTTGGCAGGGTTCTCGCGTCTGACTCGAGCTTGCGCGGTCGAATGGTGTTGGCGACCAAGGGCGGCATCGCTCCACCCACGCCGTACAACTCTGGAGCGGCGTACTTGCGCCAAGCGTGCGAAGGTTCGCTTGAACGCCTGCAAACCGACGTCATCGATCTCTACCAAATCCATCGCCCCGACATGTTCACGCACCCGGCAGAGGTGGCGTCGATCCTTGCGGACCTGCGATCCGAGGGTCTGATCCGCGAGGTCGGTGTGTCGAACTACACCGTTGACCAATACGACGCGTTGGCTGCACATATGACGTTTCCGTTGGTGACGACGCAACCCGAGTACTCGGTTCTCAGCTTGGGGCCCCTTACCGATGGCACCTTTGATCGGTGCATGCGTGACGGCGTCACGCCACTTGCCTGGAGCCCGCTTGGTGGAGGTCGGCTCATGGTCGACGGCCCCGACGGCCCGAGCCCTGAGCTGGTGTCGGTGATGTCTGAGATCGAAGCTCGCGAAGGTGTCGACCGGGCTGCGCTTGCGTTGGCATTTGTGCTGGCGCACCCCAGCCGAGCGATTCCGATCGCTGGCACCCAGAACACCGACCGGATCTCCAAGGCTGTCGATGCGCTGACCGTGACGTTGTCACGCGATGATGTGTATTCGCTGATCCAGGCAAGCACCGGAGTTCCGCTTCCGTGACCGAGATCAGCTGGTTCGGGGCGCTGTGCGACGACGACTATGAGTTTCTCGGCGTCGACAATCTGGCGCTTCGCAGTTCATGGGAGCACTGCCGCGACATTGTGCTCAAAGCCGACGCCAACGGCTTTGACAACATCTTGTTGCCGTCCGGCTACGAACTCGGGATCGACAGCGTGGCCTTCGCTGCAGCGGTCGCACCACAGGTCCGGGACATGCGCCTGCTGCTGGCGGTCCGAATGGGCGAGATGTGGTTGCCGCAGCTGGCCCGGCAACTGGCGACGATCGATCGCATGCTCGACGGGCGCCTCACGATCAACATCATTTCGAGTGATTTGCCAGGGCAGGCGCTCGAATCGGCACCTCGGTATCGCCGCACGCTCGAATACATGCACACCCTGCGTTCATTGTTGAATGGCGACCCGGTCAAGATCGATGGAGAGTTCGTTCAGCTCGATATCGAACCCCCACGAGCCCGCACCGTCTCGGGTTCGTGTCCGCCGTTTTACTTCGGAGGGTTCTCCGAAGCAGCCAAAGAAACCGCAGCAGAAGCTGCTGACGTGTTCCTGACCTGGCCAGACACGGTTGCGTCCGTAGCCGAGACCATCGATGACATGCGCGTGCGAGCAGACCGCCATGGCCGGTCACTCCGGTACGGACTGCGCAGTCACGTGATCGTCCGAGAGACCGAGGCGCTGGCCCGAGCAGCTGCTGATCGACTGGTCAGCCAACTTGATGACCGCACCGGCGAAACGATCAGACAGCGTTCGCTCGACACGGCATCGGTTGGGGTATCGCGCCAATCCGAGCTTCGTGAGGGCGCAGACACCGAGGGGTATGCGGAACCGCAGCTGTGGACTGGTATCGGCCGGGCACGTTCAGGTGCCGGCGCTGCAATTGTTGGCGATCCCGATCAGGTGCTCGCAAAGCTGCAGCAATACATCGACGTTGGGGTCGAGGCATTTATTCTGAGCGGCTATCCGCACCTCGAAGAATGTGACTTGTTCGCTCAGTCAGTGTTGCCTCAGTTGGACCACGGACCGTTGAATATCTGAAGCTACGTGTCAGCGGCGGTCGCAAAGACGACGCTGGTCTCAGCGGGAACGGTGACTGTGCCCGTGACCGGCGATGTGTCGCTGGCGGGTACCCGTGAAGCAAAGACGATGTGCCAGGACCCTTCAGGCAGGTCAACCGACGCAGGTTCGGATCCGAGATTTGCGATGGTGAAGGTGGTCCCTCTGCGGGCAGCGGCAACGTCTGGCCGCCCCGTGTCGCTGAACACCAGCTCGGCCTGCCAAAGATCGGGATGGGTCTTGCGAAGCTCGATCAGTGATCGGTAGCGATGTAGCGGTGACCGAGGATCAGCGGTTTGGCCCTCGACCGTGAACTGGACCGGCCGCGGCTCGGATCGAAGCCAGGGGCTGCCGGTGGTGAAACCGTTCTGAAACGCATCGGTCCAGGCCATCGGAGTTCGGCAGACGTCGCGGCCCTCGTCAGTCTCGTTGCGGGTCGAGATCGGGTCGTGGCGATCCCCAGGCGCGATCAGCCCGTTGGGCGACGCGAGCTCTTCGCCCTGATAGAGAAATGGCACGCCACCAAGTGCCCACATGAGTGTGGTCACGGCCAGCGCCCGATCGCTGTTCCCAAAGCGGCTGACGGGGCGGGCATTGTCGTGATTGCTGATTACCCAGGCAATCCCGTGTGGCTCGACCTTGGCCAAACCCACCAACTCGGCCACCAGCTTGTCGGGATTCCACTTCATCCAGCCCGGTTTGAGGAAGAAGGTGAGATCTAGGGCTCCGGGTTGCACGTACCGAGCAAGGCGCTCGTGGTCTTCGACGCCTGATTCGGCAAGCAGGCACGCGTCGAATGGAGCAGCGATATCTTGCCAACGTTCGAAGATCTCGACGTTGTCATCCTGGTCGAGGTCATAGATGTGGTCGAAACTAAAGAACGTCTCCATCGGCCCGGCGCCGGGTGCGATGTCTTTAATCTGAGGCAGGTCCGGAAGCTCGGGATGCTTAAGTAGGCCGTGCGCAACATCGATGCGGAAACCATCGACGCCGCGTTCAAACCAGAACCGGTAGATGTCGTCGAACTCGTCGCGCACCGCCGGGTTGCGCCAGTTCAGATCGGGTTGTTCGGGTAGGAATAGGTGACACCAGTACTGACCCGAGCGTTCATCACGCGTCCACGCCGTCGGCCCGAAGTGACTCAGCCAGTTGTTTGGCGGGCCGCCGTTAGGCGCAGGATCTCGGAAGAGGTAAAAGTCGCGCTCGGGTGAGGTGGGATCTGCGATGGCCGCTTTGAACCACTCGTGCTCGCTAGAGGTGTGGTTGGGGACGATGTCGAAGATGATTCGCAGGTCGAGCTCGTGCACCCGTTCGATCAGGCGTTCTGCGTCGGCGAGCGTGCCATGGCTCGGGTCGACGTCGCGATAGTTCGAGACGTCGTAGCCGTGGTCGTGGCCAGGTGACGGATAGAACGGCGTCAGCCACACGATGTCGATGCCGAGCCACTTCAGGTAGTCAAGCCGGTCGGTAACACCATTGAGATCACCGGTGCCATCGCCGGTGCTGTCCGCGAAAGAACGAACGTAAATTTCGTAGCCGACTGCTCCGTCTAGCCACTGCTTTTTCGACTGGGTCTTTGGGACAATCAACGGCGAACTCATGGTTCTCAAACCATAGTGAGTGGCTGCTCAACCCGCCAGGTTGAGCAGGGCGATTGCGGCGTGCTTGTCGAGCGGGTCGTTGCCGTTGCCGCACTTTGGAGAGACGACACACGACGGACAGCCGGCATTGCACCCACACTGTTCGAGCAACTCGCGGGTGGCGGACATGTGGGTCGCTGAAACCGCAAAACCGAGCTCAGCAATGCCGGTTCCACCTGGGTAGCCGTCGTAAATAAAGATCGATGGATGCCCGGTGTCGGGGTGCATAGCGGTCGACACACCGCCGACGTCCCACCGGTCGCAAATGGTGAACAACGGGAGCATGCCGATCATTGCGTGTTCGGCCGCGTGTAGCGCCCCGGGAAGCTGATGGGCGACGACACCGGCCTGTTCGCAGAGCACGTTCGGAATCGTGTACCAGAACCCGCGAGTCACCAGCCGTTGCGGTTCGAGTTCGAGTGTTTCGTGGGCCAGAACTTTGCGGGTTCGGCGCTCTCGGCGTTGGTAGCCAGTCATGGCAGTCGTGACCTCGACCACGCCAAGGGACAATGCAAGCGGCCCGACCATTTGTTCGTCGTCGGTGCGCAGCGCAGAGATCGTCGTCGATGACAGCGGCTGGGTGTACTCGTCAGCATCGCAACGTTCAACGACGGCTACGAGATCTTCGGGTTCGTAGTCGAGCACCCGCCAGGTTTCGCCGCGGTGCAGGTAGACCGCTCCTTCGTGCACCAGCCGTGGTGCTCGAGATTCGTCAACGGTGCCAACCAGCACACCGTCGGTGTCGACGATTTTGCATTCGTGGGCAGATCCAGACCGCAGGCCGATGCCGCGGCTCGGGCGACCGGAGCCGCTCCACAGCGCGACTGGTTCGTCGTCTCGCATGCGGGTCACACACAAGTCGTCGAGAACAAGCCGCCGGACCGAGTCGTCGAGGACCTCGGGCCAATACTGACGGTCGGCGTGGCCGAGAGGTAGTTCGTACGCGGCGCATGCCAAGTGCGGATCAGCAATGAAACTGTTCTCGACATTGATGACCGCCGGCTCAGGCGGGCGATTGAAGACCTCGTCAGGATGGGCCATGAGCCACTGATCGAGCTGATCTTCGCCGGCGACGAGAATGGTTGCGGACGGCTGGAGCGAGCGCCCCGCCCGTCCGGCCTGCTGCCACATTGATGCAATTGTTCCCGGGAACCCCGACAGAACGCACGCGTCGAGATCTCCGATATCGATACCAAGTTCGAGCGCACTCGTTGCAATGACGGCTTGGATCTCGCCGCGAGCGATTTCGTCTTCGATCTCGCGTCGTTCTGTTGCTAGATAGCCGCCTCGGTAGGACCGGATCGCCGACGCCGATGCTTGGCCCACCCGGCGTCGGACGTCGCCAGCGATCAATTCTGTGCCTTTGCGGCTTTGCGCGAATGCAATCGTGCGGTGGCCGCTCTCGACGAGAGCAGTGATCGCCGACGCCGTTTCTGAGGTAGTTGAACTTCGGGCCCCTGACGCCTCGTCGAGCAGCGGCGGATTCAACAGCGCGAATGACCGCGGCCCGCGAGGTGAGCCGTCATCATCGACCGCAGTGACGTCGAGTCCGCACAATTCCGAAGCCAACCCGGCTGGATCACCGATGGTTGCCGATGTGAAGACGAATGTCGGTTCGGAGCCATAGTGGCGGGCAACCCGGAGCAGCCGCCGAAGTACGTGTGACACGTGGGTGCCGAATACGCCGCGCAGCACGTGCAGCTCGTCGATGACGACGAACTGCAGCCGCCGCAAGAACGAGCTCCATTGACCGTGGTTGGGCAGGATCGTGCCGTGAACCATTTCGGGGTTCGACAGGATCGTGTTGGTTCGCAGCCGAACGTGGTTGCGAAGGTCACGGGGTGTATCGCCGTCAAAGGCGGCGGCGGTGATCTCGCCGAGTCCGAGTTCGGCAAACGACCGAAGCTGGTCGTGTGCCAGGGCCTTGGTCGGAAAGAGCAACAACGCTGTTGACCTGCCGCTGGACTCGATCGCAGCCTCGGCGATCGGGACTTGATAGCAAAGCGACTTGCCCGACGCGGTGCCTGTTGAAATGGCGACCGACTGGCCTGTGCGGAGTAGATCGATGGCTTGTGCCTGATGAGTGAAGAAGGTGTCGTGGGGGAGTGCGGCAGCCAACGATGCCGGAAGTGGGTATTCCAGTTCGCCGAATCGTGCGGCGCGCGCTGCAAAGCGCTCAACGTGCACCAGCCGACCGTCGTCATCTAAACGTGCGAGCAACTCGTCGAGGCCCGGCCTGAGTGCGGCTTGGTCTGTGCTCATCGTGCCCGAGTCAACGGCGTCACGCATTGCTGCAATTGGGTCACAGCTCAACTCGACAGGTGCAGCGGACATATCCGCATCGTAGAGACCGCCTCTGACACGATCGGGGACAGTTGCCTGACGCTGCACGTCGGGGGATGGAAGCAGACACCAGAAACGGACGCTCGTGCAGTTCGGCAAGATCTTCGTGTGAACTCGCTGTGTCTCGTGGCCGTCGGCCAACTAAGTTAAATGTCTGTGATTCAACCGACGTTTGAGGTTGCCTATCAGGCAGGTTGGGCCGTCATGCGCGTGTCGGGTGAAGTCGACATGGCGACAGCTCCCAAGCTACGCCAGCACGTCGTCACGGTCACCGCCGACCGCCCGGACGGACTACTTCTTGATTTGCAGCGTGTCGACTTCATCGACAGCACCGGCCTTGGGGTTCTTGTCGGGGCCGCGAAACGCATGCGTGTCAATGGCGGCCAGTTCCGTTTGGTCTGCGCAAAGCAACACCTGCTCGACTTGTTCAATCTGACCCGTCTGGACGAAGTCTTCCGGATCTTTCCGTCGCTCACCGATGCGTTCGCTGATATCGATCCGACCATCGACTGGAGCGGTGCTACGTGACAACGGTGCATCACGATGTGCTTCCTGACTTTGTGCACCTGGCCGAGGTTCGGTCGCGTCTCACCGCTGCGTTGCGCGACGCTGATGTACTTCCCGAAAGCCGGTTGAACGATCTGCGACTGGTCGTCAGCGAGGGTGTCACCAATGCAATCGAAGCGCATCATCGGTGCGGCTCTGACGAGCCGATTGGCCTGACGATCTCGGTGACCGCAAAGAAGGTCATGGTGAAGATCGTCGACAGAGGGACCGGCTTCGATCCTGACGGGCTTACCGAGCATCCGCCGGTCACGGATCCGAAGCGGCTCGAATACGAGCGCGGTTTGGGCGTCACCCTCATGAAGCGCATGACCGACATCTGCGACATCGCCTCGAACAAGAGCGGAACCACGGTCACCTTGACCATGCTGCGCTGACGCGGCCCCGAGAACGCGGTGTCACCGAACGCGGCGATCCCGCATTGTCATCGCTGTCTCTACCGGCCTGATCCGTGGTGTGACCAAGATGAGGTCACCGGTCGATGACAGACCGGTAACCTGACGGCTGCACCTATGGCTCAGCAAACAAACTTCGGCGACCTGACATTCATTGGTCGTGAAAGCAGAATCGCGCGCTGGTTCGCCCGGCCGTTCAAACGCTTCCTCGCGGTCGAGGCTGCTGGCGGCGTTTTGCTGCTCATCGCGACCGCAGCCGCGCTGATCTGGGTCAACTCGCCATGGGGCGACAGCTACGACGACTTCTGGAATACCTCGGTCAATCTTTTCGTCGGCGACATCGAAATTTTTGGCGGGCATTCTCTCGCTGACTTTGTCAACGACGCGCTCATGGCCCTGTTCTTCTTTGTCGTGGGACTCGAGATCAAGCGCGAGCTTGTTGACGGGCAGCTGCGCAACCCTCGAGATGCCGCTCTGCCAGCGTTTGCCGCAATCGGCGGAATGGTCGTGCCGGCTGCGCTGTACCTCGTGTTCAACGCTGGTGGACCTGGTCAAAGCGGCTGGGGCATACCAATGGCAACCGATATCGCGTTTGCGGTCGGCATCGTGTCGCTACTCGGTGATCGCATTCCGCGCCGGCTCAAGATCTTCTTGTTGTCGCTGGCGATCGTCGATGACATCGGCGCGATCATCGTGATCGCACTTTTCTATTCGTCCGGAATCAGCTTCGGCTGGATGGCTGCCACAGCGATCCTGATTGCGCTCGTGCTGCTGCTCAAGCAGCTTCGGGTCTGGTACATCCCGATCTATGTGCTCATCGGTGCAGTGATCTGGTGGACGACTTATCGCTCGGGTGTGCACGCAACGATCGCGGGCGTGATCCTCGGCTTGATCACCCCAGCCAGGCCACTGCAGTCTGAAGATGACACTCGTACTATTGCCCGCTGGCTTCGTGACAAGCCCGAGGTCTTCCCGATCGACGTTCGGTATGCAAGCTTCCGCATTCGTGAATCGGTCTCGGTCGCCGAGCGGCTCGAGACCGCGCTGCACCCGATCACCAGCTTTGCGGTGATACCGCTGTTCGCACTTGCGAACGCGGGTGTGCGCATGAACGGCGACATCATTTCGGCGGCGCTCAAGTCGCCGGTCACGTGGGGAATCATGGTTGGCCTGGTGGTCGGTAAGACCGTTGGCGTGACCGTGTTCAGTCTGGTAGCGGCACGTCTCAAGCTTGCCAAGATGCCATCGGCGATGAGCCTTCGTCGCTTGGTCGGTCTAGCGATGATTTCCGGTATTGGTTTCACCGTGTCGCTGTTTGTTAGCAACCTGGCCTTTAGCGCCGACGACTACGCCGACGATCACTCGGGCGACGACGAGCAAGCGCTCGTCGTGGACCTTTCAGCCGACGGTGTCGCTGCCGCTGAAACCGACGGCAGCGGGGGCGGCCCGATCGAAGACAATGCCAAGATCGGCATCTTGTTTGCGTCGATCATTGCCTCGATTGGTGGTCTGCTCATTCTCAGCGGAGCCGACGGCGATGACGACGATGATGACTGAAACCCGCTGAGGTTTCGGCACCGCTGACGGGCTTCCCAGCGGCGGGCTAAGAACCTAATTTGCGTGGGTGACTCGGAAATCTGGGTTGGGCGTGCTTAGCCTTGCCGCCGTGGGACACGCACTGGTCATTGTCGAGAGCCCGGCGAAAGCTCGGAAGATCGCGGAGTATCTCGGCGACGGGTATGTCGTTGAATCGTCGATCGGGCACATCCGGGATTTGCCGCGAGGGGCCGCAGATGTCCCCAAGGCCTACAAGGCCGAGAAGTGGGCTCGGCTCGGCATCGATGTCGACAACGACTTCAAGCCGCTCTATGTGGTGTCGAGCGACAAGAAGGACCAGATCAAAAAGCTGAAGAGCTTGATGAAGGGTGCCGACCAGCTGTATCTCGCGACGGATAAGGATCGCGAGGGCGAAGCAATCGCGTGGCACCTCCTAGAAGTACTGTCACCTCCTTCGAACGTCGAAGTGCATCGCATGGTGTTCACCGAGATCACCAAGAAGGCCATCCACGAAGCGCTCGATGATCCTCGTGAGCTCGACCGCAAGATGGTCGATGCACAAGAAGCGCGCCGCATGCTCGACCGGCTGTACGGCTACGAAGTGTCACCGGTGCTGTGGAAGAAAGTCATGCCAAAGCTCTCGGCAGGCCGGGTGCAGTCTGTTGCTACTCGCATCGTCGTCGAACGTGAACGCGAGCGCATGGCGTTTGTGAGCGCCTCGTATTGGGATCTCGAAGCCAAGTTTGCGCTCACTCGCGAAGCGGTCGAGGGCGAGCCCTCTGACTTCACCGCCAAGCTGCTCGAAATCGATGGCAAGCGGATCGCCCAAGGTCGCGACTTCGGCCAAGATGGTTCGCTCACCAACGCCGAGGCCGTCATCGTCGACCAAGCCCGGGCCGAGGCCTTGGTTGGTGAGCTGCAAGGTCAGCCAAGCGAAGTCAGCTCGGTCGAAGCCAAGCCCTATCGCCGCCGCCCTGCTGCGCCGTTCATCACCTCGACGCTGCAACAAGAGGCGGGCCGCAAGCTCAACCTGTCAGCAGCGATGGCCATGCGTACCGCCCAAGGCTTGTACGAAAAGGGCCTTATTACTTATATGCGTACCGA
>CALDYC010000132.1 GCA_937941245.1 uncultured Acidimicrobiales bacterium | reverse complement strand
GGCGGACTTCGTAGATGGACCTGGCCCAAACGCGCTGCTTCAGAACCATGTGCTGATGGCAATCCACCCGCCCATGCTGTATCTGGGATACGTCGGCTTCACGGTCCCGTTCGCGTTCGCAATCGCGGCGCTGATCACTGGCCGAGTCGGCGAGACCTGGCTGACCGAAACTCGGCGATGGACCCTGTTTGCGTGGGGATTTCTCACGCTGGGAATCATCTTCGGTGCATGGTGGAGCTACGACGTACTTGGGTGGGGCGGCTACTGGGGATGGGACCCGGTCGAGAATGCGTCGCTGCTTCCGTGGTTGACGGGAACCGCCTATCTGCATTCGGTGATGATTCAGGAACGCCGTGGCATGTTGCGGGTGTGGAACTTGGCGCTGTTGTGCTCGACGTTTTCGCTCACCATCCTCGGCACGTTCCTGACTCGATCTGGGGTTGTCGAATCGGTGCATGCCTTCAGTGAAGGAAACATCGGACCACCATTGCTCGCCTTCTTTGCGGTGGTCGCAATCGTGAGCGTCGGGCTGATCGGATGGCGAGGCGACCGGCTTCGTTCGCCGGGCCGCATCGATTCGCCACTCAGCCGCGAGGCATCGTTTCTTGCCAACAATTTGCTCTTTGCAATCTTCGCATTTGTCGTACTGCTCGGAACCGTGTTCCCGCTCATCGTCGAATCGCTACGCGACGAGCGCATCTCGGTCGGAGCCCCGTACTTCGACCGCATGACCATGCCGGTCGGCATGGCATTGCTGTTCCTGATGGCCGTCGCTCCGGTGCTTCCCTGGCGCAAGGCGAGCGGCGAGCTGCTTCGTCACCGCTTGCAATGGCCCGCGTGGGCCGGCGTCGTGTCGATCGTGGTCGCCGTCGCAACAGGGGGCACAGGCCTCACGCCGCTCATTGCATTCGGCCTGGCTGGGTTCGCTGGCGGGGCTGCGGGTCGCCAGATCATTTTGGCAACCCGTCGTAGCGGATGGAGGGGATTTGTTGGGCGAACCAACGGCGGCATGGTTGTCCATATTGGTGTGATCTTGATCGCAGTCGGACTCGCAGCCAGCAACAGCTACCTGCGCCAGGCTGAGTTCTCGATGTCGCCCGGCGACATCGTCACGTTTGCTGACGCCGAGTTCGGTTTCGAGGGTGTTGAGGTCGAGACCTTCTCCGAGAAGCGGGTCACGGCAGCGCTGATCTCGGTCGACGGTGAGCAGCTGCGTCCGGCGGTCAACCAGTTTTTCGCCGGAAGCGTGATCGGCACGCCTGATACTGCTGGCGGATTCCGCCGTGATATCCAGGTTGCACTGATCAAGCTTCCCGACGACGTGTCCGAAGCGGCGTTGATCCGTGTCACCAGCCAGCCTCTTGTGGCTTGGATGTGGGCAGGCGGGGTACTCATGGCTGTCGGCACCGCATTGTCCATTTTTCCAAGTCGGGTGCACCGACGCCCGACCGACCCGGTTTCAACGCCTGTGGGCGATTCTGATGTCATTGGTGCAGGCGTATGACGTCTCGCCCTGTCATCGCGGCTGCGGTTATCTGCACGCTTATCGTTGGCGGTCTGATCGCCTTGCTGGCGACAAGCGAATCGGGCCGGAACACATCGGTCAATTTCGAAATCGTCGGCAAAGTCGCACCGCCAATTGAGGGTGCCACGATTGACGGCGGCAGCTTTGATCTGCGTGACCGTCGCGGCTCGTGGGTCGTGGTCAACTTCTTCGCATCGTGGTGCGTCGGTTGTCGCGTTGAACACCCTGAACTGGTGGCGTTCAGTGAGTCCCATGTCGACGACGGCATCGAGCTCGTGAGTGTGATGTTCGGCGATACCGAACAGGCTGCTCAAGAGTTTTTCGCTGAGCTTGGAGGATCGTGGCCAACGCTGGTGTCGGACACTGGAGGGATCGCCATTGACTATGGCGTGACCGGGGTGCCCGAAACGCTGCTCGTTGCCCCAACCGGCAGGGTGGTCCAGAAATGGGTCAGCGTTACCGGCGTGACGCAGGCAGAGCTCGATGAAGCAATCGCCGGCTTCGAAGGCAACGGCTGACCCCAATGGCAGACCGAAGTTTCGCCAACCAGTGGAGATGGCTGTCTTGGGTGCTTATGGCACTTGTTGCATCGGCAGCTCTCGTTGTCGGCGCAAGTGGTGAGAGTGGACCAGCAACTGATGGTGAGCGAGTTTCCCAGCTGGCTGGGACGATCCGCTGCCCGCAGTGTCGAGGTCAATCGGTTGCTGAATCAAACGTTGCGATTGCACGCGAGATCCGTGGCGATATCCGCAATCGAATTGCGGCCGGTGAAACAGATGATCAGATTCGCCAGGTGTATATCGACCGGTTCGGCCGATCGATTGTTCTGAATCCCGACTCGGGCGGGTTCACCGGGCTGGTCTGGGTCGTCCCGGTGGTTGCCGCCGCGGTTGGTGCTGCGGCGGTTGGATTCGCGCTGGTGCGGTGGCGTGCCGAAGCAGCCGATGATGACGCGGACATGGTGACCGATGATGACCGGGAACTTGTCCGAGTGGCCCGTTCCCGTCGGACGGGTGCCAATGGCTGATCGACTCGATCCGGACGAGCTGGCCCGTCTCGAAGATGAACGTAATTTTCTGCTGCGGTCTCTCGATGACCTTGACGCGGAACGCGGCGTCGGTGATGTCGATGACGCTGACTACCAGTCCCTCCACAACGATTACACCCGTCGGGCTGCTGAGGTTGTTCGCTCTATCGACAATCAGCGCGCGGCGCACCGTCGGGCCAAAGGGTCTACGCCAACTGCGCAGCGAGTGGCCACGGTGGTGGCTGTTGTGGTTCTCGCTGTTCTTGCCGGGGTGTTGCTGGCTCGCTCGGTCGGCTTCCGGTCACCGTCAGGCACCGCCACGGGCGGGATACGCCAGTCATCGGTCGGTCTGCTGGCCGAAGCCGACACGCTGACACGCGAAGGCGCATGGCCCGAAGCGATCGACATCTATGACGAGGTGCTTGCCAACTCGCCAGCGAACACCGAAGCACTGACCTATCGCGGCTGGTTGACTGCGCGCTTGGGCGACCCCGACGCCGGACTGGACGACATTACCGAAGCGATTGCGGTCGACCCGGACTACCCCGATGCACGGGTGTTCGCCGCAATCCTGTTGGACGATGCCCAGCAGTTCGACGACGCTGCCGCCCAGCTGGCCGTCCTCGATGGTCTCGCGGCACCCCCTCAGGTCGCTGGACTCGTCGATGCGTCGGGCCTTCGAACGTCGGTCACCGCCGGCCAAATCGCTCAACGGTTCGGCGACGGGACTGCGATTGACCTTGGTCAGGTATCGGGGACACTCGACGATGCTGCCCAGGCCGCGTTTGTGCTTGACGAACTCGACCCGCTGCTCGGATTGCGCACCTTCGATGCCGTCATCGAAGCCGACCCCAGCAACGTCATTGCGCTCGTTGGCAAGGGCCGCCGTCTCGGCGCTGATCCCGACATTGCCCAAACGTCACCCGAGACTGCGGCAGCTGGCCTGGCGCTGCTTGATCAGGCAGTCGATGCTGCGCCTGAATCTGCCGAAGTTCGGCTCTACCGGGCACTAGCCAGAGTCGTGCAGGGACAGAGCGGACCGGCCGACGAAGATCTCAACCTGATCGACCGAACGCTGCTCGATGACGAGTTGGGAGCGCTCTACGACCAGGTAGCTGAAGTGGTCGCGAGTCGATAACCGCGCCGGTTCCCACAGCGTTACCGCCGATGGCTCAGAGGTCCATGCGGCCGTGATACCACGGCTTGATCGACTGCTCGATCATCTCGAGTCGTTCGTCAAAGGGCACGAACGCTGACTTCATTGCATTGATGGTCATCCAGCGGACCTGCTTCCAGCCCCAGTTGAACGCCTGCGCGCTCTGCGCAAACTCATTGCTCAGTGTGGTGGAACTCATCAGCCGGTTATCGGTGTTGACGGTGACCCGAAATCCGAGTTCGGCGAGCGTACCGATCGGGTGCTCGGCGATTGACTGTGCAGCTCCGGTATGCACATTCGAGGTTGGACAGACCTCGAGCGGAATGCGGCGGTCTCGAACGTATGCCGCCAGCCGTCCGAGCTCCCATGTGCCGTCTTCGGCGGCGGACATGTCATCGAAGATCCGGACCCCGTGCCCAAGGCGTTCTGCTCCACAATATTGGATTGCTTCCCAGATCGATGGCGGGCCATAGGCCTCGCCAGCGTGGATGGTGAAGTGGAAGTTCTGCCTCTGAATGAACTGGAACGCGTCGAGATGACGGGTGGGTGGGTTGCCTGCTTCGGCGCCAGCGATATCGAAGCCAACTACACCATTGTCGCGGTGACGCACCGCCAGTTCAGCGATCTCGCGAGACCGGGCGGCGTGACGCATGGCGGTCACCAACGTTCCGACGCGAATATTGCGGCCGGTCGACCCGTCTGCGAATCCAGCGACAACAGCTTGGACGACCTCATCGAGCGACAAACCTCGTTCGGTATGTAGCTCAGGAGCGAAGCGCACCTCGGCGTACATCACACCGTCTGCAGCAAGATCTTCGGCGCACTCTGCGGCAACGCGGTAGAGCGCATCGCGGCTCTGCATGACTCCGACCGTGTGCGCAAAGGTCTCGAGGTACAGGGTGAGGTCGAGTCGGCTGGCGCCCCGCACCATCCAGGTGGCGAGTTCATCGGCATCGGTCGTCGGAAGGGTGTAGCCCGATGCCTGTGCCAGGTCGATGACCGTGGCCGGTCGAAGGCCGCCATCGAGGTGGTCATGCAACAGCACTTTCGGGGCCAACACCAATTCATCGTGCGTCGGCGGCACCGGAGCGGACGTCGGTTCGTGGTCTGCCATATGTGAGTGTAGGTCCGACACCGCGTCGGGTGACTATCACGTGCGGCTGGCGCCGTTGATCAAATCGTGAGAAGCCCAAGGCGTTCACGCAATATCAGGGCAGCCGAGGTATTCGCCGGATTCGATGCGTTCGGTACTGTTGTCGAGCCGCCAGACGGAACCCTTTTCGCACCCGTTCCCGTGCAAACGCGTTCCGCCGACAGTGAGAGATCGAAGCATGTCCGGGATGATGTCGCCGTGGCTGCACAACACCGCCGTGCGGCCGGTGAATGAACGAACGAATGCAAGAACGGCTGAGCTAGCCGACCCTTCGGCCAGCTCAGTTGCGACGACGATGTCGACGCCGAGCTCGAGCCCGAGAGGCTCGACTGTCTGCAGGCACCGGGTCGCGGGGCTCGACCAAATCTCGGTGATTGGCGTGTCGGCGAGCATGGCCGGAAGCGCAAGCGCCTGCGCCTTGCCGGTCATGTCGAGCGGGCGCAGATCGTCGCTGCCATCCGCGCGGTTGCGCACCCCGGCGAGCGCATGGCGAACCACAAACAGAGTCACGGTGCGCGACCGTACCGAGCCACTCAAGCCCTGCCAAACATCAGCGCAGATCGGTACGCTCAGCCGACAGAGCCAATGCCTTCCGGCTGGCTCGCGACCGATCTTCGAGGTTCATATGACCGTGTCTGAAGCGCAGGTGATCGACGTACTGCGTCCGGTCGAAGATCCCGAGCTGCATCGATCAATTGTTGACCTCGGCATGGTTCGAGAGGTGCGGATCAACGGCACTGACGTCGTGGTGGTTATCGCCCTGACGATCTCAGGGTGTCCGCTACGAAGCGAGATTGATCGCCGGGTGAGCGAAGCTGTCGTCGCCCTTGATGGGGTCGAGACCGCTGCGCCTGAGTTCACGGTCATGACCGATGAAGAGCGAGCCAAGGTTCGAGAGTTCATGCAGGGCAACCCAAGTGCAACAGCTGGGTCGCAGCAAGCCCACGGTCACGCCGAAGGACGGACTATTCCGTTCGCTGATCCCAGCTCGAAGACTCGGGTGTTGCTCATTGCCTCTGGCAAGGGCGGGGTCGGCAAATCGTCAGTGACAACCAATCTGGCGGTCGCTCTGGCTCAGCAAGACCACAGCGTGGCGATCATCGACGCAGACGTATGGGGCTTCTCGATCCCGCGCATGATCGGTATCGACCGGCCGCCCGTCGTCATCGACTCCATGCTCATACCGCCCGAAGCGCATGGCGTGCGAGTGATCTCGATGGGTTTCTTTGCTGAAGAGGACCAGGCGGTGATCTGGCGCGGCCCAATGCTGCACAAGGCCCTTGAGCAGTTTCTCACTGATGTGTTCTGGGACGAGCCCGACTATTTGCTCATCGACCTGCCGCCGGGCACCGGTGACATTTCGATTTCGATGGCGGGCTTCTTGCCTCGGGCCGAGGTGTACGTGGTTACTACCCCGCAGCCCGTTGCCCAGAAGGTGGCCCAGCGCGCAGCAACGATGGCCGACAAGGTGAACCTCAAAGTTCGCGGTGTCATCGAGAACATGGCGTGGTTCACCGGCGACGACGACACCCGCTACGAACTCTTCGGCAGCGGCGGGGGAGCAGAGTTGGCCGACAAGATCGACGTGCCATTGCTCGCTCAGATCCCGCTTGTACCGGCGCTGCGAAACGGAGCAGACACCGGGGTACCGATCGTGGCATCGGATCCCGAGAGCGAAGCGAGCGTGGTGTTTGCCAAACTTGCCGAAACTATTGTCGAGATGGCGCCGAAGCAGCGTTTCCATCCCGAACTCAAGATTATTTGATCGCAGTACCCGCACGAACCACGAAGTACCCGCTCTAACCACCTCACCGCACTCACCCCATCGCACACAGGAGGCCTCTCATGGAGGTACGCATCGGAATCGTCAATGCCCCAACCGAGGTCAAGGTCGATATGGACGATGAAATGTCCGCTGACCAGATCCGCGCGCTCATCAACGAGAGCGTCGCGGCGGGCCAGGGCCTGGTTTGGCTTACCGACCGCAAGGGCCGCCAGACCGGCTTCCCTGCGGATCGCATCGCCTACGTCGAGCTTGGCCTATCGGGTGACGACACCCGCATCGGCTTTAGCTGAAGCAGGCGCCGCACGCGGCCGTCGGTTGGGTCGTGCACGTTTGTGAGGCCGACAGGGCTTAGCCCGAGTCGTTAGTCGAAAGGGCTTAGCCCGAGTCGCTACATGCCCTGCTCGGCTGCGGCCTGGCGGGCTGCCCGTCGAGCGGCGGCTCGCTGGCGGCGAATAATGCGGCGGTCCTCTTCGCCCAACCCGCCCCACACGCCAGCATCTTGATTGGTGTCAAGCGCGAACTGCAGGCAGTCGGTCATGCAGGGGCACGTTGTGCAGACCTGCTTGGCAGCCTCGATCTGATCTACGGCGACGCCGGTCGTGCCGACTGGAAAGAACAGCGACGGATCGGTGTCCTTGCATGCTGCTCCGATGCGCCAGTCGTGCTCGCTCGGATCGTACTTTGGCATTGTCAGAGCCAAGATTCCCCCTCTGTGGCCTGTGGCCAGACAGTGAAATCTGGCCGCTTCATCGGCAGGTCCTAACCTGCCGACTTGCGAAACCTACAACGATCTTTGGGGCTCGACAAGGCCGAATCATCGCGAAATTGCACGGCTGTTCGCGAATGTGGCACAAAAACCGGCAATTTGCCATGGTGCGGCTTGTGCTCGTTCGAACCGCGCAATCTCAATGCGGTTGCAGGTGGGCTCGATCCCGGTGCAAAGCGCATTGTCATGATCTGAGTGCGGCGGTGCGGCGGTGCGGCGGTGCGTTGGGACGCTGGTGCGGTCCGCGTTGGCGTATCTGCGAGACTGCATCAATGACGTCAACATGGTGGCGCAAGAACCTCACAAGCCCAGCAGGAATTTGCGGCCACCGCGGCACACCGGTGCATGCTCCCGAGAACACGCTCGCCGGATTCATCAGAGCGGGCGAACTCGGCGCGACATCGATTGAATTTGACGTGCGCCCGACGCGAGACGGCGTCTTCGTCGTGCACCACGATCCGAGCACCGCCGACGGCACTGTGATCTGCGAGACCGATCAGCGAGACCTGGACCCGGCGATTCCGACGCTCGCGGCTGTTGCCCAAACATGCCCACATCTTGGCTTCGATATCGAACTGAAAACTGACGAGACTGGACTCGAACCCGATGTCTATGCCGCCCAGGCGCTGCAGCACATCGAGAGCTGTTGTGCCGACCGGGCCGACGAGGTGCTCATAACGTCGTTCGACCACACCGTGCTCAACGCGGTTGCGAGCGGCCCATTCGCCACCGGGTTGCTGTTCTGGCAGCACATCTCTGCGGCCCAGGCAATCGAACGAGCAGTTAAAGACGGCCATGACGCGATCGTGCCGTGGATACCGCTGCTCAGCGCACAGGTTGTCAATGACGCCCGGGCTGTCGGATTGGCCGTGCTCACCTGGACGGTTAATACGGTTGAACACGTGCAAGCAGCTATCGCCGCAGACGTCGATGTGATTATCGGCGATGACCCGGCGTTGTTATGCGAAACGGTGCGTTCGCGTAGCTGACCACGTCACGGGCGCAGCAGGTCGGTTCGCAGCAGCCGCAATGCGTCGCCATGATGGGACAGCTCGATCTCGTCCGCACTTCCGATGAAATCGCCGTCGACCTGGATGGGAACGGGGCGGCGCGCCCGGATGAGTGAGGTCCCAACATCAGTGCGTACCTCGACATGCGGCCCAGTGCGCAGGCCGGGCGGGGGCCTCAAGGCATCGGCTACGAGTCCAAGCAGATGGCCACTGCGCAGACTGGTGAGGGTGACGGTCGCAAGCCGGCTGTCAAGCGTGGCCTCGGGTGCGATCCGCAGGGGCAGGTTGCCGAGGTAGGTGTAGGGATCGGTGTTCAGGCAGATCGTGAAGAACGCATTCTCAACCACGTCGGGTGTCGCTGGAACCTGGTGGTGGGCGTCCGACCGGTTCGGGGCCGTTTCGACAGTCAGGGCCGGCCGTCGCCGATCAAAGTGGCGAACCCAGGTCTTGACAGCAGCCCAGACGAACAGCGGATGGTTGAGGTACCGCTTGAGATCGCCGCTGCGCTCGACCTGTTCGACGACAGCAGCGTCGAACCCGATGCCGGTGTGGAACAGGAAATACCGGCCGTTGACCCGACCAAGGCCAACCGGTTTGAGTAGTTGCTGGCTCATGGCGGCGATCGAAACCTGGACTGCTTCGAGTGGGTCGTCGGGCAGATGCAAGGTGCGACAGAACACGTTGGTCGACCCGCCGGGAAGCGGGATCATCGCTGTGGAACTTCCGGCGAGACCGTTGGCTACCTCGTTCACAGTGCCGTCACCGCCGAGGACAACAACCGCATCGAGGCCACGACGGGCAGCGTCTTCAGCCAGCCTGGTGGCATGGTCCCGGCGTGTGGTCTCGGCCAATCGAACCTCGTGGTGGTCTGCCAACGCGCGCTGAACGAGCACCTGGACTCGGGGCGAGACCGATGATGCTGCCGGGTTGACAACCAGTAGAAGTTTCACGAACAGGGGAGTGTCGCCGCGAACGTGACGAAAAGAAAGTCCAAATTTGCGGCGGCCAGCTTGTGAAAGCACGCACATTCGACGCAGAATGACCCCATGAAGGTTGCCGTTTGCGTAAAGCAGATCCCCGATCCCGCTGATCCGGGTGCGCTCGATCCATCCACCAACACGCTAAAGCGTGACACCAAGTTGATTCTTGACGAATCCGATAGCTACGGCGTCGAGATGGCGTTGCAGCTTGTCGATACTGCGGGAGGTGGCGAGGTGACACTGATCTCGATGGCCCCGAATAACGAGGTCAACGGTCTGCGCACCGCGCTTGCGATGGGGGCCGACAAGGCGATTCTCGTCAGCGACGATGCCCTCGCCGGTTCCGATGCGCTCGGCACCGCCAAGGTGCTCGCTGCAGCGATCGCCCGGGTCGAACCCGATCTGGTGCTCGCCGCAACCGAATCGAGTGACGGTTACACCGGCACCGTTCCCGAGCAGATCGCCGAACTTATGGGCCTGCCGTCAGTGACCTTCGCAAAGGCAATTCAGGCAGCCGATGGCAAGGTCAACGTGCAGCGTCAGACCGAAGCTGGCTACGACGATGTCACGTGCCCCATGCCATGTTTGGTGTCGGTTACCGCTGGAGTCGTCGAGCCTCGCTACCCATCGTTCAAGGGCATCATGGCTGCCAAGTCGAAGCCGGTTGACGAACTGAGCATTGCCGATCTTGGTATCGAAGCCGGTGCTGTCGGCTGGGCCGGCGGTGGTCAAGAGATCGTGGCAGTTGTCGATGCCCCGACCCGTGACGCCGGAGAAATCATCGAAGACGAGGGCGAGGCGTTCCAGCGCATCGTGTCATTCCTCGAAGAGCACAAGGTCATCTGAGGAGGCTGGCATGTCTGTAGGAACCATTTGGGTGCTCGCTGAAGCATCAAACGGCGCTGTTGCGTCGATCACGCTCGAAATGCTCGCCAAGGCACGTGAACTCGCCGACACCGTCGAGTGTGTCTTCGGTGGCGACGGCGACTCGGTTGCAGCTGAACTTGGCGCTCACGGAGCGACCGCTGTCCACGCGACCGGCGATCTGGCTGGAGCCCTGCCTGGACCATCGGTCGCAGGCGCGATGGCCGCCGCTATTGCGGGCGGCGCATCGCCATCCGCGATCTTCATCGGTACAACGCAGACTGGTCGCGACGTAGCTGGCCGCTTGTCGGTCAAGCTCGACGCTCCAGTCATCACGAACGTCACCGACGTTGCTGACGACGGCGGCCTGGTCGGAGTCGAGCCCGCATTCGGCGGTACCCAACTCGTGCACACTCGGTTCACCAGCGACAAGGCCGGCATCTTCTTGCTGCGTCCCAAGTCATTCGAAGCATCAGAAACAGGTGGCGCCGCCGCGGCAGTTTCCGCACTGACGGTCCCCGACCTCGGTGCCGCCGGTGCAGCTGTTGTCACCAACTCGTTTGTCGAAGAGAGCGTTGGGCCAAAGCTTGACGAGGCTGGCGTCGTCGTCTCTGGCGGCCGCGGTCTTGGCGAGCAGGACAAGTTCGAGATGATCGAACAACTCGCTTCTAAACTGGGCGCGGCGCCGGGGGCAAGTCGAGCAATCGTCGACGCCGGTTGGGTTCCCTACAGCTACCAGGTGGGCCAGACCGGCAAGGTCGTCAAGCCTGACGTCTACATTGCTGCAGGCATCTCCGGTGCGACCCAGCACCTTGTCGGCATGAAGGGTTCAAAGACCATCATCGCCATCAACAAAGACAGCGAAGCACCGATCTTTGGTGTGGCTGATCTCGGCATTGTTGGGGATGTGCACAAAGTGCTCCCTCAGCTCCTCGAAGCACTCGCAGCTCGAGGGTGACCTGAGCACAGACCCATGGCCTTTGCCCTGAACATCGTTGCCCTGCTGCTCGTCCTCGGACTGAGCTGGGCCGCGATGATGTGGCTCTCAGGCCGCTTCCATGGTGCCTCGGCGCACCAGCTCGTTGCTGATCGAGAACAGATTCATGACGACATCGAGGTCCCTCACGCCCGCGGGCCGAGGGACCTCGGCGCGTCTGCGCGTCAGGCCCATGCAGCGCCGTGCGCGGCCTGTGAGGGTGTTGGCGCCCATCACAAGCGGGGTCGGTTGCAACCATGCCCAACGTGCCGAGGTACGGGCACAAGCGAGCTGAGCTGATCGCCTAGCTTCTCGTCGCCAACGAGGGCTGCTTCAGACGAGTGGCCACGGCCACCGGCGTCCGGTGGGGTCGACGGGGAAACGTCCTGACGCTGCCAGCCGCAACGCCCGCCGAGCCGCGGCTTCAGGCTCGCCTTCGTCGAGCAGGTCTACGAGCTCGATGGGGGCCGGCCGATTTGCGAACGCTCGCAGGTCGTCAACGATGTCTAACGGCAGCGGATCGTCCGCGAAATCCCAGAGCACGGTCCGCAGTTTGAATTCCTCGTGGAAGCTCAGACCGTTGTCGATCGCCCAGATGTGATTGTCGAAATCGACCAGCACGTGGCCGCTTTTGCGATCGGTGCTGTTGGCGACCACATCAAACACGGTGAGACGATGAAAGGCGTCGAGAAGCTCGGGGCGGTCCTGAAACGTGAAGTAGTGCTCTGAAAAATCGCACGGTACGAACAGCTGCAAGGAGCCCGGCCCGACCGGTCCGTCGACCAGGACTGTCGGAGGGACGAGGTCCCAACCCAACGCTTTCGCAAGTTCATAACACGCGACTTCGCGTCGAAAGAGTCCGCTAGGAAAGTCCCATAGCGGACGCTCACCGCGGCCCGGCTTATACACCGCTTGCACAACGCGATTCCCGTCGGACACGTCGCACAGCAGCGTGGTGTTCGAACTCCATGGCATTTGACCAAGAATGTCAATCTCACCAGAACGCAACAGGTGCTCAGCGTCGGCATTGGCGATCGGGTCACGTTCGCGAAACGGTGATTCGGTGTCACCGCTGGTGGCCGGGTTCGGTTCTGCTGGTCCGGGATTAGTGGTCACGTTGCAGCGCCAGAAGGTCGCGAATCAGTTCCAACACGGGCACCAGTCGCCGCCATCATTGAGCGGAGAGATGCAGAACGGGCACGGCGGGCGACCAGCCGATACCAGGCTTCGGGCGTCGCGGACGAACGCGACCACCTGAGCTCGGGTGAGTTGGAACCGAGCGGTAGCGGGAGCGACATCGGTTTCTTCACGTTGAAATTGTTCGGCCCACAATGCGACTCGATCACGACTCTCGACGAACGCAACCCCCATGGACGCAATCGACCATGCGGGTTCAATCGGAGCCTTGAGTCCGACCGGCTCAGGTATCGAACTGATGTCGGGGTGCGGTAGGTCCTTCAACATGTCGGCGAGGTAGTCGGCCAACGCGAGGACCTGTTGCTTCTCGGCACGCAGCGTGACCGTCGCCTTCGACGAGACCGCTTGGACGAAAAACACTCGCTCACCTGCTGGACCCACCGTGCCTGCGGTGAAGGCCTCGACATCGTCGAGATCAAACGAAGGTTCAAACATATTCGGAAACGAGCAGAGCGGTAGGGGTCGCGGTAGCGGCCATGGTCAGGACGGAACCAGCGCGGTGAGGTCGTCGCCGGTCGAATTCACCGCGAGCACGACCGGCCCAGACGCGGTGTACATGATCGCCGATATCGAACATGGCGACACCACGATTCGCTGGAACTGATCGAGGTGCGTGCCTAGTGCCGCGGCGAGCGCTGCCTTGATCGTGTCGGCATGGGAGACCGCAACCACCGTTTCACCCGGGTG